>NZ_JBIURH010000108.1:0-9992 GCF_044740765.1 Kitasatospora sp. NPDC088346
GCGAGGGCGCGTTCGCAGTCGGCCATCGCGGTGGCGAACACCTCGGCGGAGTCGAGGAGTTCGACCGCCATCCCGGCCCACTGCGCCCCCTGCCCGGGGAAGACGAACACCCGCCGCCCGGCGGCGTCCGCGACCCCTCGCAGCACGCCCGCGGGCAGCTGCTCCCCGGCGGCCAGCGCGGTCAGGCCGGCGAGGGCGGCCCTACGGTCGCCGCCGAGCAGCACCGCCCGCTCCTCGAACGCACCGCGCCCGGCCAGCGTGCGGGCCACGCCGGCCTGCTCCGACCCGGCCGCCCGCAGGTGCTCGGCGAGCCGCCCGGCCTGCGCGGCCAGCGCCTCGGCGGACTTCGCCGACAGCGGCCACGGCAGCCCGTCGCCGCCCGGGGCCGTCGCCACCGGCCCGTCGCCCGGCGCCTCCTCCAGCACCGCGTGCACATTGGTGCCGCTGAAGCCGAACGAGGACACCCCGACCCGGCGCGGCCGCCCGGTCCGCGGCCACTCCCGGGCCTCGGTCAGCAGCTCGACCGCGCCGGAGGCCCAGTCCACGTGCGGGGTCCGCTCCTCGGCGTGCAGGGTCCTGGGCAGGACGCCGTGCCGCAGCGCCAGCACCGACTTGATCACCCCGGCCACCCCGGACGCCGCCTGGGTGTGGCCGATGTTCGACTTCAGCGAACCCAGCCACAGCGGCCGCCCGTCCGGCCGGTCCCGCCCGTAGGTGGCGAGCAGCGCGTCCGCCTCGATCGGGTCGCCCAGCGTCGTCCCGGTGCCGTGCGCCTCCACCGCGTCCACGTCCGCCGCCGACAGACCGGCGTTCGCCAGCGCCTGCCGGATCACCTGCTGCTGCGCCTGCCCGTTCGGCGCGGACAGGCCGTTGCTGGCGCCGTCCTGGTTCACCGCGCTGCCGCGCAGCACCGCCAGCACCGGATGCCCGTTGCTCCGGGCGTCGGAGAGCCGCTCCAGCAGCACCACGCCCACGCCCTCGGCCAGGCCCATCCCGTCGGCGGCGGCGCCGAACGCCTTGCACCGCCCGTCCGCCGCCAGCCCGCGCTGCCGGGAGAACCCGACGAACACCCCGGGCGTGGCCATCACCGCGACGCCGCCGGCCAGCGCCAGCGAGCAGTCCCCGGAGCGCAGCCCCTGCGCCGCGAGGTGCAGCGCCACCAGCGAGGACGAGCAGGCCGTGTCCACGGTGACCGCCGGGCCCTGCAGCCCCAGGGTGTACGCGACCCGGCCGGACACCACGCTGGCCGCCGAGCCCGCCACCAGGTGCCCCTCGGACGCGTCCGGCGCGCCCTGGGCCGCGATCGAGCTGTAGTCCTGGTAGTTGACGCCGACGAAGACCCCGGTCCGGCTCTCCCGCAGCCCGGCCGGGTCCAGCCCGGCCCGCTCGAACGCCTCCCAGGACGTCTCCAGCAGCAGCCGCTGCTGCGGGTCCATCGCGACCGCCTCGCGCGGGCTGATCCCGAAGAACCCGGGATCGAAGTCGCCCGCGCCGTACAGGAACCCGCCCTCCTTGACGTACGAACGCCCCGGCCGGTCCGGATCGGGGTCGTAGAGGCCCGCCAGGTCCCAGCCGCGGTCGGTGGGCATCGGCCCCACCACGTCCCCGCCGTCCAGCAGCAGCTGCCACAGACCGTCCGGGTCGTCGATGCCGCCGGGGAACCGGCAGCTCATCGCGACGACCGCGATCGGCTCCGCCGGGTCGCCGGCCGCCGCCGGCACCGGGCCGGCCTCCCGCGCCGCGCCGAGCAGTTCGATGCGCAGCGCCTCGCCCAGGGCGTCGGCCGAGGAGTGGTCGAAGACCACGGTGGTGCGCAGCCGCAGACCCGTCGCCGCGTTGAGGCGGTTGCGCAGCTCCACGGCGATCAGCGAGTCGAAGCCGAGCTCCCGGAACGCCCGGTCGGCCCGCACCTGCTCCGGCGAGTCGTGGCCGAGGACGTCGGCGGCGTGCCGGCGCACCAGGTCCACCAGGGTCCGCCGGGCCTCCGCCTCGGAGTGGCCGGCGAGGCTGCGCCGCAGCGCGGCCCCGGCCTCGTCGCCGTCCTGCTCCCCGGCCTCGGCGGCGGCCGCCGCGAGCGCCCGGACCTCGGGGATCTCGGAGATCAGCGGGCTCGGCCGCACCGAGGTGAAGACCGGGACGAACCGCTCCCAGTCCACGTCCGCGACCACCACGGCGCCCTCGTCGTCGTCCAGGACGCGTTGCAGCCCGGCGATCGCCAGCCGCGGGTCCATGAACGGGATGCCGCGTTCCAGCAGCTGCTGCTCCAGCTCGCTGGTGGCGAGCCCGCCGCCGGCCGCGCTCCAGATGCCCCACACCACCGAGGTGGCGGCCAGGCCGCGGGCGCGGCGGTGCTCGGCGAGCGCGTCCAGGTAGGCGTTGGCGGCGGCGTACGCGCCGTGGTCGGCGCTGCCCCACACACCGGAGACCGAGGAGAACAGCACGAAGGCGTCCAGTTCGGTGTCCCGGAACACCTCGTCCAGGTGGGCCGCGCCGAGCACCTTGGCCTCCAGGGTGCTCGCGAACTCGCCCGGGCCGGTGTCCCGGACCTTGCCGAGCTGGACGGCGGCGGCGGTGTGCAGCACCGAGCGGACCGGGTCGCCGGCGTCGGCCAGACCGTCCACCAGGGCGCGCACCGCCTCCGGGTCGGCCAGGTCGCAGGCGGCCAGTGTGACCCGGCAGCCGAGTCCGGTCAGTTCGGCGGCCAACTCGGCGGCACCGGGGGCCCGTTCGCCCCGGCGGCTGGCCAGCACCAGGTGCTCGGCGCCGCCGCGGGCCAGCCACCGCGCCACATGGGTGCCGAGACCACCGGTGCCACCGGTCACCAGGACGGTGCCGCGGGGCCGCCAGGGCCGGGGCGCGGTGGCCTGCGGTGCCCGGACCAGCCGGCGGGCGAAGACCCCCTCCGCGCGGACGGCGAGCTGGTCCTCCGCGCCGTCACCGGCCAGCACCGCCGCCAGCCGGGCCAGCGCCCGGTCGTCGCAGTCGGCCGGCAGGTCCACCAGGCCGCCCCACAGCGGCGGCTGTTCGAGGGCCACCACCCGGCCGAGCCCCCAGACGAGCGACTGGACGGGCGCCTGCGGCCGGTCCGCGCCGGACACCGCGACGGCGCCCCGGGTGAGGCACCACAGCGGCGCCGTCAGGCCCGGCTCCAGCAGGGCCCGGACCAGGGCGGTGGTCAGCGCGGTACCGGCCGGCAGGGCCGGGTGCGCGGGATGCGGCCGCTCGTCCAGGGCCAGCAGCGAGACCACGCCGGCCAGCGGCGCCCGCCCGTCCAGCGCGGTGCGCAGCCGCTCCGCGAGGGCCGCCGGGTCGCCGTCGGCGCCGTCCGCGCCCTCCAGGACCACCGGGACCACCTCGGCGCCGCTCCCGGCGAGCTGCGCCGCGATCCGGACGCCCAGCCCGGGTGCGCCGCCCGCCGGTTCGAGCAGCAGCCAACTGCCGCCCAGCGCACCGGCCGTGGGGTCGCCGAGCGGCTTCCAGGCGACCCGGTAGCGCCAGCCGTCCAGCACCGCCCGGTCCTGCCGGTGCCGGCGCCAGCGGGCCAGCGGCGCCAGCACCTCCTGCCAGGAGTCCGGCGCGACCCCGAGCGTCGCCGCGACCGTCTCGGCGTCCTCCCGCTCCACGGCCGCCCAGAACGCCGCGTCCGCGGGGTCGGTGGCCACCGGACCGGACACCGGTTCCAGCCAGAACTGCCGGTTCTGGAAGGCGTACGTCGGCAGCTCCACCGCAACGGGACGGTGCGCCGAGAACGCCGGCGCCCAGTCCACCGGCAGCCCCCGCACCTGCGCCTCGGCCAGGGCCCGCAGCATCCCGCCCGGCCCGCCCTCGCCGCGGCGCAGCGTGCCGAGCACCACCGTGTCCTGGTGCCCGAGGTCCTCGGCGACGGCCTGCACCGGCACGGTCAGCACCGGGTGCGGGCTGATCTCGACGAACACCGAGTGGTCGTGCACCAGCAGCGACCGCACGGCCGCCTCGAAGTCCACCGTCTCGCGCATGTTGCGGAACCAGTACGCGGCGTCCAGCCCCGCCGTGTCCAGGCGCCCGCCGGTCACCGCGGAGTGGAACGGCACCTGCGAGCTGCGCGGCCGCAGGTCGGCCAGCGACGCCAGCAGCTCCTCGCGAAGCCCGTCCATGTGCGCGGAGTGCCCGGCCACGTCGGCCGCCACCGCGCGGGTCCGGATCCCGGCCGCCGCACACTCGGCCACCAGCTCGGCGACGGCCGCCGGGTCGCCGGAGACCACCACCGACGCCGGTCCGTTCACCGCCGCCACCGACAGCCGTCCCCGCCAGCGGCGCAGCCGCTCCCGCGTCGCGTCCGCCGACAGCTGGACGGCCGTCATGGCCCCGGTCCCGGACAGGCTCGCCTGCGCGAGGCTGCGCAGTGCCACGATCCGGGCCGCGTCCGCCAGGTCGAGGCCGCCCGCCACGTACGCGGCCGCCACCTCGCCCTGGGAGTGACCCGCCACCGCGTCCGGCCGGACCCCGTACGACTGCCACAGTTCGGCCAGTGACACCATCACCGCGAACAGCGCGGGCTGCACCACGTCGATCCGGTCCAGCGGCGGCGCACCCGGCTCGTCGCGCAGCACCGCGGTCAACGACCAGTCGAGGTACGGCTCCAGGGCCTCGGCGCAGGCCGCCACCGACCGGGCGAACACCGGCGAGGAGGCCATCAGCCCGCGGGCCATGCCCAGCCACTGCGAGCCCTGGCCGGGGAAGACGAACACCGTCCGGGCACCGTCGGTGGCCGCCCGGCCCACCGACACGTTCGGCGCGGGCGTCCCCTCGGCGAGTGCGCTCAGGCCCCGCAGCAGCTCGGCGGCGTCGGAACCCACCACCACCGCCCGGTGCTCGAACGCGGACCGGGCGGTCGCCAGCGAGAAGCCGACGTCCGCCGGACGCAGCTCCGGCCGGGCCGAGACCTGCGCGGCCAGCCGGGCGGCCTGCGCCCGCAGCGCCTCCGGGCCTTGCCCGGACAGCACCCACGGCACCGGCCCGTCCGCCTCGGTGGGCCCGCCCGCGGCCGGCACCGCGGGCTCCGGCTCCGGTGCCTCCTCCAGCACCACGTGCGCGTTGGTGCCGCTCATCCCGAACGAGGACACGCCGGCCCGGCGCGGCCGGTCCGCCTTCGGCCACGGCCGGGCCCGGGTGAGCAGCTCCACCGAGCCGGCCGACCAGTCCACGTGCGGGGTCGGCGCGTCCACGTGCAGGGTGCGCGGCAGCACGCCGTTGCGCAGCGCCAGCACCATCTTGATCACCCCGGCGACGCCGGCGGCGGCCTGGGTGTGGCCGATGTTCGACTTCAGCGAGCCGAGCCACAGCGGCTGCCCGTCCGGGCGGCCCCGGCCGTAGGTGGCGAGCAGCGAGTCCGCCTCGATCGGGTCGCCGAGCCGGGTGCCGGTGCCGTGCGCCTCCACCGCGTCCACGTCCGCGGTGGACAGCCCGGCGTCGGCCAGCGCGGCCTGGATGACCCGCTGCTGGGACGGCCCGTTGGGTGCGGTCAGGCCGTTGCTGGCGCCGTCCTGGTTGATCGCGCTGCCGCGCAGCACCGCCAGCACCGGGTGCCCGTTGCGACGCGCGTCCGACAGCCGCTCCACCAGCAGGACGCCGACCCCCTCGCCCCAGCCCGTACCGTCCGCCGCCGCCGCGAACGGCTTGCAGCGGCCGTCCGCCGCCATCCCGCCCTGCCGGGAGATCTCCAGGAACGCGCCCGGCAGCGCCATCACGTTCGCCCCGCCGACCAGCGCCAGCGAGCACTCCCCGCCGCGCAGCGCCTGGGCCGCCAGGTGCAGGGCGACCAGCGACGCCGAGCACGCCGTGTCCACGCTCAGCGACGGACCCTCCAGCCCCATCGCGTACGACACCCGGCCGGACAGCACACTGATCGCGTTGCCCGTCATCAGGAAGGAGCGGACCGCCTCCGGGGCGCTGCGGCCCAGCGTGCCGTACCCCTGGTCCACCGCCGTCACGTACACCCCGGTCGAACTGCCGCGCAGCGACACCGGGTCGATGCCGGCCCGCTCGACCGCCTCCCAGCAGGCGAGCAGCAGCAGCCGCTGCTGCGGGTCCATCGCCAGCGCCTCACGCGGACTGATCTCGAAGAACGCCGGGTCGAAACCGCCCGCGTCCGCCAGGAACGCGCCGCGCGCCGGGGAACCGCTCGCGGCCAGGTCGGACAGCTCCCAGCCGCGGTCCGCGGGCAGCCCCGTCATCGCGTCCCGGTCGGCGGCCAGCAGCTCCCACAAATCCTCCGGCGTGCTGACACCGCCCGCGAACCGGCAGCTCATCGAGACGATGGCGATCGGCTCGCGGCTGCGCGCCTCGGCGTCCCGCAGTTGCTGCCTGGTCTGCTGGAGGTCGATCGTCACGCGGTTGAGGTAGTCACGCAGCTTCTGCTCGGTCACGGGGGTTCCTGCACCTTCGTTTCGGGAGGCGGCACGGTTCGGGGGGCGTCGTCGGAGCGTCGTCGGACGGGCGGACGCCGGGGCGGGCCGGGGGCGGGTCCCGGGCGTGGTCATCCGCCGGGGGGACTCACGGACCGCCCAGCTCGCGGTCGATCAACTCGAAGATCTCGTCGTCGGTCGCGGCGACGATCCGGGTCGCCGCCTCGCTCTCCTCGCCGTTGCGGGAGAGCACCTCGCGCAGGCGCCGGGAGAGCTCCGCGCGGACCGGCTCGTCCGCCGGGAGCTCCGCCACCAGCGCCTCCAGCCGCTCCAGGCCCGCCAGCACGGACGCCGCCGCGTCCGGGGCCGGGCCCGGGCCCTGCGGCCCGGCGGTGGCCGCCGCCAGCTGACGGGCCAGCGCCTCCGGCGTCGGGTAGTCGAACACCATCGCCGCCGGCAGCCGGACACCGGTCGCCGCGACCAGCCGGTTGCGCAGCTCGACCCCGGTCAGCGAGTCGAACCCGAGGTCCTTGAACGGCCGGCCCGGCCGCACCCGCTCCGGCGAGGAGTGCCCCAGCACCGCCGCGGCGTGCCCCCGCACCAGGTCCAGCAGCAACCGGTGCGCCTCCGCGGCCGGCAGTGCCGCCAGCCGCGCCGCCAGCGACTCCGGGCCCCCGCCGGGCACCCCGGCCGTCCCGGCGGCCGCACCGCGCAGCCGGGGCCGCCGCACCAGCCCCCGCAGGACCGCCGGGACCTGACCCGCCGCCGGGCCCGCCGGCCCGCCGCGCTGCAGCCGGGCGGCGAGCAGGTACGCGTCCGGCGCGGCCAGCGCGGCATCGAACAGCGCCAGCCCCTGTGCCGTGGACAGCGCACCCGCCGAGCCGTTCGCGCGCAGGTCCGCGGTGAGCGCGCTGCGCTCCTCCCACAGGCCCCAGCCGATCGACACCCCCGGCAGGCCCGCCGCCCGCCGCCGGGCGGCCAGCGCGTCCAGGACGGCGTTGGCGGCCGCGTAGTTGGCCTGCCCCGGGGGGCCCAGCAACCCGGCCCCGGAGGAGAACAGCACGAACACCGCCAGGTCCAGCCCCGCCGTCAGCCCGTCCAGTGCGATCGCCGCGTCCGCCTTCGGCCGCAGCACCGCGGCCAGCCGCTCCGGCGTCATCGACTCCGCGAGCCCGTCCGCCAGCACGCCCGCCGCGTGCACCACCCCCGTCAGCGGACGGTCCCCGGGCACCCCGGCCAGCACCTCCGCCAGCTGCGCCCGGTCGCCCGCGTCGCACGCCACCACCGTGGCCCGCACGCCCAGCCCGGCCAGCTCGGCCACCAGCGCGTCCGCGCCCTCGGCCGCCGGCCCCCGACGGCTCGCCAGCAGCAGGTGCCGCACGCCGTGCGCGGTGGCCAGGTGCCGGGCCACCAGCGAGCCCAGCGTGCCGGTGCCGCCCGTGACCAGCACCGTGCCGTCCGGATCCAGCGGCGCCGGGAGCAGCAGCACGTTCTTGCCCACGTGCCGCGCGCCGGCGAGGAACCGGAACGCCTCCGCCGCCTCCCGGACGTCCCAGCAGGTCAGCGGCAGATCGGTGAGCACCCCGCGCTCGAACAGGGCGAGGATCTCGGTGAGCATCTCGCCGATCCGCTCCGGACCGGCCTCCATCAGGTCGAAGGCGCGGTACCCGACCCCCGGATGCTCGGCCGCGACCCGCGCGGCGTCCCGGACGTCCGTCTTGCCGAGCTCCAGGAAGCGGCCCCCACCCGGCAGCAGCCGCAGCGAGGCGTCCACGAACTCCCCGGCCAGGCAGTTCAGCACCAGGTCCACACCGCGTCCCACGGTCGCCGCCAGGAAGCGGTCCGCGAACTCCAGCGTGCGCGAGGAGGCCAGCCGGTCGCCGTCCAGCCCGGCGGCGCGCAGCGCGTCCCACTTCTGCGGGCTCGCCGTGCCGAAGACCTCCGCCCCCGCGTGCCGGGCCAGCTGGACGGCGGCCGTCCCGACCCCGCCCGCCGCGGCGTGCACCAGGACGGACTCGCCGGGCTGCAACCCGCCCAGGTCGAACAGCCCGTAGTAGGCGGTCAGGAAGACCACCGGCACCGACGCGGCCCGGGCGAACGACCAGCCGTCCGGGATCCGCACCACCGTCCGCCGGTCCGCCACCGCGACCGGTCCGAACGCCGAGCCGAAGATCCCCATCACCCGGTCGCCCGGCCGCAGGTCCGCCACCCCGTCGCCGACCTCCAGCACCAGGCCCGCGCCCTCGCTGCCCAGCCCCTGCTGGTCCGGCGTCAGCCCGAGGGTCACCGCGACGTCCCGGAAGTTCAACCCGGCGGCCCGGACCGCGATCCGCACCTCGCCCGCGCCGAGCGGCGCCGGCTCGGCGGAGCCCGGCACCGGCGCCAGGTCCTCCAGGGTGCCCGCACCGGACGTCTCCAGCCGCCAGCCGCCCCCACCCGCGGGAACCGTCAGCAGGCCCGGCCGCGCGGCCGCCGCCAACCGCGGCACCAGCAACTCCCCGCCGCGCAGCGCCAGCTGCGGCTCGGTCCCGACCGGCAGCACGGCCGGCAGGTCCCCGACGCCCCCGGCGGATTCCGTCCGGGTGTCCCCGTCGGTGTCCAACAGCACGAAGCGGTCCGGGTGTTCGCTCTGCACGCTGCGCAGCAGCCCCCAGACCGCCGCCTGCGCGAGGTCGACCGGGCCCGGCTCCCGACCGGTACGGACCGCACCGCGGGTGCGCACCACCAGCCGGGAGGCGGCGAAGCGCTCCTCGGCCAGCCAGTCCCGGACCAGTGCGAGTGCCCGCGCGACCGTCCGGTGCAGGCGGGCGGCCTCGTCGGCGTCGCCGCCCTCCTCGTCATCCCCGTCCGGGCAGTCGGCCAGGACGACGGCGGGCACCGGGTCCTGCGGCCGCAGCGACTCCAGCGCCGCCCAGGCGGTGCCGGGCGCGCCCTCCTCGGGCAGCCACTCCAGCCGGAACAGGCTGTCCGTGCCGGCCGCCGCGGGGCCGAGCGCGTCCGCCCGCAGCGGACGCAGCGTCAGCGAGTCCACCGTCAGCACCGGCCGGCCCGCCAGGTCGTACGCCGCGAGCGAGACGGCCTCCGGGCCGTCGGCCACCACCCGTACCAGCAGCGAGGTCGCGCCCGAGGCATGGGCGGTCACCCCGTTCCAGCTGAACGGCAGCCGGGCCACCCCGTCCCGGTTCGGGAGCAGCGCACCCGCCTGCAACGCCGCGTCCAGCAGCGCCGGGTGGACCGTGCAGCCCGCGGCGTCGGCCTGCTGGGCGGCCGGGAGGACGAGCTCCGCGAACACCTCGTCCTCGCCCAGCCGCCAGGCCGCCCGCAGCCCCTGGAAGGCCGGTCCGTAGCCGAAACCGGCCCCGGCCAGCCGCCCGTACAGGCCGTCCAGCTCGACGGGCACCGCATCCGCGGGCGGCCGGCCGATCAGGTCGGGCGACGGCTGCTGCGGCGCCTCGGCGGCCAGGACGCCGGTGGCGTGCAGGGTCCACTCCCGGCCGTCCTCCTCGCGGGAGGAGACGGTCAGTGTGCGGTGGCCGGTGGGGTCGGGGGTGGTGGTGCGGATCTGGAGGTGGAGGGGGGTGGTGGTGGGGAGGGTGAGGGGGGTTTGGA
>NZ_JBIURH010000109.1:0-9751 GCF_044740765.1 Kitasatospora sp. NPDC088346
GCGTGGGGTCCGTGGGCCGAGGGTGGGATGGCCACGGACGCGGGTCTCGCGGAGCGGCTGCGGCGCGGCGGCATGCCCGCCATGGATCCGGGACTCGCGATGACGGCGCTCCAGCACGCCCTGGAGAACGGTGACACCAGCGTCGCCGTCGCCGACATCGCCTGGGACCGTCTGCTCGGCGGCGTCGCGGAGCCGATCCCGCTGTTCACCGAGATCCCCGAGGCACGCCGGGCCCTGACGTCCGGGCCGGACGCGTCCGGCGAGGCCGCCGACGAGCCGGGCCGTTCCGGGCCGCTGGCCCAGCGTCTGACCGGGCTAGCTGCGGAGGAGCGGTCCGGCCTGCTGGTCGAGCTGGTGCGCACCGAGGTGGCCGGCGTGCTCGGCTACGCGGAGCCGCAGGCGGTGGACGAGGGCCGGGCCTTCCGCGAGCTGGGCTTCGACTCGCTGACGGCCGTGGAGCTGCGCAACCGCCTCAACACCGTCACCGGGCTGAGCCTGCCCTCCACCCTGGTCTTCGACTACCCGACCGTCACCGCGCTGGCCGCCCACCTCGGCACCGAGTTCTTCGGCCACTCCGCCGTCGCGACGCACCCGGACTCCGCGGCGGCCGGCCCCGGCTCCGCCGCTTCCGCCACCACCGACGAGCCGATCGCCATCGTCGCGATGAGCTGCCGTTTCCCCGGCGGGGTCGACACTCCGGAGGACCTGTGGCGGCTCCTGCTCGACGGTGGCGACGCCATCGCCGGCTTCCCCACCGACCGCGGCTGGGACCTGGCCGCTCTGCACGGTGACGGACCGGGCCGCTCCAGCTCCCACGAGGGCGGATTCCTCGCCGGCGTGGGCGAGTTCGACCCGGTGTTCTTCGGGATCTCGCCGCGCGAGGCGCTGGCCATGGACCCGCAGCAGCGGCTGCTGCTGGAGACCTCCTGGGAGGCGTTCGAGCGGGCCGGCATCGACCCGGCGACGCTCCGTGGCAGCCGGACCGGTGTCTTCGTCGGCACCAACGGCCAGGACTACCTGATGCTCGCCGCGAACTCCGCCGACGACCTGGAGAGCCACCTCGCCACCGGCACGGCGGCGAGCGTCGTCTCGGGACGGCTGTCGTACACCTTCGGGCTCGAAGGCCCGGCCGTCACGGTCGACACCGCCTGCTCCTCCTCGCTGGTCGCGCTGCACATGGCCGTCCAGGCGCTGCGCGGCGGCGAGTGCTCACTCGCCCTGGCCGGAGGCGTCACCGTGATGTCCACGCCGGGCGCCTTCGTCGAGTTCAGCAGGCAGGGCGGCCTCGCCGCCGACAGTCGTTGCAAGGCGTTCGCCGACGGCGCGGACGGTACCGCCTGGGGCGAGGGCGTGGGCCTGCTGCTGGTCGAGCGGCTCTCCGACGCCGAGCGCAACGGTCACCAGGTGCTGGCGGTCGTCCGCGGCACCGCCGTCAACCAGGACGGCGCCTCCAACGGCCTGACCGCGCCCAACGGCCCCTCGCAGCAGCGCGTCATCCGCCAGGCGCTGGACGCCGCCCGCCTGACGGCGGACCAGGTGGACGCCGTCGAGGCGCACGGCACCGGCACCTCGCTGGGCGACCCGATCGAGGCGCAGGCCCTGCTCGCCACCTACGGCCAGGGCCGCCCGGCCGGACAGCCGCTCCGGCTGGGCTCCGTCAAGTCGAACATCGGCCACACCCAGGCCGCCGCCGGCGTGGCGGGCGTCATCAAGATGGTGCTCGCGATGCGGCACGGCGTGCTGCCGCGCAGCCTGCACCTCGACGCACCGTCCGCCGAGGTGGACTGGTCGGCCGGCGCCGTGGAACTGCTGACGCGGAACACGGACTGGCCGGTGACCGGCCACCCCCGGCGGGCCGGTGTCTCCTCCTTCGGCATGAGCGGCACGAACGCGCACGTCGTTCTGGAGCAGGCCCAACAGCAGGCCCGGGAACAGCACCAGCAGGACGGGCAGCAGGACCTGACCGGGCAGCGGGACCGGGACCGGATCCCGGAGCAGGACGCGCCGGTCGCCCGGCCGGTCTGGCCGGTGCCTCTCTCGGCCCGGACCGAGGACGGCCTGCGGGCCCAGGCCGAACGCCTGCTCCGCACGGTCGCCCTCGGCGCCGAGCCGCGCGACCTCGCGTACTCGCTGGCCACCGGCCGGTCCGCGATGGAGCACCGGGCGGTCGTGGTCGCCGCCGACGAGCAGGGGTTGATGCGGGGTCTACAGGGGTTGGCCGCGGACGCCCCCGATGCGACTGTGGTCCGGGGCTCGGCCACAGGCGGCAAACTCGCCTTCCTCTTCACCGGCCAGGGCAGTCAGCGGCGGGGCATGGGAGCTGAGTTGTACGAGACGTACCCGGTGTTCGCCGAGGCGCTCGACGCGGTCTGCGCGGAGCTGGACGGTCACCTGGACCGTCCGCTGCGCGAGGCGATCGCCGACGAGACGCTGATCGACGAGACCGGCTACACCCAGCCCGCCCTGTTCGCCGTCGAGGTCGCCCTGTTCCGCCTGCTGGAGTCCTGGGGTCTGCGTCCCGACGCCCTCGCCGGGCACTCCGTCGGCGAACTCGCCGCCGCCCATGTCGCCGGCGTCCTCTCGCTCACCGACGCCGCGACGCTGGTCGCCGCCCGTGGCCGTCTGATGCAGGCGCTGCCGCGCGGCGGTGCCATGGTCGCCGTGCAGGCGGCCGAGGCCCACGTGCGGCCGCTGCTCACCGACGGTGCCGGCATCGCCGCCGTCAACGGCCCGACGTCCGTGGTGATCTCGGGCGCGGAGGACGTCGTCCTGGAGATCGCGGAGAAGCTGGCCGCCGACGGCCACCGCACCAGGCGGCTCACCGTCAGCCACGCCTTCCACTCCCCGCTGATGGACGGCATGCTCGACGAGTTCCGGGCCATCGCGCAGCAGTTGACCTTCTCGGTGCCGCGCGTCCCGATCGTCTCCACCCTCACCGGCACGCTCGTGTCGGCGGAGCTGACCGACCCCGAGTACTGGGTGCGGCACGTCCGTGAGGCCGTCCGCTTCGCCGACGCCGTGCAGACCCTGGACGCCCAGGGCGTCACCACCTACCTGGAGCTCGGCCCCGACGGGGTGCTGTCCGGCATGGGCCGGGAGTGCGCAGCCGAGTCCGCGGCCTTCGCCCCGGCACTGCGCCACGGGCGTCCGGAGGCACGGACCCTGACCACCGCCCTCGCCACCGCCCAGGCGCGCGGCGCGGCCGTCGACTGGCCGGCCCACTTCGCAGGAACCGGCGCCCGTCGCACGGACCTGCCGACCTACGCCTTCCAGCGCACCCGCTACTGGCCCACGCCCGCCGCCCTGACGGGCAGCGCCGGTCCGGCGCATCCGGTGGACGCCGTGGACGCGCGGTTCTGGGAGGTCGTGGAGCGCGAGGACCTGGCCGCGCTGGCCGGGGAACTGCGCCTCGACGTCGAACAGCCGCTCGGCTCCGCCCTGCCCGCCATCGCCGCCTGGCGCCGCCGCAACCGCGAGCAGTCCACCGTGGACGGCTGGCGCTACCGGGTCGTCTGGCGCCCGGCCCCCGCGCCGTCCGTCCCGGTCACCGGCAGCTGGCTGCTGATCGCCCCCGCCACTGCCGGGACGACCGGCGCCGAGACCGCCGGCGCCGAGACCGCCGGCGCCGAGACGACCGGTGCCGAGACGACCGACCGCACCGCCGAGGTCGCCGCCGCGCTCACCCGCGAGGGCGCCGAGGTCCGGGTGGTCACCTGGCCCACCGGTGGGGACGACCGCGCCGCGCTCACCGCACGGCTGCGCGAAGCGGCCCAGGCGGGCCCGCCGACCGGCGTACTCTCCCTGCTCGCCCTCGACCCGGCCCCGCACCCCGCCCACCCGGCGCTGCCCGCGGGACTGGCCGCCACCCTGCTGCTCCTCCAGGCCCACGGCGACGCCGGACTCGACGCCCCGCTCTGGTGCGCCACCGAGGGCGCCGTCACCACCGGGCCCGCCGACCCGCTCACCGCGCCGCAGCAGGCCCAGGTCTGGGGACTCGGCCGGGTGGCGTCCCTGGAGCACCCCGACCGCTGGGGCGGCCTCGTCGACCTGCCGGGGCACCTCGACGCGCACACCGGCCCGCTGCTCGCCGCCGCCCTCGGCGGTGCCGGCGGCGAGGACCAACTGGCCGTACGGGCCACCGGGCTCCACGTCCGCCGACTGGAGCGGGCCACCGCACCGGCCGCGGACCCGGCCACGGCCTGGCGTCCGCGCGGCACCGTTCTGGTCACCGGCGGAACGGGCGCCCTCGGCTCCCGGGTGGCCCGCCTGCTCGCCGCCGACGGCGCCGAGCACCTGCTGCTCACCGGCCGCCGTGGCCCGGACACCCCCGGTGCCGCCGAACTGGCCGCCGAACTCGAAGCGCTCGGCACCCGGGTGACCGTCGCGGCCTGCGACGCCGCCGACCGCGACGCCCTCGCCGGGCTGCTCGCCACCGTCCCCGACGACCTGCCGCTGACCGCCGTCGTGCACGCCGCGGGCGTGGTCACCGATGGGCCGCTCGCCGAGAGCGGCCCCGGCACGCTCGCCACCGTGCTCGCCGCCAAGGCGGCCGGCGCCCAACACCTGGACACCCTGCTCGGCGACCGCGACCTCGACGCCTTCGTCACCTTCTCCTCCATCGCCGGGGTCTGGGGCAGCGGCGGTCAGGGCGGCTACGCCGCTGCCAACGCCTACCTCGACGCCCTGGTGGAGGACCGCCGGTCGCGCGGCCTGGCCGGCACCTCGGTGGCGTGGGGCCCGTGGGCGGAGGCCGGCATGGCCGCCGGCGCGGACGCCGAGGACCACCTGCACCGCCTCGGGCTGCCGGTGATGGCACCCGACACCGCCCTGCTCGGCCTGCGGCGCGCCCTGGCCGCCGACGAGCCGACCGGTGTCGTCGCGGACGTCGACTGGGAGCGCTTCGCGGCCTCCTTCACGGCCGCCCGCCCGCGCCCGCTGATCGCTGAACTCGCCGAGGTCAGGGCGGTCCTCGCGGCCGAGCGGGCCGCATCCGCCGGCACCGCCGACCGGACCGCGGACGGCCCGGCGGCCCGGCTGGCAGGCCTCCCCGCCGCCGACCGGGACCGTGCCGTCCTGGACCTGGTGCGCGCCGAGGTCGCCGAGGTGCTCGGCTACCCGGACGCCCGAGCCGTGGAACCCGGCCGCGCCTTCCGGGCGCTCGGCTTCGACTCGCTGACCGCGGTCGAACTGCGGGACCGGCTCACCCGGGCCGCCGGACTGCGGCTGCCGGCGAGCGTGGTCTTCGACTACCCGACGCCCACCGCCCTGGCCGAGCACGTGCGGGACAGCCTCTTCCCGGACGGCGCCCGGGAGGCCGCCGTGGACCCGGAGGAGGCGCGACTGCGGGAGGCGCTCGCCGCCACCCCGTTCGCCCGCTTCCGCGAGGCCGGACTGCTGGACACCCTGCTCCGGCTCGCCGGCTCCGGTGCGGACGGCCAGATCCCAAGCAGCGACGATGAGTTGGACCTGATCGACACGATGGACGTGGCGAGCCTCATCGACATTGCCCTCGACAGCAACGAAACCTGACACGTCCGAAGTGCGGAGCTCATGATGACCACGCCCAACGAAAAGATCGTTGCAGCGCTGCGGGCCTCCATCAAGGAGGCCGAGCGCCTGCGCCGACAGAACCAGCAGCTGATCGCGGCCTCCAAGGAGCCGATCGCGATCGTCGGGATGAGCTGCCGGTTCCCCGGGGGCGTGGAGTCGCCGGAGGCCCTGTGGCGGCTCGTCGCCGACGCCGGCGACGCCATCTCCGAGTTCCCCACCGACCGTGGCTGGAAGCTCTCCGACCTGTACGACGCCGACCCGGACCGCCAGGGCACGTTCTACGCCCGCGGCGGCGGATTCCTGCACGAAGCCGCCGAGTTCGACCCGGCGTTCTTCGAGATCAGCCCGCGCGAGGCGCTGGCCATGGACCCGCAGCAGCGCCTGCTGCTGGAGACCTCCTGGGAGGTCTTCGAACGGGCGGGCATCGACCCGACCACGCTCCTCGGCAGCCAGGCCGGCGTCTTCGTGGGCGCCTCCACCTCGGGGTACAGCGTCATCGCGGACGAACTGCCGGAAGGCGTCGAGGGCTACCTCCTCACCGGGAACGCGGCGGCCGTGGTGTCCGGCCGCCTCTCCTACACCTTCGGCTTCGAAGGCCCGGCGGTCACCGTCGACACGGCCTGCTCCTCCTCACTGGTCGCCCTCCACCTCGCCGTCCAGGCGCTTCGCAACGGCGAGTGCTCGCTCGCCCTCGCGGGCGGCGTGACCGTCCTCGCCACGCCCGACGTGTTCGTGGAGTTCAGCCGCCAGCACGGCCTGGCCTCGGACGGCCGGTGCAAGGCGTTCGCCGCGGCGGCGGACGGTACCGGCTGGTCCGAGGGCGTCGGCATGCTGTTGGTCGAGCGGCTCTCGGACGCGCGGCGCAACGGGCACCCGGTGCTCGCGGTGGTGCGCGGCAGTGCCGTCAACCAGGACGGTGCGTCCAACGGCCTGACGGCGCCGAACGGTCCCTCGCAGCAGCGCGTGATCAAGCAGGCGCTGGAGAACGCCCGGCTCACCCCCGCCCAGATCGACGCCGTCGAGGCACACGGCACCGGCACCACCCTCGGCGACCCGATCGAGGCGCAGGCCCTGCTCGCCACCTACGGCCAGGCACACACCGACGACCGGCCGCTGTGGCTCGGCTCGCTCAAGTCCAACCTCGGCCACACCCAGGCCGCCGCCGGCGTCGCGGGCATCATGAAGATGGTGCTGGCGATGCAGCACGGCGTGCTGCCCAAGACCCTCCACGTCGACGAGCCCTCGCCGCACGTGGAGTGGTCCCAGGGTGCGGTCGAGCTGCTCACCGAGGCCCGCACCTGGCCGGAGACCGGCGAACCACGCCGCGTGGGCGTGTCGGCCTTCGGCGTGAGCGGGACGAACGTTCACACGATCCTGGAGCAGGCCCCGGCTGTGGAGGAGGAGGTGCCGGCCGCGGAGGCGGTGGTGCTTCCGGTGGTGCCGGTGGTGCTCTCGGCGAAGAGTGGGGAGGCGCTGGCGGCGCAGGCTGCGGAGCTGGCGGCGCTGGTCGAGGGTGACGAGTCGCTGGGTCTGCTGGATGTGGGTTTCTCGCTGGCGACGAGCCGGGCCGCGTTCGAGCACCGGGCCGGGTTCGCCGCGGGGGACCGTGCGGAGCTGCTGGCGGGGCTGTCCGCGTTGTCGGGTTCCGGGGTGGTGGAGGGGCGTACGGCGTTCCTGTTCACCGGTCAGGGCAGCCAGCGGGCCGGCATGGGTGCGGAGTTGTACGCGGCGTATCCGGTGTTCGCGGACGCGTTCGACGCGGTGTGCGCGGAGCTTGACGGTCACCTGGACCGTCCGTTGCGCGATGCTGTCGCGGATGCGGAGTTGGTGAACGAGACGGCGTTCACGCAGCCGGCGCTGTTCGCGTTGGAGGTGGCGCTGTTCCGGCTGCTGGAGTCTTGGGGTGTGACCCCCGACGTGCTGGCGGGTCACTCGATCGGTGAGCTGGCGGCCGCGCATGTGGCGGGTGTGCTGTCGCTGGCGGATGCCGCCACGCTGGTGGCGGCGCGTGGTCGGCTGATGCAGGCGCTGCCGCGTGGCGGTGCGATGGTCGCCGTGCAGGCGACCGAGGCGGAGGTTGTGCCACTGCTGACCGACGGTGTCGGGATCGCCGCCGTCAACGGTCCTTCGTCCGTGGTGATTTCGGGCGTCGAGGACGCCGTGCTGGCGGTCGTGGAGCAGCTGGGGGACCGCAAGTCCAAGCGGCTCACGGTCAGCCACGCGTTCCACTCGCCGCTGATGGACGGAATGCTGGACGAGTTCCGTTCGGTGGCGCGGCAGTTGACCTTCTCGGCGCCGCGGATCCCGATCGTCTCGACCCTCACCGGCACCCCGGTGTCGGCCGAGCTGACGGACCCCGAGTACTGGGTGCGGCACGTCCGCGAGGCCGTTCGCTTCGCCGACGCCGTGCAGACCCTGGCCTTCGACGGCGTCCGTACCTTCGTCGAGCTGGGTCCGGACGGTGTGCTGTCCGCGATGGGCCAGGACGGTGCCGCCGAGGCCGCGTTCGTCCCGGTCCTGCGGGCAGGTCGCCCGGAGGCCCGTACGCTCGCCGCCGCTGTCGCCCAGGCCCACGTCCGCGGCCTGACGGTCGACTGGCAGGCGGTGTTCGCCGGTACCGGTGCCCGCCGTGTCGACCTGCCGACCTACGCCTTCCAGCGCCAGCGCTACTGGCTCGAAGGCGGTACCTCGCTCGGTGATGCGGCGTCGTTCGGCCTCGCGCGGGCGGATCACCCGCTGCTGAGCGCGAGTGCGGACCTCCCGGAGTCGGACGGCCTCGTCCTCACCAGCCGGCTGTCGGTGCAGTCGCACCCGTGGCTCGCCGACCACGCCGTGATGGGTTCGGCCCTGTTGCCGGGTACGGCGTTCGTGGAGTTGGCGATCCGGGCCGGTGACCAGGTCGGTTGCGGGGTGCTGGAGGAGCTGACCCTCGCCGCGCCGCTGGTGCTGCCGGAGCAGGGCGGCGTGCAGCTGCGGCTGGCGTTGGCGAGCGTGGACGAGGCGGGCCGTCGTACGCTCGCTCTGCACTCGCGTCCGGAGGATGCGGCGGCGGACGAGCCGTGGACGCGGCACGCCACCGGTTCGCTGGCGCCCAGCAGCTCGGCTGCCGTGCCCTCGTTCGACCTGGTGGAGTGGCCGCCGAGCGGTGCCGTCCCGGTGGCGGTCGACGATCTCTACGAGCGGCTGGCCGCGGCCGGGTTCGGCTACGGGCCGGTGTTCCGGGGCCTGCGCGCCGCGTGGCGCCACGACGGCGACACCTACGCCGAGATCCGACTGCCCGAGGACGCCAAGGGCACCGCGGCATCCTTCGGCCTGCACCCCGCGCTGCTCGACGCCGCGCTGCACGCGGTCGGTATCGGCGACCTGCTCGACGACACCGGGCGAGGGCGCCTGCCGTTCTCCTGGAACGGGGTGACCCTGTTCGCCTCCGGGGCCGGCGTGCTGCGCGCCCGCCTGTCGCGTACCGGCCCGGACGCGATCTCACTCGCGCTCGCCGACGAGACCGGCCAGGCCGTGGCCGAGGTCGAGTCGCTGGTGCTGCGCGAGGTGTCCGAGGAGCAGGTGCGCGGTTCGAGCGGCGGTCACCCGGATTCGCTGTTCCGGGTGGAGTGGACGTCGCTGCCGGTGTCGGCCGCCGCCTCGGCGGGCCGCTGGGCCGTGCTCGGTGGCGAGGGCTTCGGTGCTCAGCCGTATCCGGACCTGGCGGCGCTGGGCGTGGCGGTCGAGGGCGGCGCGGCCGTCCCGGACGCGGTGTTCCTGACGTTGGAGCCGGTTGCTGAGGCCGAGGACGTGCCGTCGGCTGCCCGGGTCGCGCTGCACGGGGTGCTGGGTGTGGTGCAGGAGTGGCTGGCCGACGACCGGTTCGCCGACTCGCGGCTCGTCCTGGTGACGCGTGGCGCCGTCGGTGCCGACGTCGAGGACCTGGTGCACGCGCCGGTCTGGGGCCTGGTGCGCTCCGCGCAGTCCGAGAATCCCGGGCGCGTCGTGCTGCTGGACGTCGACGGTTCGGAGAACGCCGGTCTGATCGCGGGCGCCCTGGCGACCGACGAGCCCGAACTCGTCTTCCGCGCCGGTGCCGTGCAGGTGCCGCGTCTGACCCGGGCGTTGGCGGCCGTCGACGCGGCGCCGGTGTTCGGTGCTGCGGGCACGGTGCTGGTCACCGGCGCCTCGGGCATGCTGGGCGGTCTGGTCGCCCGTCACC
>NZ_JBIURH010000110.1:0-9240 GCF_044740765.1 Kitasatospora sp. NPDC088346
GCACCGAGACCGTCGAAGCGCTGCGCCAGCTGCTGCCCTGGCTCAAGGCCCAGGGATACACCTTCGACTTCCCCGCCGAATGAGACCTCCCCGGCGGCACCGGGGAGCGGCCCGGGGTCGTGTCCCATTTGGTGGTGTAGCCGATCATTCGGTGGGCGTATCGGGTAGTGCGGGGGCGCTCTCGGGGCGCTTGGCCGGGTAGAGCCGGTCCATGCTGCCTTCGGGCAGGTAGCGGCGGGGGAAGGCGATCCACTAAGCCCGGCCCGGCCGCCGGGGGGAGGGCAGGCGGGCGGTGAGGCGCTGCGCGAGGTGTGGGGAGATGGCGGTGGGGGCGCGGAGCAGGATCAGGGGGACGGCGGGCATGAGGGCGGCGAGGACGTTGGTCCAGGTGTCGGTGCCGGGGAATGTCTGCGGTGACGACGTCGGTCGGTTCCTTGGGCACTGCCGAGAAGAACACCTTGAGGTCGCAGGCGGTGGCCAGCAGAGTGTTCGGTCGGCAGCGCGCCGCCACGAACTCCAGATAGTCGTCGACCAGGGCATGGCCCAGGGACGCCGCGGGGTGCCCCGCGGCATCGACATGTCGAATCAACACCGGCTGCCAGACCATCCGGGCTCCTCGACGGGAGCGACCATCCTGGCCGGGAACACGAGATCGCGGAAGAGTTGTCACCCACATAACCGCCGAAGAACCGGAACGCTGCGACGTGGGACTGGGTCCAGGCGTTCTGGTCCATGTGAACCACCGGACGGACGAACATGTGCCGCGAGCAGGCCAGCACCATCACGGACGCCCAGATCCGGTGCCGCTTCCCGGTCGACGGGTTGATCCACTGCTCCAGGAAGCCATAGTCGATCTGGGCCTCCGAGCCCGGCTCGACGTCGTCCCGCAGCACCGTCACCTTCGACCGGGCCGACTCGTCCGGGAGGTTCTCGGTCACCCACCGGCGGAACGTCGACAACGACACCGTCAACTTCCCCTCGTCCCTGAGGCGTTGCTGGATCGTGGTCACCGTGGTCGTCTCCAGCAGCCCCTTGACCAGGTCGCGGTGCGGCTCGATCTCCGCCCACGTGACCTGGTTCAGCCGGCGCCGGGCCAGCTCCGGGAACCAGCTCTTGATCAGCTTCCCCCAGTCCGCCTCGCTCATGGGCGGCCCACCCGGGGCTATCCCGGACGCCTCCGCCGGCGCCAGATACTTCCTGATGGTCTTGCGGTCCACCCCCGACGAGGCCGCGAGCTGGTTCTTCGACCGGCCCGCGTACCACTGGACGTAGATCTCGACGATGTCGACCACGGTGAACGTTCTCCGGGCCGGGCGGGACCTGCTCGCCGCGCAGGGCGGGGGCCCCTGTGCGGATGCGCTCCAGGCAGTCGGCACCTGGCACAGCGTGGCCGCGTCGAGGTGTCGGGTGTCGCGGACGGCCTGGTGGTCGTCGTCCGATGCCGCTGCAAATCGGCCTTGCCGGTCTGGAGTGCGCTATGGAGAACCTGCTGGTCCACGCCCGCCCCGCCCGGCCTCGCAGATCCCGGGCAGGGCACCGGCCCAGGTCCTCTGCCGCCGCGTGACGCGTCGGTGCTGTGCCCGGCCGGCAGCCCCCAGCAAGTCCCGGCTCGGGTTCTCGATCGGCTCCGCCTACCACAAGAAGGGCACCGAATCGGGATGAACCTGGGCAAACAGTGGAATGACATGGTCAGCTTGCACCGCCGACTCTGGCTGCAGCCAGGTACTCCGGGTGCTGCGGGCCGAGAGCGGAGGCGAGCGCAGTTAAGGCCTCGCCGACCCTGGGGTCGTCGCCCGGCCCGGGCGCGACTGCGAAAGCGTCGAGGTGACGGAGGATCAGCGTGTCGGGGTGGTTGGGCCCGATGGTGTCCGTCGCCGCAGCGAGCGCGGGCGCGGCGAGGGCGGGCACCTCGTGAGGACGTCCGGTGGCGAGGGCGACCCGGACCAGCACCGTGCAGGCCTGGACGGCGGTCGGGTGACCAGGATCGCCCTCGGCGAGGGCGGCGGACCACTCGGCCCGGGCGAGGGTGGACGCCTCGACGAGGTGGTCGGCGGCGGCCAGCGCGGCGGAGAGGTCGACGGCGAGCCGCCGGGCGATGGGGTGTTCGGCGCCGAGCTCGGCGAGCGCGTCCTGGTGGGCGCGCCGTGCGTGCCCGATCGCCTCCGCTGGGCGTCCGGCGCGGCGGCAGGAGTTGGCGAGGTTGCCCCGGGCCCAGACGGTGTTCGCGTTCTGCGGCCCGTAGAGGCGTTCGCGTCGGGCCACCACCTCCTCCTCCGTCGGGATCGCCTCGTCGGGGAAGCCGGCGCGCGAGCGCATGCCGGCCAGGTTGCCGGTCAGGGTCAGTACACGGGGATCGTCGGCGCCCAGTGCCGCGAGCCGCGCGGTCCAGACCGGCTCCAAGAGGGCTGCGGCTTCCGCGAAGCGGCCCGCCTGGTAGGTCGCGCCCGCCAGCATCGCGCGGGCGTTCAGGCTCTCGGGGTGGTCCGGGCCCGAGCGGCGTTCGCGGGTGGCGAGCAGCTCCTGCTGGAGTGCCAGCGCTTCGCCGGTCCGGCCCAGGCGCCCAAGCATGATCGCAATGTTCTCCCGGGCGGTGAGGGTGTTCCGGGCCTCGGGGCCGATCCGGTCAGCGCGTTCCGCCGCCACGTGCCGCAGCAGCTCCACGGCCTGCCCAGTGCGGCCCGCCTCGTCCAGGGCGAGGGCGAGCATCTCCCGGAAGAGCGAGCGGGGTGCGCTGTCCAGGCCGGCCGCCTCGGCCCGCGCCACCACGTCCTCCAGCTCCGCCAGCGCCTCCGCATGCAGACCCATCGCGCCGAGTTCACGGGCACGGGCGCAGCGGCTCTCCAGAACCGACTGGCCGTCGGGGCCGAGGAGTTCGGTGGCGAGTTCGACGTTGCGCCCGTACAGCTCGGCGGCCGTCCGGCTGTCGCCGAGTTCCGACAGGCTGCCAGCAAGGTTGTTGCGGGTCAGCCGGGTGTCGGGATGGCCCGGGCCGAGCGCCTCCTCCCGGACCTCTAGGACGTGTCGCTCCAGGGCGACGGCCTCGTCGACCCGGTCCGCGTCCCACAGGCAACAGGCAAGGTTGACTTCGATGGTGAGGGTGTCCGGGTGTGCCGTACCGAGCAGTGCGCGGCGCGCATCGGCGACTTCCTGGCACAGGACCAGGGCTTCGCCGAACCGCCCCTCGGCCTTGAGTGCCCCGACGAGGTTCGCCTTGGCGTCCAGTGTGCGCGGGTGACCGGGCCCGGACAGCGCAGTGAAGTGGCGCGCGAGGTCCTCGCCGATGTCGACGGCCTCCGCGGTGCGGCCCGTCCCCGCCAGTGCGACGGCCAGGTTTGCACGAGCCTGGAGGGTGGCGGGTGCCAGCGCACCGTGCACCTCTGCGGAGGCACGGGCGGCCTCCTTGGTCACCGTCGTCGACTCCTCCACCCGGTTGGCCGCGTACAGCGTGGCACCCACGTTGACGGCGGCCGTCAAGCTCTGCGGATGGTTCTCGCCGTAGCGGTCCACGGTGCCCGCCAGGGTGGCACGAGCGACCTGGACCGCCTCGTCGAGCTCCCCTGCCTGAACGAGGACATTGCCCAGATCGCTGCGGGCGAGCAGGACACTCGGATGGCCGGCGTCGAACGCGGCCTCGACATCTGCCACCAGCTGTCGCTGCGCGAGGACCGCCTCGGCTGCCAGGCCCGCCTCGTGCAGGGCCCGGGTCACGCCGGTGCGCAGCGTCAGTCGCAGGTGGGCGGCGGCCGGACCGCTCTCCACCGCCTGTTTCACCAGCGAGCGGGCCAGGTGAAGGGCCTCCTCATGCTTGCCGAGCTTCGACAGGACGGCGGCGAGGTTCGATCGTGTGGCCAGCGTGAGCGGGTGGTCGTCCCCGAGCGCCTCGGTCGCGTCCATCGCGATGGCCCGGAGCTCGGCGAGGGCCTCCGTGGCGCGTCCGCAGGCATGGAGCACCAGCGCCGCGTTGTTTCGGCTGTTCAAAGTGCTGGGATGAGCCGAGCCCAGGGCGTCCTGCTGGATCGCTTGGACCGCGCGGTTCTCGGCGAGGCTGTCCACCGTCCGACCGGTGCGCGCCCACACGGTGGCGAGCAGCTGACGGGAGGTCAGCGTGGACGGATGTTCGCCGCCCAGCAGGGCCGTGCGCAGTCGAATCACCTCGACCAGGGTGGTCTCCGCCTCCTCGTCGCGCCCGAGCGCCGACCACACCAAGGCCAGATTGTGACGGACGGTCAGGGTCTCGGGATGCTCGGCGCCCAGCTGCTCGGCAGAGGCGTCGCGGACCTCCCGCAGCATCTCATCCGCCTCGTCCAGCCGGCCGTCGAGGCTGCGCGAGGCGGCCAGCTCGGCTCGCGAGATGAGTGTGTCCGGGTGGGTGGCGCCCAGCACCCTGGAACGTACTTCAAGGGTGCGCTCCAGTAGCGGTACGGCCTCGCGGTGGCGCCCTGCGGAGGTCAGGGCGGTGGCGAACACGGACGCGCACCGTAGCGCGCTGGGGTGCTCCTCGCCGAGGACGGCAAGGGCGGTCGCGTGCGTGGCTGAGGACCTGTCGGCCGCGTCGGCCGGGCGGCCCAACGCGACTAGGGCCAGGGTGATCAGCAGCCCGGCCGCGAGCACCGACTCGTGGCTGGGGCCGAGGGCGGTGGACAGGGCGTCACGCGCCGTGGTCGCCTGGTTCCGTGCCTCCGTCGCGTGCCCGCCGCGCAGGGCGGCCACGGCGACGGCGAGCCGGGCAGCGGCCGTACCCGGATGGTCGGGGCCGGTCAACCGCATACGTCGTTCCAGCAGTCGCTCGGCTGCGGCATGGGCCGCTCGGGCGTCACCGGTCCGGATGAAGTTAGTGATCAGCACCGACCCTTCCAACCGCAGCCCGTGGTCGCCGCGGAGCAGACCGGCCGAGCCCGACCGGTCCAGGACCGCCTGCTCGTGCGCGGCGGCTGCCGTGGGGCGGCCGCAGTCGCGTTCGGCGTCGGCTGCGGCGAGGCGGGCCGTGAGCGCCACCCAGGCGTCCGCGCCGAGCACGGATGTCGCGTCGTCGACGAGTTCGCCCGCCAGCGCCGCGGCCGTCTCGTAGTGGCCCGCCGCGTTGTGGGACTGGACCACCACCAGCCGCGCGGCCAGGTGGGGTTCGGATGTCGCCCCTGCGGTGCGCAGGGCCCGCTCGGCGACGTCCCGGGCGAGCGCGAGCGCACCCGCGTGGTCACCCGTGACGAGCATCGCCTCGGCCTGGCCGGTCAGCGCGGCGATCGTCTCCGGCGCGTCCGGGCCGAGTCGCTCGGCGGTGGCCTCGGCGTGAGTCTTCCAGAGGCCGACCGCGTCGCGGAGCAGGCCGGCGGCGACCGTGCTGTGCAGGTGCCGGGTGAGCAGGCGAGGCCCGTCCGGGACGGCGTGGAGCAGGTCGCCGACATGGCGCTGCAGGGCGCGCGTGTTGGCGCGAAGGGCGTCTTCCAACTCCGCGTCGATGTAGTCGAACTCGGGCCACAGACCGAGCAGGGCGGTGGCCACGCAGGCGGCCCGGTCGGTGAGCTGTTCGGACGTCAGGGTGCTGCGGGCCGCCCAGGCGGTCAGGGCGTGCAGTTGCACGGCCCGGGATTCGGCGTGCCGGTCGTGGGTGACCAGTCGGTATTCGTGCAGCACGCGCACGGCGGCGTCGCCGACGCGCCGGCCGCCGAGCCCGGAGTAGTCCTCGGCGCCGTCGCTGAGCAAGCGATCCCGCACCGCCGGTGCCTGCCACAGGCGTCCGGGGTGCCCGACGGGGTCGAGGCATGCGGCGAGCCGCAGGGCCGGAGTGGCGGCACCTTTCGGGGCCCGGCGGTCCGCAGCCTCCAGCGAGAACAGCAGAGCCGCGGTGACGGCGCTCCCACCGTCGACCGGGTCCGCGGGCAGCAGCTCGTCCAGGCCCAGTTTGCGCTCCTTCAGATCCTCCAGGTACTCGGCGGGGGTGAGCCCGTGCTCGGCCATGGCCGTCGCGGCGTACCCGAGGGCGAGCGGAAGGTGTTGGAGTTCCCCGGCGATCTCGGTCAGGGCCTGGGCGTGCTCGTCCCCGGCCAGGTTTGCCAGGTCGTCGACGGTGCTGATGCGCTTACGCAGGAAGGCGAGCGACTCCTCCGGCTCGAACATCCCGACGGTGACGATGGTGCCGAGCAGCCTGCTGGTGGACGCCCCCCGGAGCCGAGAGGTCACAAGGACGTGTCGGTCGGCGGCGGTGCTGTACGGCAGCAGGCCGGTGAGGGTGGCGGGGTCCGCGAGGTTGTCCAGGACGACCAGGCCGGACGGGCCGGGGGTGCGGAACCACTCAAGGAACAGGTCGGCCTGGTGGTCGAGATCCCGGTCTGAGAAGTCGGACAGCTGTAGCTTTCGCGCAGCCCCGGCGTAGGAGGCGGCGAGCGACGCGCGGTCGGTGGCGTCCGCCCACAGGACGAGCTGGCTGGCGCCGCTGGCCAGCGCGTGGCGTGCGTGAGCTGCGGCCAGCTGCGACTTACCGACCCCGCCGGGCCCGCTGAGCAGGACCAGCCGGTGCGCGGCAAGCGTGTCCGCGAACTCCCCCTCGATCTCGGGACGCGGCAGGGCGGCTGAGTCCGGCAGGGGGATCCGTCCGGCCTCAACCGGCCATGACGTGGATGTGTCGTGGTGATTGTCCTCGCGGACGGTTTCGAGGGTCGGCTTCCTGTCGGTGTGCTCCGTGACGAGGCGGCCGAAGGCTGAGTCTTCCAGGAGGAGGCGAGTGGGGTGGGCATACAGGCGGCGGCCGCCCCGCATGTCCAGGGTGACGACGCCGGCCAGGCGGCCGTGGCAGAACACCGCGGTGCCGGAGGCTCCCGACCACGGTCGTCGGGAGTCCGCCATTTCGGCAGGCCACGTCTGGGTGTCCAGGACCATGCCGTCCAGGCCGTCGGTGGATACGGGTGGCAGGTGGCCGCGCAGGTGCTCGACCGGGCCCTCCGTGGGCCTGTGATGCTTGCGAGCCGGGTCGTCAGGTTGAGGTTCGGCAAACAGCGGGAAGCCGAACCCGTGGTAGGGCACGGGGGTGATGCCAGCGGGCTGGCCCCACCGCACCGGTGGGCTGCCCTCCACGTGCACGGGTTCGTCCAGCCGTAGCAGAGCGATGTCCGGGGCATCCGTCGAGGGGAGGCCGCCGTCGGGGTCGGGCCAGCAGAGGCGCGCGGAGCGCCAGACCGGAGCCGGTGACGGTGCGTTGGTTCGCGGGTCACCCACCCGCACCTCGATCTTCGGCAGCAACTCGCCGTTCTTGTCGGTGACCACGTGGTGGGCGGTGAGGACCAGTCGCGGTCCGATCAGCCATCCTGAGCCGTGCCCCGTGCCCGCCGTCTGGGTGCCGGCCCACACCAGGGCCAGGCGTGCCAGATCCTTCTCGTCCAGACTTCCGGAAGACATTCACGTCCTCCATGTGTGGCCTGGCCGGGCCGCATCGTCCTGGGGACTGGACGGGGTTGCGGAGCCCTCTCCTGCGGCGCGAGTCGGCGCCGGCTCCGTACCGCAGTCTCCTTCGTTGTCGGGGTGTCGACCGATCTCAGACCAGGATCTCCGCTCCTCCTGCCGGATGCGGGCACGGTCGTTGACTGCGTTGTCCCGAACGTTCAGTACGAGCACCAGCCGGTGGGTTCGGGTCTGGCCCGCGCCCCCACCAACCTCGGCGCCAGCCGCTCCGATCGACAGCTTTGCCTTGCCCGCGGCGTCCTTGCGGATCTGCACCTCAAGATGCAGCTCGGCCTTCTCGACCTCGAACTGCACCTGATGCCCCGCCCCTGCATCCTGGGCCTGGTACAGCTGGCGTCGTAGATCATCCAGCGCGTTTGCGACATCGTCCTTGCCGTCCACCGAACACCCCCGCCCCGTCCGGCCAACCATCCGATGATCGGCCATACTTGAGCCGGATTCTGCCCCACCCACCGTTCCTCCACGCCCCGAACAGCCGAATATGCCCGCCCCCTCGCGGCCGTCTGGTATATGGACACGGTGTGAGCGAGATAGCCGTCGCCGGTATGTGTTGACGGCGTACTGACCGTGATCCGAGTGCCCGAGGATTCCCCAACCGTCGAGCCCATGTCTGGTCATGGCTCGTGGCGGCGAGCCCGTCGCAGGGTCCCGTCCCACTGCTCCGGCAGTCGGTGCCCGTGTGACAGTCGACGCCCCCGCAGTGGACCCCACCGAGCTCCCTCCGTGTGGCCGCCCTGCTTCTCCGCCCACTCCACGCCGTGCTCGGCGAGCCCCGCCGTCCATGGGTGTATTTTCTGATCAGCGTGGGGTGATGTGGGCTGGGCTGAGCTTGACTCTGTCGGTGATCTTGGGGGTCCGTGGCTGGGCAGCGTGATCAGTGGCAGGCTCGCGGCTGGTGATGCAGGTCGACCCGGCGGCGAGGTGCGTGTTGTCCGTCCGTCCCCGTTTCGGTGTGCAGGTTCCCGCTCTGACCGTGCAGGTCGCACGGGCGAGCAATTCGAAGGGGACGACGGCGATGTGGGTGCGGGACAGGCTGGACGGGTTGTGGCACGACGAGGACTTCGCCGGCCGGTATCCGCACGATGGCCGTCCCGGTCACTCTCCGGCTCAGTGGGCCACCGTCTGCGTGCTGCAGTTTCTGCTCGGCCTGTCGGACCGTCAGGCGGCGGAGGCGGTCCGCTGCCCTATCGACTTCACGTACGCCCTGGTGCGCCACGAGGCCCCTCGCCCCGGCCGGCCAGGTTCACGAGCCCGGTCGGCAAGGGTCAGCTGCGACGGCGAGGTCGGCGCGGCCGAACAGGAGGTCTTAGACCGTGTCCTACGTGGGCGGTGGTCTCGTTGTAGGGGTCATGGGGAGTGGTGGGTGGGGATGGATCGTTCCTGACGGCTTGTGGGAAGTGGTGGAGCCGCTGCTTCCCGCGGCTCGGGTGCGCCAACAGGGCGGTGGGACGGTCAACTTGGACGATCGGGCGGTGTTCGCCGCGGTGGTCTACGTGTTGACGACGGGGTGTGCGTGGCGGCATCTGCCACCGTGTTTCGGGGTGTCGAAGTCCACGGTGCACCGCCGCTTCACGATCTGGACCAAGGGCGGCCTGTGGGGCCGGCTCCGCAGGGTGATGCTGGAGCGCCTGGCCGACGCCGAGGTCCTGGACCTGTCGCGCGTCGTCGTCGACTCCGTGCACGTCCGCGCGAAAAGGGGCTCTTGTGCTGGACCTGTGGGTCGGGTCATGCGAGTTGGCGTCGGGGCAGGGTGGGGCGGTTGCCGCCGAGGCAGAGCATGACGAGGGC
>NZ_JBIURH010000111.1:0-9158 GCF_044740765.1 Kitasatospora sp. NPDC088346
CCCGTCGCATGACCTGACCACCTTCTCCGCCTGCACCCATCCAGCAGCGTCCTGGAGCACACTTGACTCCTTAGCTCCGTGAGATGTCTTGATGCCCGCTCCGCGTTCTGCGGATCGTTCTGCGCAGGCAGAACGAAGTGATCAACCCTGTGATATCGACGGACGCCTTGATGGCCTGCTCCGAAGGTCGGCACGGGCCATCAAGGCGTGGACGGGGTGCCGGTCAGGCCTTCGTGCTGGTCAGCTCCCACCAGGGGGCGGGCCCGTCGTCCAGGTCGGCGATCGGCCGCCAGAGGTCGGCGCTCGCGCCGTCGGCTTCCCAGGTCTTCCGCGTGGCGGCGCCGGCCGCCACGGTGCGCGGTATCTTGGCGACGTAGGGGGTGGGGGTGGCGGTTTCCGGGTCGGTGGCGTGGTTGGCGAAGCCGGTCTGGCCGGTGTCGGTGAGGACGAACATGTAGGGTCCGCGTTTCCGTGTCATTTGCCAACGCAGTGAGCTGGTCGCTCGTCGCGTTCCGTTGTGGGGGACGCGCAGCGACTCGGCGGTGCCGTCGTGGGCCTTGAGGGCGATGTCGGCGCGTTCGGCGGCGACGGCAAGAACTTCGCACGACGTGCGCGGCCAGCGTGCACCGCCCCGATCGGCCGGTCGTCCGCCATGGCGTTGCGCCCCCGCCACTTGGTGCCCGATTGGTCCCTGCGGACAGATGGTCGGCAGAGATGATGAGGTGGAGGGGCGGGTTCACGCACCTACAATTGACAGCTCGGTGAATGTTCCCGGCCTGAGCACTATATGGGGCTTGACAGCTGGTCAGGTGCCTGGCGTCGTGGGTTCTCTCGTCTTTGACGCGTCAGATTGCAGCCGATAGCGTCCGCTTGGTCTTCTTCTGGCTGGGGGCGCGGTGTCTCCCGGCATGTCTTTTTTCTGGAGTTCATGTGCGTAGGGTTCAGAGATCGGTGTGGCTTCTGGCTGCGCTGTTGGTGGTTCCGGGGGCGGTCGGCTCCATACCGGCGTCCGCTGCCGAGGCAACGGCGCCGCTGGCGGTGGAGGGATTCACCTACCCCGATGCCGCTCGGATCTTGGCGGAGCAGCACATCACGCTGAAGTCGGGGGATGGGAACATCCGGTTCGCCAACTGTGCCTCGGAGTCCGGCCTTGTGTGGGTGGCCCGGATGGGTGCACTTCCGGACAAGGTGTGCTTCAAGGTCACCGGGGCGTCCGGTTACTTGGCGCTGGAGATCTCTGATGTCATCGACATCAAGGGTGATGACCACACCATCAAGGCGACGCTGTCCGCTGCTGGTGCGAAGAGCAGTGTCGACATCGCCAAGAACGCGTGGACCCCCGTGGGGCAGGCAGATGTGCCGGGTGGCTCGAAGCAGTCCGCGCTGGTGGAACTGGTTGCCAGCGACGGTGCCGCGCCGTCCGTGCCTGCTTCCGAGTTCCCGGCCGTCGGCTCGGTCGCGGTCGGCGCTGCGGGCCGGGCCGATTCGCGGGGCTGCACCGGAACGCTGGTCGATCCGCGGTGGGTGCTCACCTCGGCTGGATGCTTCACCGACAATCCCGGCACTCTCACGGCCGGCGCACCTGCCGTCAAGAGCACGTTCACCGTGGGTGGCCGGACTGTGGACATCGCCGAGCTCGCCCTCCGCACCGGCCGGGACGCCGTCCTGGCCCGCTTGGCCAGCCCGGTCGACGGCATCACCCCGGTCAAGCTCGCCACCGCCGCCCCCGTGGCGGGTGAGAGCCTGCGCGTGCCCGGCTACGGCCGCACCGGCACCGACTGGGTGCCGACCAAAGCCCACACCACCACCCACACCATCGGGGCCATCACCGCCACGGGCATCGACAGCGCGCCCGCGGCCGGCGCTGCCCCGATCTGCGCCGGGGACACCGGCGCCCCGCTGCTGCGCGAGAAGAACGGCACCGTCGAGATCGCCGGCATCGCCTTCCGCTCCTGGCAGGGCGGCTGCCTCGACACGCCGTCCGCCGAGACCCGTACCGGCGCCTACAACACCCGCGTCGACGACCTGCGCGACTGGGTCCAGCAGACCCGTGCCCTCAGCCCGGGCTGGAAGACCGAGACCCTGGTCAGGAGTGACAACAGCCTGTACCAGGCGGTCCGTCTCTCCGACGGTTCCTGGACGTCGTTCGGCAACGTCGAGACCAAGGCGGGCGGCATCGGCGGCGTCAAGTCCGCCGCCGCGGCGGGCATCGACGGTGACACCCACGTGGTCGCCATCGGTGGCGACGGGCACGTCCGCCACACCGTCCGCACGGCGAACGGCACCTGGGGCGCGTTCGGCGACATCAACGGCGAGGCCGGCTGGCTCGGCAGCGCCACCCAGGTCTCGGCCGTCTCGATCGGCGCCGACCTGCACGTTCTGGTCGTCGCCAACGGCAAGCTGTTCCACACTCTGCGCAATGCGAACGGAAGCTGGACCGGCTTCGGTGACGTCTCCGGTGCGGCCGGCCCGATCGGCACGGTCACCGGGGTGGCCGCGGCCAGCGTCGGCGGTCAGCTGCAGGTCGCCGCGGTCAACGGTGGCAAGGTCTTCCACACCATCCGCGCCGCCAGCGGCTCCTGGAGCGGCTGGGGCGACGTCGCCGGTGCCGCCGGTGCCACTGGACCGGTGTCCTCCGTCGCCATGGCCGGCGTGGGGGCAGACGCCCACATCGTCGTCGCCACGGACAGCGGCACCCACCAATACCACGCCATTCGCAAGGGTGACGGGAACTGGGAGGGCTTCGGTGACCTGAACGGCGTGCTTGGCCAGGTGACCATCAGCTCCGTCGGCGCCACCGCGGTCGACGGTGCGTTCCAGCTCGCCGCCGTGACCGCCGACAACAAGGTCCTGCACACCGTCCGGCACACCGACCGCACCTGGTCCGCTGCCGACGTGGTCGACCTGCAGGGCGTCAACGGCACCCGCAACGGCGTCGCCATCACCGGCACCCTCTGACAGATCCGCTTGCCCGGCCGCTGGTGCCTCCCATCGATCGGCTCGCCAGGTATTTCGCCGGCCCGCGCCGTCGGCGGCGGGCACGCCGACCTGCAGGCCGGTACGTGCGTCTCGGCACCGGGCAGGCAGCCGATCGGCGGCAGCCCCTGGCTCCCCTCTCCAGTGTCCCCGGTGGGGGACTGAAGGCTGGCGGAGCGTCACCGGTCCGGCGTGCCCGGCCCCGAGGCGACTTTGCCGCATGGTCGGGCGCCCCGCGCGGGATTCACGCCGGGCTGCGAGATCGGTGGTGACCGCACAGAGCCGGCCGGGCACAGGACGGCCGGGTCACACGAGTGGGTCGGCCGCCGCGCCGGACCGCCCCACGCCGATAGGTCTGCGGCGTGGGGCGGCTGCTGGGCCCGCGATTCGTCGGGGACACCTCACTGGCGGTGTGGTTCGAAGAAGACACCGCATCAAGGCCAGGTCCGTGGCACCCCGCCGGGCCGCCGACTCCGCGGGCCGTGCGCGTGCGGGCAGGGGTGGAGAGCGTCGGCAGGCACCGGGTGATCAGTGGGGACCGACGGGGTGCAGTGCATCCCGCCACGACACAGGCGGTTTGGAGTCACCGGCCGGAGAGCCGGTGACCGAGACGATGGGATTTCGGATCTTCGATGGGGATCACCAGAAAACAACGGGCCCGACGGCGTAGTGCCGTCGGGATAACGGTCGGTGGTCTGCTGGCCGCGCTGCTGGCCACACCGGCCGCGGCCGACACCGCGCCGCCCATCGGGCCGGTCGCGGACCGGGTCGCGGCGGTCGCCGCGTGGAAGGCTGGCGGACCGGCCGTCAAGCGGGCCGCCGAAATGGCCCTCGTCAGCTCTGACAACGACGTGAAGGCGTTCCTGACCTCCGGTCAGGGCACGGCGACGGAGCAGGATCTGCGCTCCCGCGTCGAGGAACTGATCGCAGCCTCCGGGCCGCGGGTGCGGGAGGCCGCGAAACGAGCACTCGGGGGTTCCGCCTCTGACGTGCAGGCGTTCGTGGACACCGGCTACCGGGTGCCGTTGGAGGACGACCAGCGGCTGCTGCTGTCCCAGATCATGTCGGTTGGCGGTCCGCGCGTACGGGGGGCCGCAGGACGGGCACTGGACGGCTCGATCGCGGACGTGCGGGAGTTCCTGAACAGCGGCCAGTACCTGGCTCAGGAGGACGACGACCGCCTGAAGCTGTCGCAGCTCATGTCCACCGGAGGGTCGGAGGTCAAGAAGGCTGCCGGTGCCGCGCTCGACGGATCCGTCGATGACGTGCGGGAGTTCCTGCGCTACGGCTACCAGACCGCCGCCGCGCACGATCAGGAAACCCTGACGATCGCCCAGCTCGCGGACCTGACGCACAACGCCGCCGACCAGGCGGGCACGCAGGCGAAGACCGCCGGCGACGCCGCCGCACGCGCACTCGACGCCAGTGCTTTGGCCAAGCAGGCCGCCGAACGCGCCGCGGCCGAGACCAAGGCCGCGCGGGGCGAGGCGAAGAATGCCTCCAACGCCGCAGGCAAGGCCGCGGACGCGGCCGAACGCGCCGCGAAGGCCGCCCAGGCGGCCTCCGCCGCCGCGGCCAATGCGAACGAGGCCGCCCGGCAGGCCGCCGACGCCGCCGCGGACGCCGGCCGGGCCTCCGCCCTGGCCGGTGAGGCCGCCGCCCAGGCACAGGCCGCCGCGGCCAGGGCCTCGGTCAACAAGGACGACGCCGCCAAGGCCCGCGACGCGGCGGTCGCCGCGAAGAAGGCCGCCGCCGACGCCAAGACGGCGGGCGAGGCAGCGCAGTGGGCGATCCACGCCTCGTCCGAGGCCGGTGAGGCGACCGAGGCCGCCAAGAAGGCGGGGGACAACGCGGATGCGGCAGCCGCGGCATCGCTGGAGGCCGCATCCCAGTCCGGCGTCTCCGGTGAGGCCGCCGACCGGGCCAGGGCCGCCGCCGACCGGGCCAAGACGGCCGGCGCCGAAGCACGCCGCGCGTCCGCCGCCACCACGAAGATCGCGGCCGACGCGAAGGCCGCCGCCACCGAGGCACAGCGTGCCTCCAGCGCCTCCGCAGTCCATGCCGAAGCCGCCGCCGCAGCAGCTGAGCAAGCGGCCGCCCATGCCGGTGACGCGGCCACTGCCGCCGCCGGCGCGCAGGCCGCCGCCACCGCGGCCCAGGCCGCGGCGGAGACCGCTTCGTCTGCCGCGACCCAGGCCCACACCGTCGCCGACATCGCCCGTGCCTCCGACGCGGAGCGCTTGGCGGCCCAGCAGGCCGCCGAGGTCGCCGCGGCTCAGCAGGCCTACTTCGAGGAAGCCGCCAAGGCCAAGCAGGCCGCTTGGGAGTCCGGCAAGGCGACCGCTCTCGCCGCCGACACCCAGCGTCTGATCACCGAGGCCACCGCCGCCGGCGTCGACCAGAACACGGCCGTCGCTAAGGGCCGCCTGGCCGCCACCCGCCTGCTCACCGCAGGCGGACCGTGGACGCAGATCGCGGCCCAGACCGCACTCGAGGGCCACGACGGCGATGTCCTCGCCTTCCTCAGCGCCGACCTCGCGCTCGGCCGCGAACGCGACGACCGCAGCAGCGTCAACGCCATCGCCGACGCCTCCACCAAGCTCGAGCAGCGCCTCGCCGCTGAGACCGCCTCGGTCGGCTCACCCGACCAGGTCCGGGCCTTCCTCGCCACCGGTCAGTACCCGGGCAAGGACGACGACGACCGCCTCGCGCTGTCGAAGATCATGTCGTCCGGCGGCCTGCGAGTGCGTGAGGCAGCGGGCAAAGCCCTCGACGGCACCATCGACGACGTCCGTACCTTCCTCACGACCGGTCAGTACTCGGCGCGCGATGACGACAACCGGCTCCTGATCTCCCAGGCCATGTCCGCCGGCGGACCCGAGGTCCAGGCGGCCACACAGGCCGCCATGTCCGGGCCCACCTCCGGCCTCGCCACCTTCCTGGCGATCGGTCTGCCCAAGGCCCGCCAGCGCGACGCCGTCACCGCGGCCCATGTCGCCACTGTCGCCTCCTACCTGCAGGCCATCGACGGCAACACCGCCCTCGCCCGCCAGTACGCGGCCCAGGCCGCCCAGTCCTACGCCACCGCTTACGGCGCCTCCAGCGAAGCCGACCGCCAGGCCAACCAGGCACAGGCCTCCGCGACCGAGGCTGCCGACTGGGCCGCCAAGGCCGCCGAATCCGCCCGCCAGGCCAAAGCCTCCGCAGACCAGGCAGTCGGCTACGCCACCCAGGCCCGCACCGCCGCCGCCAGTGCCGCTACCGCTGCTCGCCAAGCCGACTTCTCCGCCACTGCCGCTGAGAGCTTCAAGCAGAAGGCGTTGGACTACGCGTCGGAGGCCGAGGATGCGAAGAACAAGGCCCGGGCCTCCGCCATCGAGGCGGGCAAGAGCGCGGAGGAAGCCCAGCGCGCGGCGACCGAAGCCTTCCTCATCGCCTCCAAGAGGATGCAGGACGACAGCGCCGCGACCCAGTCGGAAGCCCAGACCACTATCGTCAGTGACGACGGCCGTGTCTCGTTCATCCAGAGCATCGCCCGCCCCGACGTCCAATACAAGATCGTCAAGGACAACTCCGAGGACGTCTGCAGCAAGGGCTACAACCCCTGGGGGCCTGGGGGCCGCCCGGACGTCGACGTGTACGGCCCCCCACCAGGAGGCGTTTCGCTCGGCCCCTGGCACAAGGATGCCTCCGGAACGTACGTCTGCGATTTCAAGGCAACCGTCAAAATCACCGGTACGTTCGACTACTACCTGCGGACCTGCCCGGAGGCGAACCTCACCATCGCGCAGTGTAACGGGAAGTACGCGACCTGGGACGTGCTCCAGCTCGCACCGCAGACCGTCGACACACAGGTCGAGACGACCCTGCAGGCAAAGTGGGGAGACTGGCGCAGGGCCCACACCACATCAGGCCTCCTCGACGAGATGGGCGCCCAATGGTGGGGCGGCATCAAGAAGTGCTTCACCGCTGACTTCTGGACCGTCGACACCGACTGCGCAGGGTCCGTCGCGATGGTCATCCCCGTGACCGACCTGATCGCAGCTGGAAAGGTTGTGCTGGCCTACCGGGTCGCAGTCGAGACCGGCATCGGAATCGAGAGCGCGACCGCAGCCGTCACGGCGAGCCTTGGCACCATCAAGGGCAGCGAGGCACTCGCGAAGATCAATGCTGCTACCAAGGCGATCAACGACATCCGCGCCGCCATGGCCCAGGGAAGAAGCACCGATGAGGCGATGAACGCCCTCAAATCGGTCCGCAACGCCGATCCGACGATCGTCCGCCAGATGGAGAACGAGATAGAGATCGCGGCAGAGGTACGGACGAACTGCGTCAACAACAGCTTTCCAGCAGGGACCGCCGTCGTCATGGCCGATGGAAGCTCGAAGGCCATCGAGTCCATCACTATCGGCGACTACGTCGGAACGATCGACCCTGTTACTCACGAACGGTCGTCCCAGCAGGTGACCGGCACGTTCGCCCACGCCACAGCGAGTCTGGTGAGGATCCAGGTCGACGGCTCGGACGTCGTGGAGAGCACTCCCGGGCACCCGTTCTACATCGACCAGGCCGGCTGGCGTGAAGCGTCGAATCTTCGCGTCGGTGACGAGCTCCTTGGGGCGGACGGCCGTCCCGGCCGAGTCACCGCCCTCGAACGAGTCGACGCGACCCCGCAGCGGGTCTTCGACCTCTCTGTCGCGGGCACCCACATGTTCATGGTCAAGAGCCCGAAGAGCATGGGTCCCGGAGTCGTCGTTCACAACTGCTTCGACCTCTGGTACGACGAGCAGAACTTCCCCCCAGCCCACACGCTGAAGAAGCACGTGGCCAAGGGCCCCTACGGCCCGAACGGAGAATTCGCCGGGGTCACTGCACAAGAGGCCCAGAACTTCGCCACCGCGGCGGAGCCTAGGAACGGTGTCTTCGATGACTACAGCATCGCGATGGATGCCTTGAAGCAGGCGATCGACAAGAAGACTCAGGAGATCGGGCGATGGGCTGGTGACGATTACTCGTCCAATTTCAAGGAGTTCGAGATCGGTGTCGATGTCATTCGGGACGGTAGCCGGCTGCCGTCTCTCGGGAAGGTCTACAAGTACGGTGGTTCGTCGACCAGCCCGGCTAGTGCAGGGACAAAGGTTCGGGTTCGCCTCGTGAAGGCGGACAAGCATAACAAGAAGAAATGGTACGTGAGTTCCATCTTCCCGCTGGAGGGGTGATCGGGGTGAAAGCTGTCCGTCATCACGGCGAAGAATTCGGGCTGCCGCACTTGGGTCAAGCGTTCCACAGCGGCTGGCGCGACGAATTCTCCACCCCCGGGGAATGCCTCGCCGCCTACGTCCGCCAGCAGCCGGTTCACTTCTCCGAGGCGCTCCTTGCCGACGCCCTGCGAGTTTCCGCCGCATCGCTGGCCGAATGGTCATTTGAGGCGTTGTGGGAGAGCAGCACGCGGCGATCGATGAGCCTGCGCCGCGAAGGAACGACAGGGAGGGATTGGTTGCATCGGATCATCGACACGAGTAGCTCCCGCTGCGACGACAAGAGGGCCGATCACCCCGAAATCCCAGCAGAGTGCCCTTATATGCCGCTCGCCGGAGCCGTCCTGGACGAGATCTCGATTATCGCCCCGCTTATCCTGGAGCAGGTCGAAACCTCGTCCATCTACGTGACGTCGGGGATCGTGACGGCGCTCAGCAGCTGCGCAGCAGGCGTTAGTCCTGACCTGGCCTTCCGGTACCTATTGTTGGCGCTGCCGCACAATATCTCGATTACACGTAGTCAGTTTGATCGATATGTCCACCTGGGTCGAATGTTTGATTACGGAAGTTGGGTTGTTGGGCGCCACGAGCACCTGGTTCAATAGCAGAGACCGGTAGAATCTTCGATTCCGGAGATGCCTTCTGTCGTTACCCGAGCGGTGGAAGGCAGAAGGCATCTCCAGGGGCCTTGTCGTGTCGGGCTGTCTCGTGTTGTGGGTTGTGCGGACACCTGTGTTCCCACACAACGGCAGGTCGGCGTCGGAGGAGCCGGGTAGATGATCTGAGGGCGATGGGCGGGCACCTGCGGGTGTCCGCCCATCGCGGTCTGAGAGGGCGTTTGGCGAGAGTAGTTTGCACTTTATGTCCTAGTAGGTTCCTCGCCAGGTTGGTGTGGTTTCGTCCGTTATACGCTTGGCGAGGTTG
>NZ_JBIURH010000112.1:0-8916 GCF_044740765.1 Kitasatospora sp. NPDC088346
GCACCGAGACCGTCGAAGCGCTGCGCCAGCTGCTGCCCTGGCTCAAGGCCCAGGGATACACCTTCGACTTCCCCGCCGAATGAGACCTCCCCGGCAGCGCCGGGGAAGGGCTGCGGGTGCTGCGGCCCGCCGGGTGCGGCGGCCCGCAGCACCCGCGGCCCCGTGCGGACGGCTGCCCGCAACGGGGCCGGCGAGGGTGACGGCCCGGGGTGCTGGGTCCGTTGGGTGCATCCCGGTCGGGGTTACCGCTGCCCGTTGCCCGCGCTGCGGGTGGCCCAGGCGGCGATCTGGGCCCGGGAGGAGAAGCCGAGTTTCGCGAGGATGTGGTCGACGTGGCTTTCGGCGGTGCGCTGGCCGATCACCAGGCTTTGCGCGATCTGCTTGTTCGACATCCCAGCCGCTACCAGCTCGGCGACCTGCTGTTCCCGCTTCGTCAGCGGACGCTCACCGGCCGTCGTCGGCTCCTCGGCGCTTTCATCACCGGTGTCGGTGCCCAGGGCGAAGGCCACCGCCTGGCCGAGGTCGAAGCCGGCGCCCGTGTCGAAGGCCGCCTGGAAGCCCGAGGTGCCGAGCGACGCGGTGGCGGCGGCTCTCAGCCGCTCAATGGTGTCGTCGAAAACGGACGGGACATGGTCCGCCAGGCCGGTCCTGTGCTGGACGCCCCGACACACGCCGGTGAGCACCGCGCCCCGCCGGTGATCACCGGCGGCCAGCGCCACCCAGGCCAGGACCCGCACGGCGAGACCGACGGTGGGGGCGTCCCCGAAACTCCATCCGATCCTCGTGGCGTTCACCGCGTGTTCGGCGGCCGTCACCATCTCACCTCGGCCGAACTCGACGGAGGCGAGAACGGTCAGGGCCTCGGCGAGAAACCATCGCTCACCGACCCGGCTGCTGATCCGGCGCACCTCCTCGGCCGCCTCGGCGGCCCGGTCGAACTCGCCCAGCGGCAGTCGCGCCAGGGCGGTGAGGACCAGCATGTACATGTAGCTCTCCGGCGGAACCTCCATCCGGCGCAGCTGCTGCATGGCTTCCTGCAGGCCGGCGAGGGCTGACTGAGGATCGTTCTCGGCGAGGGCGGCGTAGCCGGCGGCGCCGGTGGCGTGCGCTACCAGAAATTCGATCCCTTGGTCTTCGGCGATGCGGCGGCACTCCTCCAGTGCGCGAAGTGCCGCGGCGCTGTCCCCCTGTCTGGAGGCGAGCACGCTGGCGTGGAGCTGCGCGATGCTGCGTTCGAGTGTCGACTCCGAATAGAGCTGGAGAGCTCGGGAGAACCAGTGGCGCCCCTCGGTGAGGTGGCCTCCCCCGAGCCAGTGGTAGAGGAGCGCGTTGAGCATGGCCATGCCGGTCGCGCTCTCTCCTGGAGTGGTGAAGCAGTAGTCCAGGGCGGCTCGGATGTTGGCGTGCTCGGCCCGCATCTGCCCTGACCGCTCGACCTGGCGAGGCCCGAACCAGTCGGCCTCCAGGCGCCTCGACAGGCTGAGGTAGAGATCTCGGTGGCGCCGGCGCAGTGTGTCTTCCTCACCGGCCTCACGCAGCCGGTCGCGGCCGTAGTGGGCCAGGGTGTCGAGGAGCCGGTAGCGGACGCCGTCGGAATTGCGTTCGGCGACCAGGACGGATTGGTCGACCAGCCCGGTGACCAGGTCCAGGACGCCATCGGCGGGGAGGGTTTCGTCACCGCAGACCTGTTCGGCGGCGTACAGGTCGAAACTCTGCGCGAAAACCGACGCGCGGGCCCACAGGAGGCGTTCCCGCGGCGAGCAGAGGTGGTAGCTCGTATCCACCACCGCCGCGAGTGTGCGGTGCCGGAAGGGCGCCGCACGGTCGGTGGACGGCGGGATGCGGAGCCTTTTGTCGAGCCGCTCGACAATGTCCCCGACGGACAGGACCCGCGTGCTCGCCGCGGCCAGCTCGATCGCCAGCGGCAGCCCGTCCAGCCTGCGGCACAGCCGCGCCACCGCGCGCCAGTTCTCGTCGGTCAGGGCGAAGTCCGTGACCGACGCGGCGCGCTCGGCGAACAGGGCGAGCCCCGGGGAATCCGGTACACCGGCGGCCTGTCCCGGCCGGTCCGGGTCCGGCACCGGAAGCGGCGGGACCTGCCACCGGTATTCGCCCGAAACGCCGAGGAACTGACGGCTCGTCGCAAGAACCCGCACTCCGCAGGCGGCTTTGAGCAAGGTGTTGATGAGCTCCGCGCACGCATCCGCGAGCTGCTCGCAGTTGTCGAACACCAGCAGGATCTGCTGGTCGCGCAGAAAGTCCTCAAGGACTCCCACCCGGTCGCTCGGCCTGCGGCTCTCGATTCCCAGCGCCCCGGCAACCGTGTACGCGAGCAGGTCACCGTCCCGCAGCGACGCGAGATCGATGAACACCGCCCCGCCCGCGAATGCCCGGCGCACCCCGCCCGCCACATGCACCGCGAGCCGGGTCTTCCCGACACCTCCGGGGCCGACCAGGGTCACCGTGCGTGAGGCGGAGAGCACCCTTTTGACCTCGGCGGTCTCCCGCTCGCGACCGACGAAGCTGGTCAGCTGGTCGGGAAGGCCGGCCGTGACCGCAATCCCGTCACCTTGCCTGGCGCCCATATTCGGAGGCTAGATCGCTGCCGGCAGACGGTCAAACGCCGACGGGCCGAGGGCCCGCCTCTGCCCCGATCCGTCACCGGAAGCCCATGACGGATGGTGAACGCGCGGGTACGACCAGTCCCCGTCGTGCGGGTCGTCGCGCACAAGGTCGCAAAATCCGTAGCCGCCTCCGTAGATCTCCCGATGTGGCCGCCCGCGTCCGCAGAGCACCGTGAGAACGAACCACCACCCACGAACCACCCCCACGGACCCCTACCCCCGGACAACCGGCGCAGCAGTCCCCCACCCACTCCCCCAGGCCCATTGGCAGGTGAGACCCCATGTACTCACAACCGAAAGCAGCACGTGCGCAGACCGCGCTCTACCTGCGCTGCTACCCCAGCGACCCCACCAACATGGAATGCCACCGCCGAGCCATGGAACAGCTCGCCCTGCGGCACAGCCTGCCGGAGCCCGGCATATACCTCGACAACGGACGCCGGCAGCGCGACGGCCTGCCCCAGCTGGACCTGCTCGAACGCAGCATCGCCAACGGCTGGATCGACACACTCCTGATCCCGGGCCCCTTCGTCTTCGCCCTCGACGACCAGCAGGCCGCAGCCACCGCCGACCGACTGCGCCGGCTCGGCTGCCGTCTGATCGAATCCTGCCCAGGTGGGCCTCCTACCGGGTCCTGCGACGGCCGAAACCACCCCGACTTCCCGGCACCAACGGGCGTCCGCCCGAACACGGGCCCGAGTTCGCCCTGAACAAGCCCACTACCTGGCCCCCGCCTCCGCCGGCCCTGGGAGAAGCCCGCGGCCCCGGGCCGGCTCACACCGGCACGGGTCCGCCGCGAGTTCAGGAACATCCGCCCGATCCGCGCACTACCCGCCAGAGCGCCGAAGCCCGGCAAACCCGGCCCCGGACGGCCACCCGGCTCCAAGAACCGCACACCCACACCCCGCCACGACGTCGGAAGGACCATCAAACGCGACCTCACCATGACCGAACACCAAGGCCGGAAAAGGTCAAGACACGGACCGCTTCCACCGCGCGCTGGTGTGCCGGGACGCGTACGGGATGACGCCGGCCGAGATCGACCGGGCGGCGGAGAGGGCGCTGGCGCCAATTCCACCGTGTCCGGGGCTTGGCGCTGGAGGACCCGAACGTCGGCCCTTCGGTGCTCACCTCCGAGGCGGACCACCAGAAGTGGCTGCGGATCGTCGAGCGGGTGCGGACGGCCGGGCTCGCCGCCTACGATCCGCGGCCAGACCCGGACGCCGTGCAGCACCCGCCGCTGGACCGAGGTGGCCCCGTAGCGAACCGTCCTGTGTGGATGGAGCGTCAGGTGCGATCCGGATGGACCGACCCGATGTCAGCCGCAGTGGACTCCGGCCTCCTCGCGGATGCCGGTGCCGTTGTTGGGAGAGACGTTCACTCCCCTGATCTTGAGGCACTCGCCGTTCGTGCTGTAGATGCTCTTGGGGCCCGCGTAGTACTGGAAGGCCCCTTCCTCGCCTTCGTGGTGGTTCTCATTGGGGCAGGTTCCCGGCGAGTATCCGCAGACGGATATGCCAACCGCCATCCAGTGCCGCGTCCCGTACCCGCCCTCAGAGGTGGCGACATTGACGACGCAGTTGGTTCCATTGTTGGCTGGGCTGTAGTAAAGGATCACGTCCGAAACGTGCACGCCGGTGTCGTCGGCGTAGACCGGGTAGGTGTCGATGACACTACCGGAGCAACCGTACGATGCCGCGCTCGCGGTGGGCGCGGCCGATATGCCGAACCCGCAGAGCAGGGCTGCTGAGGCGACGACTCCGATAATCCGTTTCACAGGTAAGTCCTTTCTGTCGAGGAAAGCCAGTGGCAGTCGCCCGGTTGGTGAGTTCCCGAGGGCCGAGTGCCGGCTGGGGCTTGGTGTGCCTCTGCCCGGTGCATGCAGCTGACGGGAGGCGACCTGCGGCCGTATCCGGCTGCAGGTCGCCTCCGCTCTCTAACGCCTCATCCCGCCCGTGGCCGGAACTACTACGTCCTGCGCTGCCTACCGGAGCAGCTCAGGTACCACCCTTTTCAGGATGCGCAGTAGTCCACGGTGCGCTGGGAGAGCCCGTTGGTGCCACTCGACCAGGCGGCAGAGCCGTCGGCCCGGTAGAAGACGAAATTGCCGTCGCTCTGGACGACCGCGCGGCCGCCTGGGGCGGAGTTCAGCTTGCCGATGGTGCATATGGTGTCGTTGTCGTGCTGCAACTTGATGTAACCGGACGCCGACCAGTCCACATGGTTCACGCCCTGGCCGTAGCTGCCGCTGGCCCACAGCGCCCTGCCGTCGTTGTTGGAGTACAGCACCAGATTCCCGTCGCCCTGGAAGACCAGCGTCACGCTCGACGAGTTGACGGAAGCGCCCGGGTACCAGTCGGACTGGTTGAGGGTGAAGTCCGCGGCCGGTGCGTCCCACTCGCCGCCGGCCATCGCGTTGGTCCCGGTCAGGCCGACCACGGCGGCGGCAGCCGTACAGACCATGGCGGCCCGGGTCAGCGTCTTGCGAAGCGGCGAGCCGGTGAATCGGCTTGCAATCATTGGTGTTCCTCTTCCTTGAAGTATCATGCGAGGGCTGAGAATGGCGGCGCCGCGCGGATCCCGTCGCAACCGGGAATGACCACCCGAACAGAACACGTTCTCGGGCGCATCCACGTGTTTGATCCGGCGCGGACAGTTCGGAGGAACTGTCGCCGGGGGTTTGCCTGCCTGGAGGCAGCACACCAGCCGAAGGCGGAAGTACGACTGCAGCAGGTCGATGCCGATGGGACTGCCGCCCCCGCCGGCACCCAGACCTGGCCAGGTTCTCTCGGCAGGCGGCGGCCGACCGACCTCGGCGTGATGCGGCGTCCGCGTCGCGTGCCGCGCGGCATCTGTGGCCGGTGGTTCCGATCAGGTGTAGCAGTAGTTCAGGTTGCCCCGGCGGTGGTTGTAGGTGCCGGTGGACCAGGTGGCGTGTCCGTCGGTGTCGTAGAACACGAAGTTGCCGTCGTTCTGGACGTCGGCGTGGCCGCCCGGCGCGGGGCTCAGGGCTCCCAGGGTGCAGACGATGCGGCCGGAGGAGTCCAGCAGTTTGACGTATCCGGACTTCGACCAGTCCAGCCGGGTCACGCCCTTTCCATTGGTACCCGAGGCCCAGATCGGGTAGTCGACCTCGCCGTCGAATCCGTAGAGAACCAGGTTGCCGTCGGCCTGGAAGTACAGGCCCGTCAGTTCGTTGTTCGACCCCGCCGACTGACCGGTCTGCCAGTCGGGCTGGGCGAGGGTGAAGGTCGCAACGGAGGTGTCGGCCATCGCGGTGGTGCCGGTCAGTCCGAGCGCACCTGCGGCCGCGGTGCACACCAGGGCGGCACGCCACAGGCGCCCGCGCGCCGTGGAGGTACCGGACTTACTGAAGATCACGAGTGTCCCTTCGAGGTGCCGCCCCGCCGCTCCTCCCCGACGCGCGGCAGGTGGGCGGACGGCAGAACGGCTGGATGGTGGCGGAACGTTGCGCCACAGAGGCGGTGGTCGGACCGGCGGCGTGAACGCCGCACCGCCCGCGTGGGCCGCTTCACAGCCCTGCGCGGGGCCGGAGCCGGTGCGCTCAGGTGTAGCAGTAGTTGAGGTTGCCGTGCTGGTAGCCGTAGGTGCCGGTGGACCAGGTGGCGTTCCCACTGGTGTCGTAGAAGACCATGTTGCCGTCCTCCTGGAGCCGCACCGTGCCGCCCGGGGCGGGGTTGAGCTTGCCGAGGGTGCACACGACGTTGTTGGAGCCGTCCAGCAGCTTGGCGTAGCCGGAGCGCGACCAGTCCACGTGGGTCACGCCCCTGCCGCCGGTACCGCTGGCCCACAGCGCCTCGCCCACGGTGTCGCTGACGGTGTAGAGCACGAGGTTCCCGTCGTTCCGCAGCGCCAGCCTGACGCCGGAGGAGGACGCGATGTCACCGGCGTACGAGTCGGGCTGCGCAAGGGTGAAGGTGGCGGCGGTGGTACCGGGGTCCAGGGCCATCGCGTCCGCACCGGACAGGCCGACCGCCGTAAGGGCCGCGGTGCACACCACGGCGGCCCGCACCGCGGCCTTCCGCCGGCGTGAGCTGGGGAACTGACTGGTCTTCATGACATTTCCTCAATAGGCGTGATGGAGGGGTCCGCCGGGTACGCCCGCCGGCGTTGCCCCAGGTGCCGGCGGGCGGAACGGCACGGAAGAACCGAACGGTCTGGTCCGGGAGTTGCCGATCCCCTGGCTCCTGGTACCGACCCGAAGCTCCGTCCGCACGGGCGGCGACAACCGGAACACTATGACTGATCGTCAGATATCGGGCGTTGCATGCAGAATGATTCGGCGATCAGCTGCAGTGCGAGTCGAAGCCGCCGCTGATGTTGTCCACGATCCCGCCCTCCCAGTCGATACAGGAGTGCGGCGCGTAGAGGTAGACCGGTCCGGCGTAGGTGGTGTAGTACTTCTCGTCGAGATCGGCCCAGGTGGGGGCGCCGGCCAGCTTGAGTCCGGCGAGCATCTGCAGAGCAGGTCCCGGACTGTCGCGGATCGTCACCACGCAGTTGTAGCCGGTGGACCTGTTGTAGGTCAGCCACACCGTGCCGCCGGCGTTGAGGTCTCGGTGGTCGATGGTCTGGTAGCCCGAACCGCATACCCCGTTGTACGAGGCCGCCTGGGCGGTCGTCGGTACGGCTATCGCGGCACTGCCGGCCACCAGGGCCAGGGCTCCAACCCGGGCGGCCGTCCGCTTGCTCCGCTGGTGCATCTGATATTCCACTCCATTTCCGTTCGGCCGGGTCTGGCCAGCCCCCGGCCGGAAAGGTTGGCGCGGCGACGGTCGGCGCGTCAGGGCTGCCGACCACCGCCAACACGGCTCATCCTGGTAACTCGCGGTATCACGCTGGTATCGCCGCGTATCTCGATGGGACGGCAGCACCGCAGCGCTTCCGATCGCACGTCAGAAACGTTTTCCATGGGGCGGGTTCAACCAGAGTGCTGTCGCGCCGCCACATCATGTCCGCCGTACCGCGCAGCAGGATGCCGGTTGGAGGCCGGGCGGACCAGCGGTGGAAGGCCTCGGCGCCGAAGCCACTCCAGTACCAGGTCTCGTCCCCCGAGCCGGTTGAACGCGTGAGTTGACACCCCTTCACATCACACCTCCCGTCGAGTCGCACAGGAATACCGACCGACTGCCGGGAGTAGCATGCTCGGCCCGCCGTCTCACCGTCGCAACGCGCTACGGTGGGGCCTGCCGCTCCCCCGGGGTCGCCGCGGAGCCAGCCCCGGTCGAACGTCTGACGGAGTGCTACCGGTCCATCGGCGGGGTGCGGACGGGGTACCGGACGCCTCGGCTTCAGCACTGCCGCCGACCACCGCATGGTCGAGCAGGCTCCGAAACAGCCGGTGCGGCCGGGAGCGCGGCTGGGGCAGGAATTTCGGACCGGTCGGCCTGGGCGGTGCGCGGCGTGTGGCGGCCTGGTCGCGGCGGGGCCGTTCCGTCAGTGCGCGCTGGACGATGTCGCCCGGCCGGACGGGTATCAGGGAGTGGTCGGGGCCGGTGGTATGGGCGATGACCTCCAGGTGGCCGGGGCGGTCGGTGTCTTCGTGCTGGTCACGGGCAGGCCGTCCTACGGCCGGCGGCGCTGGTACCGACTGTGGGCGGCCTTGAGCGTGCGGCTGCGGGTATGGGGGGCGACGAGTGGGAAGCAGGTGAGCGGCGATGGTCTGTCTGATCGCAGTGGCGACGTCGTCCGCTCTCCCTGCGGCAGGACGCAGGCGGCGTTGACGACCTGGTTGCACGCGGTTTCCAGGCAGGAGGTGAATCCGGCACGGTCCAGATCGCGGCCCGGCCGCGCGGACACGGCATCGACCACGGCCATGCGCAGGAGCTGGTAGACCACGAGCAGGGACCACCGCTCCTGCAGCTTCATCCGCAGGCCAGTTGACGGACGCGCCGAAGCTCCAACTTCGCGCCGTTGCGGCCGTACCCTGCCACGGCGGTCTGGTGGGCCAGCAGAGTCTCGGCGTCGGACAGGTTGGTCGCGCCCGGCGCGATCGCGCAGGCCTGTCGGCGTCGGGTGAAAACTGGTTCTGGATCACTTTTGGTGCAGGGCTGACGGACGGTCACCGTCGCGGGGTTGGCGGCAAGCAGGTCAGCGGGCAAGGAGGATCCGCTTGCGCAGGAGGTCCACCCCGGCCCGGCCGAACATCTGCCGCTTCAGCATCTTGATCCGGTTCACCTGCCCCTCCACCGCCCCCGAACTGAACGGCAACGTCAACCCCGCCGTCACCGCCCCAAGATCAGACCTGACCCCCACCACGAACGACTGCAGC
>NZ_JBIURH010000113.1:0-8886 GCF_044740765.1 Kitasatospora sp. NPDC088346
GCCTCCGCCCGCGCCTCCTCCGGCAACGCCACCTCGGCGAACACCTCGCCACCACGGCGCCACACCGCCCGCAGACCCCGGAACACCGGACCGTAGGCGAAGCCGGCGGCTGCAAAGGTGTCGTAGACGCCATCCACCGGGAGCGGTTCGGCATCCGCCGGCGGCCACTCGGTCAGCGGGGCACCCACGGACGCCGCCGCCGGTGACAGGAAACCCGCCGCGTGCCGGGACCACCCGGCGTCCAGCGGCGCGTCCTCGGCCCGCGAGAACACGGCCACCGAACGGCGTCCGGTCGTGTCCGGCACGCCCACCGACACCTGGACCTGCACACCGCCGCGCGCCGGAAGCACCATCGGCGTCTCCAACGTCAGCTCCTCGACCAGACCGCACCCGACCTGGTCACCGGCACGCACAGCCAGCTCGACGAACGCCGTACCCGGCAGCAGCACGCTGTCCGCCACCGCGTGATCCGCGAGCCAGGGCTGCGCATCGAGGGCGAGACGGCCGGTGAACAGGACACCGTCACCGTCGGCCAGTCCCACGAAGGCACCGAGCAGGGGGTGCTCGGCAAGGTCGAGCCCGAGCCGGGCCGCCGCCGCGTCCCCCACCAGGAGCGGGGGTGCCTCCAGCCAGAAACGCTCGTACTGGAACGCGTAGGTGGGCAGCTCGACGCGACGGGCGCCGGTGCCCGCGAAAACGCCTTCCCAGTCGAACGGAACACCGCGCACGTGCAGTTGGGCGAGGGCCGTGGTCAGGCTCCGGGCCTCGGGACGGTCACGGCGCAGGACCGGGGTGAGGACGGCGTCGGTGGACTCGGCGAGGCACTGCTGCGCCATCGCGCTGAGAGTCCCGTCGGGGCCCAACTCCAGGAACGTGCGGACGCCTTCGTCCTCCAGCGTCGCGACCGCGTCGGCGAAGCGGACGGCCTCACGGACGTGCCGCACCCAGTACTCCGGGTCCGTCAGCTCCTCCGACACCAGAGCGCCGGTGAGGGTCGAGACGATCGGGATCCGCGGCACCGAGAACGCCAACTCGGCCGCCACCGAACGGAACTCGTCGAGCATGCCGTCCATCAACGGCGAGTGGAACGCGTGACTGACCGCGAGCCGCTTGGACTTGCGCTCCCCCAGCTGCTCCACGACCGCCAGCACGGCGTCCTCGACACCCGAAACCACCACCGACGAAGGCCCGTTGACAGCCGCGATCCCGACACCGCCGGTCAGCAGCGGCACCACCTCCGCCTCCGTCGCCTGCACGGCGACCATCGCACCGCCACGCGGCAGCGCCTGCATCAACCGACCACGCGCCGCCACCAACCGCGCGGCATCAGCCAACGACAGCACACCCGCCACATGCGCGGCGGCCAGCTCACCGATCGAATGACCGGCCAGGAAGTCCGGCCGCACACCCCACGACTCCACCAGCCGGAACAGCGCCACCTCCACCGCGAACAACGCCGGCTGCGTGAACGCCGTCTCCCCGATCAGCGCCTCGTCCGCCACGGCCTCCCGCAGCGAACGCTCCAACAACGGATCCAGCTCCGCACACACCGCATCGAACGCCGCCGCGAACACCGGATACCCGGCATACAAATCCGCACCCATACCCGCCCGCTGGCTCCCCTGCCCCGTGAACAGGAACGCCGTCCGGCCCGCCGTCCCGGCGAGGCCCTCGACGAGGCCGGTGAAGGACACCAGGTCCGCGACGAGCCGCTCGGGTTCGGCGGTGGGTAGCGCGGCCCGGTGTTCGAACGCGGTCCTGGTGGTGGCGAGGGAGTAGGCGAGGTCGCCGGGTGAGACGTCCGGCCGCGCGGCGAGGTGTTCGGCGAGTCGGGCGGCCTGGGCGCGCAGTGCCTCGGGGCTCTTCGCGGACAGGACGAGCGGGCGCGGCGCCGTCGGGGAGCGGTCGTCCGCCGGGGCGGGCGGGGCGGGGGGTTGCTCGATGATGGTGTGGGCGTTGGTACCGCTCACACCGAACGAGGAGACGCCGGCCCGGCGCGGACGTCCGGTCTCCGGCCAAGGGCGCGCCTCGGTGAGGAGTTCGACGGCGCCCTCGGTCCAGTCGACGTGGGTGGAGGGCCGGCCGACGTGCAGGGTCTGCGGGAGCAGGCCGTGCCGCATGGCGAACACCATCTTGATGATGCCGGCGACGCCGGCGGCGGCCTGGGTGTGGCCGAGGTTGGACTTGACCGAGCCGAGCCACAGCGGGCGCTCCTCGGTGTGCTCGCGGCCGTAGGTGGCGAGCAGGGCCTGCGCCTCGATCGGGTCGCCGAGGGTGGTGCCGGTGCCGTGCGCCTCGACGGCGTCGACCTCGTCGGCCGTCAGGCCGGCGGAGGCGAGGGCCTGGCGGATGACGCGCTGCTGGGAGGGGCCGTTGGGGGCGGTGAGGCCGTTGGAGGCGCCGTCCTGGTTGATCGCCGAGCCGCGGACGATGCCGAGCACGGGGTGGCCGTTGCGGCGGGCGTCCGACAGCCGCTCCACGAGGAGCATGCCGACGCCTTCGGCCCAGCCGGTGCCGTCGGCGTCGTCCGAGAAGGACTTGCAGCGGCCGTCCGCGGCCAGGCCCCGCTGCCGGCTGAAGTCGACGAAGGTGTCCGGGGTGGACATCACGGTGACGCCGCCGGCCAGGGCGAGGTCGCACTCGCCGGTGCGCAGCGCCTGGATCGCCCAGTGCAGGGCGACCAGGGAGGAGGAGCAGGCGGTGTCGACGGTCACGGCCGGGCCCTCAAGGCCGAGCACGTAGGCGACCCGGCCGGACGCGATGCTGCCCGAGCTCCCGGTGCCGAGGTAGCCCTCGACGCCGGGGGGAATGGCGGGCAGGCGGGAGATGTAGTCGTGGTACATGACGCCCGCGAAGACACCGGTCCGGCTGCCGCGGACGGTCTCCGGGTCGATGCCGGCCCGCTCGAACGCCTCCCAGGAGGCTTCGAGCAGCAGCCGCTGCTGCGGGTCCATGGCCAGTGCCTCGCGCGGCGAGATGCCGAAGAACCCGGGGTCGAAGTCGCTCGCGTTGTGCAGGAACCCGCCCTCGCGGGTGTACGACGTGCCGGGGTGGTCGGGGTCGGGGTGGTAGAGGTTCTCGACGTCCCAGCCGCGGTCGGTGGGGAAGGAGGAGATGCCGTCGGTGCCGCCGGCGACCATCGCCCAGAGGTCCTCCGGCGAGCGGACGCCGCCCGGGTAGCGGCAGGCCATGCCGACGATGACGATCGGGTCGTCGGCGACGGCGGCGAGGACCGGGGCACGCTCGGCGGCGGCCTCGCGCAGGCCGAGCGCTTCGGTCAGCAGGTATCCGGCGACGGCGGTCGGGGTCGGGTAGTCGAAGACGACGGTCGCGGGCAGCCGGACGCCGGTAGCGGCGTTCAGGCGGTTGCGCAGCTCGACCGAGGTCAGCGAGTCGAAGCCGGTCTCACGGAACGCCTTCGCCGGGTCGACGGCGTGCGGACCGGTGTGGCCGAGCACGTGGGCGACCTGGGTGCGGACCAGGTCGAGGAGTTCGCGCTGCTGCTCCTCCTCGGTGCGGCCGAGCAGGCGCTGGAGCAGCGAGGAGCTGGCGGCGGACGCGTCGGCGCTCTCGGCCGCGCGGCGGCCGGGCACCCGGACCAGTCCGCGCAGCACGGCGGGCAGCCGGCCGACCCGGGCCTGCACCCGAAGGCCCGCGTGGTCGAGACGGATCGGCACCAGGGCGGCGGTGTCCCGGGCAAGGGCGGCGTCGAACAGGGCGAGGCCGAGGTCGGCGGTCAGGGGTGCCACGCCGCCGCGGGCCATCCGTTGGACGTCACCGTCGTCGAGGGTGTCGGCCATGCCGCCCGCCCACAGTCCCCAGGCGAGGGAGGTGGCGGGCAGGCCGAGCGAACGGCGGTGCTCGGCGAGCGCGTCCAGGAACGCGTTGGCCGCGGCGTAGTTGGCCTGCCCCGCCGCACCGAACACACCGGCCGCAGAGGAGAACAGCACGAACGCGGCGAGATCCCGGTCCGCGGTCAGCTCGTGCAGGTTCCACGCCGCATCCACCTTCGGACGCAGCACGGTGTCCAGCCGCTCCGGCGTCAGCGACGGCACGATGCCGTCGTCCAGCACACCCGCCGTGTGGACCACCGCCGTGAGGTCAACCCCGTCCAGCACCCGCGCCAACGCCTCGCGGTCGGCGGCGTCGCAGGCGGCGAAGGTCACCTCCGCGCCGTGGGCGCGGAGTTCCGCCGCCAGTTCCTCGGCGCCGGGCGCGTCCGCGCCGCGCCGGGACAGCAGCAGCAGGCGCCGGGCGCCGTACGCGGTCACCAGGTGCCGGCTGAACAGCGCTCCGAGCGTGCCGGTGGCGCCGGTGACCAGCACCGTCCCCTCGGGGTCCAGCGTGAGCGGGGTGCCGTCCTCGGTGGCCGGGCGTGCCAGCCTCGGCGCGGTGGCCGCGCCGGCGCGCAGCGCCACCTGCGGCTCGCCGCACTCCGCGGCCCGGGTCAGCGCCCGCACCGACTCTGCGTCGTCGTCCAGGTCGACCAGCACGATCCGGCCCGGGTTCTCCGACTGGGCCGAGCGGAACAGGCCCCACACCGCTGCGCCGGCGAGGTCCTCGGCGGTGCTCGCGCCGCGGGTCACGACGACGAGCCGGGACTGCGCGAAGGAGTCGTGTGCCAGCCACTCCTGCACCAGTGCCAGGGCCTCCCGGACGGCCGTCCGGACGGTCTCGGCCGACGGCCGGAGGACGGTTCCGCCGAGCGGCAGGTAGACGGTGGCCGGGGCCCGGTCGTCCGCCTGGAGGCGGGCCGCCAGGGCGGCGAGGGTCGGCGGGGTGTCGACACCGTGGCCGGCCGCGAGGAGCGCCGCGGCGAGGCCGAGGCCGTCGGCACCGACCACGGTGTGGGGCTCGGCGCCGCCGTCCGCCGGGGCGGGCAGGGGTGTGTCGGTCCACTCGACGGCGAACAGCGCGTCCTGCCGGGCGGCGGGCCGGGCGGAGTCGCCGATGCGGTCGGCGGTCACCGGCCGCAGCATCAGCGTCTCGACCGAGGTGACCGGTGCACCCGTGGCGTCGACGGCCGTCAGCGTGACGGACTCGGGGCCGGTGGGGGCGATCCTGACCCGGAGCACGGCGGCGCCCACGGCGTGCAGGGTCACGCCGTTCCAGGAGAAGGGCAGGCGTCCGCCGCGTCCGGCGGTCTGCGACGGGTCGCCGTCGGTCCGCGAGGCGAAGGCGGTGGCGTGCAGCGCCGCGTCCAGCAGGGCCGGGTGCAGTCCGAAGGCCGCGGCGGTGTCGGCCGCCTCCTCGGGCAGGGCCACCTCGGCGAAGACCTCGTCGCCCCGCACCCAGGCGGCGTTCAGGCCGCGGAAGGTGGGCCCGTAGCCGAAGTCTGCCGCGGCGAGGCCTTCGTAGAACCCGGTGAGGTCCACCGATGTCGCGTCGGCGGGCGGCCAGGGCCCGTCGGCGGGCCCGGCCATGCCGGCGGGTGCCGGGGAGGCGGAGAGCAGGCCGTCCGCGTGCCGCAGCCACGGCTCGTCGTCGGCGGCGTCCTCCCCACGGGAGTGGACGGACAGCGGGCGCGCGCCCGTGTCGTCCGGCCGGCCGACCCACAGCTGGACCTGGACGCCGCCCCGCTCGGGCAGCACCAGCGGGGCTTCCAGGGTCAGTTCGTCCAGCCGGTCGCACCCGACGTGATCGCCGGCCCGGACGGCGAGCTCCACGAACGCCGTGCCCGGCAGGAGGACGCTGCCGCCGACGGCGTGGTCGGCGAGCCAGGGATGGGTCTGCAGCGAGAGCCGGCCGGAGAAGAAGAACCCGTCGCTGTCGGCGAGCGCCACCGCCGCACCCAGCAGCGGATGGTCCGCCGACCCGAGACCGATTGCCCGGGCGTCCGCGAGGGCGGGGCCGGTGCGGTCGATCCAGTACGCCTCCCGCTGGAAGGCGTAGGTGGGGAGGTCGACGCGGCGGGCGCCGGTGCCCGCGAACACCGCCTCCCAGTCGAGCCGCGCGCCGCGCACGTACAGCAGGGCGGCGGCGGTCGCGAAGCTCCGGGCCTCGGGGCGGTCGCGGCGCAGGACCGGGGTGAGGACGGCCTCGGTGGACTCGGGCAGGCACTGCTGCGTCATCGCGCTCAGGGTGCCGTCGGGGCCCAACTCCAGGAACGTCCGGACGCCTTCGGCCTCCAGCGTCGCGACCGCGTCGGCGAAGCGGACGGCCTCACGGACGTGCCGCACCCAGTACTCCGGGTCCGTCAGCTCCTCCGACACGAGCGTGCCGGTGAGGGTGGAGACGATCGGGATCCGGGGCGCCGAGAACGTCAACCCGGCTGCCACCGAGCGGAACTCGTCGAGCATGCCGTCCATCAGCGGCGAGTGGAACGCATGGCTGACCGTGAGCCGCTTGGACTTGCGCTCCCCCAGCCGCTCCACGACCGCCAGCACGGCGTCCTCGACACCCGAAACCACCACCGAGGAAGGCCCGTTGACGGCGGCGATCCCGACACCGTCGGTCAGCAGCGGCACCACCTCCGCCTCGGTCGCCTGCACGGCGACCATCGCACCGCCACGCGGCAGCGCCTGCATCAACCGACCCCGCGCCGCCACCAGCCGAGAGGCGTCCGCCAGCGACAGCACACCCGCCACATGCGCGGCAGCCAGCTCACCGATCGAATGACCGGCCAGGAAGTCAGGCCGCACACCCCACGACTCCACCAACCTGAACAGCGCCACCTCCAGCGCGAACAGCGCCGGCTGCGTGTACGCCGTCTCGCTCACCAGCTCCGCGTCGGCGATCGCCTCGTGCAGCGGACGGTCCAGCAGGGGGTCCAGTTCGGCGCACACGGCGTCGAAGGCCCTCGCGAAGGCCGGGTGGGCGCCGTACAGCTCCTCCCCCATGCCCGCCCGCTGGCTGCCCTGGCCCGCGAACAGGAACGCCGTCCGGCCGGCCGTCCCGGCCGCGCCCTCGACGGTGGCCGGGGACGATCCGCCGGCCGCCAGCGTCGCCAACCCCGCCAGGACCTGCGTCCGGTCGCCGACCAGGGCCGCCCGGTGCTCGAACGCGGACCGGGCGGTCGCCAGGGTCAGGCCGACGTCGGTCAGGCCGAGCCCGGGTTCGGCGGTCAGGCGCTCGGCCAGCCGGCCGGCCTGGGCCCGCAGGGCCTCGGGCGTCCGGCCGGAGAGGACCACCGGCAGCGGGACGGCCGACCCCGGGACGGGCGCACCGTCGGCGGCGTCGTCCGCGGGCCCGGCGGGCGGGGCCTGCTCCAGCACGGCGTGCGCGTTGGTGCCGCTGAAGCCGAACGAGGAGACACCCGCCCGGCGCGGCTCGCCGGTCTCCGGCCACGGGGTGTCCTCGGCGAGGACGCGGACGGCACCGGCCGCCCAGTCGACGTGCGGCGAGGGTTCCTCGGCGTGGAGGGTGCGGGGCAGCACACCGTGCTGCATCGCCATGACCATCTTGATGACGCCCGCGACGCCGGCGGCGGCCTGGGTGTGGGCGAGGTTGGACTTGACCGAGCCGAGCAGCAGCGGTCGCCCGTCGGGCCGGTCCTGGCCGTACGTGGCGATGAGCGCCTGGGCCTCGATCGGGTCACCGAGCCGGGTGCCGGTGCCGTGCGCCTCGACGGCGTCGACCTGCTGTGCCGTCAGCCGGGCGTTCTCCAGGGCCTGCTTGATGACGCGCTGCTGCGACGGGCCGTTCGGCGCGGTGAGGCCGTTGGAGGCGCCGTCCTGGTTGACGGCGGTGCCGCGGACCACGGCCAGCACCGGGTGCCCGTTGCGGCGCGCGTCCGAGAGCCGCTCCAGCAGCAGCATGCCGACGCCCTCGCCCCAGCCGGTGCCGTCGGCTCCGGCGGCGAACGCCTTGCAGCGGCCGTCCATGGCCAGGCCGCGCTGGCGGCTGAAGTCGACGAAGGCCTCGGGGGTGGACATCACCGTCACACCGCCGGCCAGCGCGAGCGTCGACTCGCCGCTGCGCAGCGACTGCACGGCGAGGTGCAGCGCGACCAGCGAGGAGGAGCAGGCGGTGTCGATGGTGACGGCGGGGCCTTCGAGGGCCAGCGTGTAGGCGACCCGTCCGGAGGCGATGCTCGCCGAACTGCCGGTGCCCAGGAACGCCTCGACGCCCTCCGGCACGGAGTGCAGGCGGGCGGCGTAGTTGTGGTAGATCACGCCGGCGAATACGCCGGTTCGGCTGCCGCGCAGCGAGGCCGGGTCGATGCCGGCCCGCTCGAACGCCTCCCAGGAGGTTTCCAGCAGCAGGCGCTGCTGCGGGTCCATTGCGGTCGCCTCGCGCGGCGAGATGCCGAAGAATCCGGGGTCGAATTCGGTGGCGCCGTGCAGGAAACCGCCCTCGGCGACGTACGAGGTACCGGGGTGGTCCGGGTCCGGGTGGTAGATCGCGTGGAGGTCCCAGCCACGGTTGACAGGGAAGCCGTCGACGGCGTCCCGGCCCTCGCTGACGAGCCGCCACAACTCCTCGGGGGATCCGACGTCACCGGGGAAGCGGCAGCTCATGCCGATGATCGCGACCGGCTCGTGGTCGGCCGCCTCCACCTCCTGGAGCCGCTGGCGGGTCTGGGCCAGATCGGCCGTCACCCACTTGAGGTAGTCGCGAAGTGTCTCTTCATTCGCCATTACATGCCACCTCTTCAACGCATCCAGTCGGCTCGCGTCATGTTGACGGATTCTCACCGGCGGGAATTTCGCAGCAACGGCCGATGACCTGTGGAAATCCCCCGGGCGAAGTTGTCGGCAACTTCGGGCACCAGGAGCTTCTGCCAGATCGCCTATTGCATTTCGCTGTGCGAGATTATGGTCCGGCCGGGGCGCTCTCAACCCCTATCAGGCCCCTAGAAGGCTCGTGAAGATCTTGCTGAGGGGCTGTCTGGCTGCGGGCCGGGCGGCCCCTTCTGGTTATGCGCTGGCGGGGGTGAGGTGCCAG
>NZ_JBIURH010000114.1:0-8362 GCF_044740765.1 Kitasatospora sp. NPDC088346
GGCGGGGGGCGGTTGCCGTTCGCGTGGTCCGGGGTGTGCCTGCATGCGGTTGGTGCGGGTGAGGTGCGGGTGCGGATCGCTCCGGCGGGTGGGGATGCGGTGTCGCTGGTGGTCGCGGATGCCACCGGTGCGCCGGTGGCCGAGGTGGGGTCACTGGTCCTGCGGCCGTTCGAGGCGGGGCAGTTGACCGCCCCGGGTGGTCAGGAGTCGCTGTTCCGGCAGGAGTGGGTGTCGGTCCCGCTGTCGTCCGGTTCACCGACCGGCCCGATCGTGGTGCTGGGCACCGACGATCTGGGACTGCCGGGCGCGGTCTGTTTCCCCGACATCGCCGCCGTGGCGGAGGCCGGGGTGGTGCCGGGGACACTGCTGGTGTCACTGCCCGTCGCGCACGACGAGGACGCGGCCGCCGCGACCCGCGCGGCGGTGCGGGAGGCTCTCGGGCTGGTGCAGGAGTGGCTGGCGCGGGATGTGTTCGTGGATTCGCGTCTGGTGGTGGTGACGCGGGGTGCGACGTCGGGTGATCCGGTGGCTGCGGCGGTGCAGGGTCTTGTGCGGTCGGCGCAGTCGGAGAATCCGGGCCGGATCGTGCTGGTGGATCTGGACGGTGACGCCGAATCGGTGCGGGTGCTGGTGCGGGTGCTGGAGTGTGGTGAGCCGCAGGTGGCGTTGCGGGCCGGTGCGGCTCTCGCGCCGCGTCTGGTGCGGGTGCCGTCGGGCGGTGGTGTTGTTCCGGTGCTCGATCCGGCGGGGACGGTGCTGCTGACGGGTGCGTCGGGTGCGTTGGGTGGTGTGATCGCGCGTCATCTGGTGACGGAGTACGGTGCGCGGCGGCTGTTGCTGGTGTCGCGTCGTGGTGCTCTGGCGCCGGGCGCGGCGGAACTGGTCGCGGAGCTGGCCGGGTTGGGGGCTGTCGCGACGTTCGCGGCGTGTGATGTCGCGGACCGTGCGGCGTTGGCGCGGGTGCTGGACGGGGTTGACCTCACGGCGGTCGTCCACACGGCGGGTGTGCTGGACGACGGCATCGTGCCGTCGCTGACGCCGGAGCGGCTGGACACCGTGTTGCGTCCGAAGGTGGATGCGGCGTGGAACCTGCACGAGCTGACGGCCGGCCACGACCTGGCGGCGTTCGTGCTGTTCTCGTCCGCGGCCGGTGTGTTCGGTGCGGCGGGGCAGGCCAACTACGCAGCGGCCAACGCGTTCCTGGACGCGCTCGCCGAGCACCGCCGTTCGCTCGGCCTGCCGGCCACGTCCCTCGCGTGGGGCCTGTGGGCGGGCGGCATGGGCGATGCCCTCGACGACGGCGATGTCCAGCGGATGGCGCACGGTGGTGTGCAGGCGCTGACCGCCACCGAGGGACTCCACCTGTTCGACCGGGCTCTCGCCGCCGATGACGCGGCGTTGGTACCGATCCGGCTGGACCTGGCGGGGCTGCGCGCCCGCGCTGCCGACCGGGCCGAGGTGCCGCCGCTGCTGCGCGGCCTGGTGCGTCCGTCGGCCCGCCGGGTGGCGGCCGCGGGCTCGGCGTCCGGTGCCGGTGGCCCGGCGTTCGCCGGGACGCTCGTCGGGCTGCCGCCGGCCCGGCAGTACGGTGAGCTGCTGGAGACCGTCCGGACCGAGGCGGCGGCCGTTCTCGGCCACGCCGGTCCGCAGGCGGTCGATCCGACCCGCGCCTTCCGCGAGCTCGGCTTCGACTCGCTGAGCGCGCTCGAACTCCGCAACCGGCTGAACGCCGTCACGGGTCTGCGGCTGCCCGCGACCCTGGTCTTCGACCACCCGAGCCCGGAGGTGCTGGCCCGGCACCTGCGGGCGGAACTCCTCGGCGGCGACGACGCCGACCCGTCCCGGCCCCCGTCGCCGTACGGGCCCGGTGCGCGGCGCGGCGGCGACGAGGACGACCCGATCGCGATCGTCGCGATGAGCTGCCGATTCCCGGGCGGGGTGCAGTCCCCCGAGGACCTGTGGCGGCTGGTGGCCGACGGGCGCGACGCGGTCTCCGGCTTCCCGACCGACCGCGGTTGGGACGTCGAGAACCTCTACCACCCCGACCCGGACCACCAGGGCACCTCGTACACCCGTGAGGGCGGCTTCCTGCACGACGCGGGCCTCTTCGACCCCGCGTTCTTCGGGATCTCACCGCGCGAGGCCCTGGCCACCGACCCGCAGCAGCGGCTGCTGCTGGAAACCTCCTGGGAGGCGTTCGAGCGGGCCGGCATCGACCCGGTCAGCCTGCGCGGCAGCCGGACCGGCGTCTTCGTCGGTGTGATGTACCACGACTACGCGACCCGTCTCCAGGAGGCCGCGACCGCCGGCGCCGAGGGGTCGATGGGCAGCGGTGGCGTCGGCAGCATCGCGTCCGGCCGGGTCTCGTACACCTTCGGCCTGGAGGGCCCCGCCGTCACGGTCGACACGGCGTGCTCGTCCTCGCTGGTCGCCCTGCACTGGGCGATCCAGGCGCTGCGCAACGGCGAGTGCTCGCTCGCCCTGGCGGGCGGGGTGACGGTCATGGCGACGCCCGCGACCTTCGTGGACTTCAGCCGCCAGCGCGGACTGTCGGCCGACGGCCGCTGCAAGGCGTTCTCGGACGACGCCGACGGCACCGGCTGGGGCGAGGGCGTGGGTCTCCTGCTGGTGGAGCGCCTGTCGGACGCGCGGCGCAACGGGCACCCGGTGCTCGCGGTGGTCCGTGGCAGTGCCGTCAACCAGGACGGCGCCTCCAACGGCCTTACCGCTCCGAACGGCCCGTCCCAGCAGCGCGTCATCCAGCAGGCCCTGGCGGACGCGCGGCTAGGCGCGGACGAGGTCGACGCCGTGGAGGCGCACGGCACCGGCACCACCCTCGGCGATCCGATCGAGGCGCAGGCCCTGCTGGCCACCTACGGACGCGCCCACGCCGCCGACCGGCCGCTGTGGCTCGGCTCGGTCAAGTCCAACCTCGGCCACACCCAGGCCGCGGCCGGTGCGGCGGGCATCATCAAGATGGTGATGGCGATGCGGCACGGGATGCTGCCGCGGACCCTGCACGTCGGCGAGCCCTCCACCCACGTCGACTGGTCGGCGGGCGCGGTGGAACTCCTCACCGACGCCAGGCCCTGGCCCGAGCACGACCGCCCACGACGGGCGGGCGTCTCCTCCTTCGGCATCAGCGGCACCAACGCCCACACCATCATCGAGCAGGCTCCGGAACCCGCCGCGGCGCCCCCGGCCGGGGAGACACCCGCCGCCGCGGCACCCGAGGTGCCGCTGCCGGTGCTGCTGTCGGGCCGGACGCCCCGGGCGCTTGAGGCGCAGGCGGTCCGGCTGGCCGCGTGGCTGGCATCGGAGACCGGATCCGGACCGGCGGACGTCGCGTACACGCTGGCGACGGCCCGGACCTCGTTCGAGCACCGGGCGGCCGTCGTGGCGGACGGACGGGCGGATCTGCTGGCGGCGCTGGAGTCGCTGGCCGTGACGGGCGGCGCTGCCGGCGCCGCGCTGACCGGAACCCCGGTGGCCGGGCGGACGGCCTTCCTGTTCGCCGGCCAGGGGAGCCAGCGCGTCGCCATGGGCGCCGAACTCGCCACCGCCTTCCCGGTGTTCGCGACCGCCTTCGACGCCGTCCGCACCGAGCTCGACCGGCACCTGGAGCGGCCGCTGCACGAGGCGATCGCCGACGACACGCTGATCGACGAGACCGGTTGGGCCCAGCCGGCGCTGTTCGCGCTGGAGGTGGCGCTGTTCCGGCTCGTCGAGTCGTGGGGGGTCCGTCCTGACTTCCTGGCCGGTCACTCGATCGGTGAGCTGGCCGCCGCCCACGTCGCGGGCGTGCTGTCGCTCGCGGACGCCGCGAAGCTGGTGGCGGCCCGCGGCCGGCTGATGCAGGCACTGCCGGGCGGCGGTGCCATGGTCGCGCTCCAGGCCGCCGAGGGCGAGGTGATGCCGCTCCTGGCGGGCCGCGAGGACGAGTTGGGCATCGCCGCCGTCAACGGGCCCGACGCGCTGGTGGTCTCGGGCGACGAACGCTCCGTCCTGGAGCTCGCCGCCGACTGGGAGGCCCTGGGCCGCAAGACGAAGCGCCTGGCGGTCAGTCACGCGTTCCACTCGCCGCTGATGGACGGCATGCTGGACGAGTTCCGTTCGGTGGCCCGGGAGTTGACCTTCCAGGCAGCTCAGATCCCGATCGTCTCCACCCTCACCGGCACGCTGGTGTCGGACGAGCTGACGGACCCCGAGTACTGGGTGCGGCACGTCCGTGAGGCCGTCCGCTTCGCCGACGCGGTCGCGAAGCTGGAGGCCGAAGGCGTCCGGACGTTCCTGGAGCTGGGCCCCGACGGGACCCTCAGCGCCATGGCACAGCAGTGCCTGCCCGAGTCCACCGATGCCGCCCTCATCCCGCTGCTGCGCCGCGACCGCCCGGAGACGGCCGCCGTCGCGACCTGCCTGGGCCGGCTCCACGTGGCCGGGGCGGCGGTGGACTGGACGGCCGTCCACGCCGGACGCGGCTCCCGCGTCCTCGACCTGCCGACCTACGCGTTCCAGCGGGAGCGCTACTGGCCGCAGGGCAGCGGAGCCCCGGCCGGGGACGTCACCGCGGCCGGCCTGGGAACGGCCGGCCACCCCCTGCTCGGCGCCGCCGTGCCGCTGGCCGACGGGGACGGCCTCCTGCTCACCGGACGGCTCGCGCTGGACACCCACCCGTGGCTCGCGGACCACGCCGTGGCGGGCAGCGTGCTGCTGCCCGGAACGGCCTTCGTGGAACTGGCCGTCCGGGCCGGCGAACACGTCGGCTGTGCGGTACTGGAGGAGCTGACGCTGGAGGCGCCGCTGGTCGTCCCCGACAAGGGCGCGGTCCACCTGCAGCTGCGGGTCGGCGCGGTCGACGGCGACGGGCGCTGCACCGTCGCCCTGCACTCCCGGCCCGCGCAGACCGCGGGAGCCGCGGAGGGGGCCGCCGAGGACGCCGGCGGTGCGGCCTGGACGCGGCACGCGGTGGGCCGGCTGGCCGAGACCGGCCCGGATGCCGTGGCCGAGTGGCCGGCCGAGTGGCCGCCGCCGGCCGCCGACCCGGTCGCGGTGGACGCCGTCTACGAACGCTTCGAGGCGGCAGGGTTCGCCTACGGCCCGGTGTTCCGCGGGCTGACGGCCGCCTGGCGCCGGGACGGCGAACTCTTCGCCGAGGTGGCGCTGCCGGAGGAGACGCGGGCGGAGGCCGCTCTGTACGGACTGCATCCGGCCCTGCTCGACGCCGCGCTGCACGCAGTCGGCCTGGGCGGCCTGCTGGCGGACACCGGCCGGGGACGGCTCCCGTTCGCCTGGTCAGGGGTGTCGCTGCACGCCACGGGCGCGGCCGGGCTGCGGGTGCGGATCGCCGCAGCCGGTCCCGACGCCGTCTCGCTGGCCGTCGCCGACACCACCGGCGCTCCGGTCGCCACGGTCGACTCGCTGGTGCTGCGGGAGTTCGACCCCGGGCACCTGACGGGCCCCGGAAGCCACGAGTCGCTGTTCCGCCCGGAGTGGGTGCCGGTGGCGCTGCCGTCCCCGGCGACGGCGGGCGTGATCGGTGTACTGGGCGACGACGACCTCGGGCTCCCCGGGGCGCGCACCCTCGTCGACCTGGCGGAGGCGGCCGCGTCCGGCCGGGTGCCGGACACCGTGGTCGTCCCGTGGCCGAGCCCCGTCCACCCGGACGATGCGGCCGCCGCCACCCGGACCGCCCTGCGCCGCGCCCTCGCCCTGGTACAGGAGTGGCTGGCGCAGGACGCGTTCGCGGACTCCCGGCTCGCCGTGGTGACCCGGGGAGCGAGCACCGGCGCCGACCTGGCGGCCGCCGCCGTCCACGGCCTGCTGCGCTCCGCCCAGTCCGAGCACCCCGGCCGGTTCCTCCTGGTGGACCTGGACGAGGACCCGGCCTCCCTGCGGGCCCTGCCGGAGGCGCTCGGCACCGACGAGCCGCAGCTCGCCCTGCGCGCCGGCCGCGCCGCCGCCGCCCGCCTGGTCCGCGTCACCGACGCCCCCGCGGCGGCACAGGGCCCGGACCTCCCCGCCGACGGCACCGTGCTGCTGACCGGCGCGACCGGATCGCTGGGCCGCGAGGTCGCCCGCCACCTGGTCGCGGAGCGCGGAGCGCGGCAGCTGCTGCTGGTCTCCCGCCGGGGCGAAGCCGCCGACGGAGCACAGGAGTTGGCGGCCGAACTGGCGGCCGCCGGCGCCCGGGTCGGGTTCGCCGCGTGCGACGTCGCCGACCGCGACGCGCTGGCGCGGGTCCTGGAGGGCGTGCCGCTGAGCGCGGTCGTCCACGTGGCCGGCGCGCTGGACGACGGCGTGGTCTCCGCGCTCACCCCCGAGCGACTGGACACCGTGCTGCGTCCGAAGGTGGACGCCGCGTGGAACCTGCACCGGCTGACCGCCGACCGCGACCTCGCCGCGTTCGTGCTGTTCTCCTCCGCCGCCGGCGTGTTCGGCGCGGCCGGGCAGGCCAACTACGCGGCCGCGAACAGCTTCCTGGACGCCCTCGCCCGGCACCGGCACTCCGCCGGGCTGCCCGCGAGCTCGCTCGCCTGGGGCCTGTGGGCCGAGGACGGCGGGATGGCCGACACCCTGGACAGCGCGGACATCGAGCGGATGGCCCGCGGTGGGGTGGCCGCGCTGTCGGTCCGGGAAGGCCTCGCCCTGCTGGACACGGCAGCCGCGCTGCCGCACCACCCGGTGCTGGTCCCGGCCCGGCTCGACCTGGCCGGGCTGCGGGCCCGGGCCGCGGCGACCGGCGAGGTGGCCCCGCTGCTGCGGGCGCTGGTCCGGCAGCCGGCCCGGCGCGCGACGGCGGGAGCGGCGGTGGACCCGGCCGCGGTGTTCCGGCAGCGGCTGGCCGGCCGGTCGCCGGAGGACCAGGAGCGGATCCTGCTGGAGACGGTGTGCGGGCAGGTCGCGGCGGTGCTCGGATACGCCGGTGCCGCGGCCGTCCAGCCGGGGCACGCGTTCCGCGAGCTCGGGTTCGACTCGCTGACCGCCGTCGAACTGCGCAACCGTCTGAACGCCGTCACCGGCCTGCGGCTGCCCGCCACGCTGATCTTCGACCACCCGAGCCCCTCGGACCTGGTCGCCCACCTCCGGACGACCCTTCCCCAGGAGGGGGCCGGCGGCGTGGACCCGTTCACCGAACTCGACCGGCTGGCCGAGGTCCTGACCGCCGCACCGACCGACGAGGAGACCGGCGCCCGGGTCACCCTGCGCCTCCAGTCGCTGCTGGCGCAGTGGCGGGACGCCCTCGGCGACCCGGGCGACCGGGGCCCCGCCGCCGACGACCACAGCGACCTGGACACGGCCACCGACGACGAGCTCTTCGACCTGCTCGACGACGAGCTCGAAACTTCCTGACCCAGGCGCCACCCCTTTTGCCGCAAGGAGCGGACGGACATGCTGAACGAGGACAAGCTGCGCGACTACCTCAAGCGCGCCACCGCCGACCTGCGCAACGCCCGACGGCGCCTGCGGGAGGTGGAGGAGCGCGACCGGGAGCCGATCGCGATCGTCGGCATGGCCTGCCGCTACCCGGGCGGGGTGAGCTCCCCGGAGGACCTCTGGCAGCTGGTCGCCACCGGCCGGGACGCGATCGGCGGCTTCCCGTCCGACCGCGGCTGGGACGGCGAGGCACTGATCGACGACGACCCCGACGCCCACGGCACCAGCTACGTCAACCAGGGCGGATTCCTCTACGACGCCAGTGAGTTCGACCCGGCGTTCTTCGGGATCTCGCCGCGCGAGGCGCTGGCCATGGACCCGCAGCAGCGGCTGCTGCTGGAGACCTCCTGGGAGGCCTTCGAACGCGCCGGGATCGATCCGCGCACGCTCAAGGGCAGCCGGACCGGCGTCTTCGCCGGACTGATGTACCACGAGTACGCCAGCCGGCTCGGCTCGGTGCCGGAGGGCGTCGAAGGGCACCTCGGCACCGGGAGCTTCGGCAGCGTGGCGTCCGGCCGGGTGTCCTACACCTTCGGCCTGGAGGGCCCGGCCGTCACGGTCGACACGGCCTGCTCGTCCTCGCTGGTCGCCCTCCACCTTGCCGTCCAGGCACTGCGGACCGGCGAGTGCGAACTCGCCCTGGCCGGCGGGGTGACGGTGATGTCCACCCCCGGCACGTTCGTGGAGTTCAGCCGGCAGCGCGGGCTCGCCACCGACGGGCGCTGCAAGGCGTTCTCGGACGACGCGGACGGCACCGGCTGGGGCGAGGGCGTGGGCATGCTGCTGGTCGAGCGGCTGTCGGACGCGCGGCGCAGCGGGCACCCGGTGCTGGCGGTGGTCCGCGGTTCGGCGATCAACCAGGACGGCGCCTCCAACGGGCTGACGGCGCCGAACGGCCCCTCGCAGCAGCGGGTGATCCGCCAGGCCC
>NZ_JBIURH010000115.1:0-8242 GCF_044740765.1 Kitasatospora sp. NPDC088346
CCACCATCCCCACCCTCCGCCGCAACGAAGGCCACACCACCCGCCTCCTCCACTCCCTCGCCCACGCCTGGACCCACGGACTCCCCATCAACTGGAGCAAGTCCACCGGCGAAGGCACCAAAGCCGACCTCCCGACCTACCCCTTCCAGCGCGAGAGGTACTGGTTGGAACCGTCGCAGGTCGCGGCCCCGGCCCCGGCTCCGGGCGGGGACGGGCTCTGGGAGGAGCTGGCGCAGCAGGACGTGGCCGAGCTGTCGGCAACGCTGGGGGTCGGTGCCGAGACGCTCGGCGAGGTGCTTCCCGCGCTGTCGCGGTGGCGCGGCGGGCGGGCCGTCGAGGGGCGGGCGGACGCCTGGCGCTACCGGATCGGCTGGCAGTCGCTGGCGCTGGGTCCGGTGGGGGCGCCGGCGGGTCGGTGGCTGGCGGTGTTGCCGGAGTCGGGTGAGGGCGCGGAGGTGGTGGCCGTACTGGCCGCCGCGGGGCTGGACGTGGTGGCGGTGCGGGCGGCCGGTGGTCCCGGGGAGGGGCGGAAGTCGCTGGCGGCCCGGTTGACCGAGGCGGTGGACGGCGGGCCGGTGGCCGGGGTGCTGTCGCTGCTGGCGCGGGAGGCGCGGGTGCACCCGGGGTTCGCCGATCTGCCGGGGGCGGTGGCGCTGACGTTGGCGCTGGTCCAGGCGCTGGGTGAGGCCGGGATCGGTGCCCCGCTGTGGTGCCTGGTGACCGGGACGGCGGTGCTGGGTGGCGGTGAGCGGCCGGGCGATCCCGTCCAGGGTGCGGTGGCGGGGCTGGCCAGGACGGCGGCGTTGGAGCACCCGGAGCGCTGGGGTGGTCTGGTGGACGTTCCGGAGGTGCTGGACGGGCGGGCGGCCGGGCGGCTGTTCGCGGTGCTGGCGGGCGGCCGCGACGAGGACCAGGTGGCGGTGCGTTCGACCGGCGTGCACGGACGGCGGCTGCTGCCCGCCCCGGTGGCGGCGGGTACCGGGACCGCCGGCTGGCGGCCGGACGGCCCGGTCCTGGTGACCGGCGGGACCGGCGCGGTGGGCGCCCACCTGGCTCGGTGGATGGTGGCCCAGGGCGCCGAGCGGGTGGTGCTGGTGAGCCGCCGTGGTGCGCAGGCACCGGGCGCGGCGGAGTTGCGGGCCGAGCTGGGCGCGCAGGTGGTGGTGGCGGCCTGTGACCTGGCGGACCGGGAGGCGCTGGCGGCCGTGGTCGCCGAGCACCGGCCGCGGGCGGTGGTGCACGCGGCCGGGGTGCTGGACGACGCGCTGCTGGACGCGCTGACGCCGGAGCGGACGGCCTCCTCGCTGCGGGCGAAGCTGACCGCGGCCCGGCATCTGGAGGAGGTGACGGCGGGTCTGGAGCTGTCCGCCTTCGTGGTGTTCACCTCGCTGATGGGGGTGGTCGGCAACGCCGGACAGGGGAACTACGCGGCGGCCAACGCGGCGCTGGACGCGCTGGTGGCGCGGCGGCGGGCGGCGGGTCTGCCGGGCACCGCCATCGCCTGGGGCGCCTGGGGCGGCACCGGGGACGGCGGTGGTGGCAGCGGGATGCTGACCCCCGAGGTCGCCGGGCGGCTGCGGGAGCGCGGGCTGCCGGCGATGGCACCCGCGGCCGCGGTCACCGCGGTGGGGCGCGCGCTGCGCGAGGGTGACGAGCTGGTCGTGGTGGCCGAGGTGGACTGGCACCGCTTCGCCGCGGCGGGCGGGCTGCGGCCGGCCCTGCTGGCGGGGCTGCCCACGCCGGACGGCGGCCCGGACGCGGCGGGCGACCGGCCCCCGGGGGGTACGGAGCCCGCCGGGCAGCTGGCGCGGCGGCTGGCCCGGGTGCCGGCCGGCGAGCGGCTGCACGTGGTCACCGATCTGGTGCGGGCGAACGCGGCGGCGGTGCTGCGGCACGGCGACACCGGAGCCCTGGAGCCGGGCCGGGCGTTCGCCGAGCTCGGTTTCGACTCGCTGACCGCCGTGGAGCTCCGCAACCGGCTCGGTGCGGCCAGTGGTCTGCGGCTGCCCGCGACGGTGCTGTTCGACCATCCGACGCCGCTGGCGCTGGCCGGCCGGCTGCTGGCCGAGCTGGGCGACCTCGCACTCCCCGACGGCGCCCGCTCCCCCGCCGACCCCGGACCCGCCGCGGGCGGGGAGGTCCCGGCCCACGAGCCGCTCGCGGTGGTCGGGATGGCGTGCCGTTTCCCGGGCGGGGTGAGCACTCCGGCGGAGTTCTGGCAGCTGCTGGCGGACGGCCGGGACGTGGTGGGTGACTGGCCGTCGGACCGGGGCTGGGACACCGAGGGCCTGTACGACCCGGATCCGGACCGGCCGGGCACCACGTACAGCCGGCAGGGCGGGTTCCTGCGGGACGTGGCCGGGTTCGACGCCGAGTTCTTCGGGATCTCGCCGCGCGAGGCCCTCGCCATGGACCCGCAGCAGCGGCTGCTGCTGGAGTCCGCCTGGGAGGCGCTGGAGGACGCGGGGCAGGACCCGGCCGCGCTGCGGGGCAGCCGGACCGGCGTCTTCGTCGGGACCAACGGGCAGGACTACCTGTCCGTGCTGGAGGGCGCGCCGGGCGCGTCCGAGGGCCACTTCCTGACCGGCAACACCGCCAGCGTGCTGTCCGGCCGGATCTCGTACGCGCTGGGGCTGGAGGGCCCCGCGCTGACCGTGGACACCGCGTGCTCCTCGTCGCTGGTGGCGATCCACCTGGCGGCCCAGGCGCTGCGGCGCGGCGAGTGCGACCGGGCGCTGGCGGCCGGGGTGACGGTGATGAGCACGCCGAAGCTGTTCGTGGAGTTCAGCCGGCAGCGCGGGCTTGCCCCGGACGGCCGGTGCAAGGCGTTCTCGGCGGACGCGGACGGCACCGGCTGGGGCGAGGGCGTCGGGGTGCTGGTGCTGGAACGGCTGTCGGACGCGCGCCGCCTGGGGCACCGGGTGCTGGCGCTGGTCCGCGGCTCGGCCGTCAACCAGGACGGCGCCAGCAACGGCCTGACCGCACCCAACGGGCCGTCCCAGCAGCGGGTCATCCGGGCGGCCCTGGCCGACGCCGGGCTGACGGCCGCCGACGTGGACGCGGTGGAGGCGCACGGCACCGGGACGAGGCTCGGGGACCCGATCGAGGCGCAGGCGTTGCAGGCGGTGTACGGGCGGGAGCGGCCCGCCGCCCGGCCGTTGCTGCTCGGGTCGGTCAAGTCGAACCTGGGGCACACCCAGGCGGCCGCCGGGGTGGCCGGGGTGATGAAGACCGTCCTGGCGCTGCGGCACGGCGTGCTGCCACGGACCCTGCACGTCGGGGAGCCGAACCCGCACGTCGACTGGTCCGCGGGCGGGGTCGAGCTGCTCACCGGGGCGCGGGTGTGGGAGACGGACGGGCGTCCGCGGCGGGCCGGCGTCTCCTCGTTCGGCATCAGCGGCACCAACGCGCACGTCATCGTCGAACAGGCCCCCGAGTCGCCCGCGGCGCCCGACCAGGGGCGGGCGCCGGACCTCCCGCTGCTGCTGTCGGCCCGCGGCGACGCCGCGCTGCGGGTGCAGGCCGAACGGCTGGCCGGCCTGCTGGCGGACCGGACCGGTCCGGACCCGGCGGAGCTGGGCCGGGCGCTGGCCGCCGGCCGGGCCGGCCTGGAGCGGCGCGCGGCCGTGCTGGGCGCCGGCCGCGAGGAGCTCGTCGAGGGTCTGCGGGCGCTCGCGGCCGGCACCCGGTCGGCCCGCGTGGTGACCGGCACGGCCGGCACGGCGGGCCGCACGGCCTTCCTCCTCCCCGGTCAGGGCAGCCAGCGGGCGGGCGCCGGGGCCGGCCTCTACCGCGCCGAGCCGGCCTTCGCGGACGCGCTGGACGAGGTGCTGGCCGCACTCGCGCCGCACCTGGACCTGCCGCTGGCCGACCTGCTGTTCGCGGAGCCCGGCAGCGAGCGGGCCGCGCTGCTGGACCGCACCCGGTACACCCAGCCGGCGCTGTTCGCCCTGCAGACCGCCCTGCTGGGGCTGCTGCGCCACCGCGGGGTGACGCCCGACCTGCTGATCGGGCACTCCGTCGGCGAGCTGTCCGCGGCGCACGCCGCCGGGGTGCTGGACCTGGCGGACGCCGCCGCGCTGGTCACCGCGCGCGGCCGGCTGATGGACGAACTGCCGGGCGGCGGCGCGATGGTGGCCGTGGAGGCCGAGGAGGGTGAGCTGGCGGGCGCGCTGGCCGACCCGTCGGTCGCCCTGGCGGCGGTGAACGGGCCGCGTTCGTGCGTCCTGTCCGGGGAGCGGGAGGCCGTGCTCCGGGCTGCGGAGGAGTTCCGGTCGGCGGGCCGACGGGTGAAGCGGCTGGCCGTCAGCCACGCCTTCCACTCCGCGCTGCTGGATCCGATGCTGGCGGAGTTCCGGACGGTCGCGGAGGGCCTGTCGTACCGCCCGCCGGTGCTGTCGGTGATCTCCAACCTGACCGGCGGGCCGGCCGGGGCCGAACTGCTGTGCTCTCCGGAGTACTGGGTGCGGCACGTGCGGGAGCCGGTGCGCTTCCTGGACGGGGTGCGCGGGCTGCGGGCCGAGGGGGCCGGTACCTTCCTGGAGCTGGGCACCGGCGGCGTGCTGTCCGCGCTCGTCCGGGAGTGCCTGCCGGACACGGCCGAGGGCGCCGTGCTGCCGCTGCTGCGGGAGGACCGGCCCGAGCCGCAGGCGCTGACCGGGGCACTGGCCCGGCTGTACGTGCGGGGTGTGCCGGTCGACTGGCGGCAGGGCAGTCCCGGCCCGGGCCGGGTCGAGCTGCCGACGTACCCGTTCCGGCGTCGCCGGTTCTGGCCGGAGCGACCGGTCGGCGGGTCGGCCGCGGCCCGGTACCGGATCGGCTGGCAGCCGCTGGCCGTCCCGGAGAGCGTCCGGCTGGCGGGTGAGTGGCTGCTGCTGGTGCCGGAGGACGACGGCGCCGGGGACGGCTGCGCGCGGGCGCTCGCCGAGGCGGGCGCCACGGTCCGGACGGTACGGGTGCCCGCCGCGGCGGGACGGGCCGAGCTGGCCGAGCTGGCCGCCGGGCCGGCGGACCCGGCGGGCGTGGTGTCGCTGCTGGGCGGCGCCGGCCGGGTGCTGGAGCTGGTGCAGGCCCTCGGCGACGCGGGCCTGCGGGCGCCGCTGTGGTGCGTGACCCGGGGCGCGGTCGCCGTCACCGGGGACGAGGGCGCCCGGCCGGAGCAGGCGCAGCTGTGGGGCCTGGGCCGGGTCGCGGCGCTGGAGCACCCGGAGTCGTGGGGCGGGCTGGTCGACCTGCCCGCCGGGCCCGGGGAGCCGGACGCGGCGGCCTGGCGCGGGCTGTGCGCGGCGCTGTCGGCGACGGACGGCGAGGACCAGGTGGCGGTGCGGGCGGCCGGGCTGTTCGGACGGCGGCTGCGACCGGCCCCGGCGGCCGTCCCGGCGGAGCGGTCCACGCCCGGGTGTCCGTCCGGCACCTGGCTGATCACCGGGGGTACCGGGGGGCTCGGCGCGCAGCTGGCCCGCCGGCTGGCCGCCACCGGGGCCGAGCACCTGGTGCTGGCCGGCCGGCGCGGACCGCGGGCGCCGGGCGCGGCCGAGCTGGCGGCGGAGCTGACGGCGCTGGGGGTCCGGGTGACGGTGGCGGCCTGCGACGTGTCGGACCGGGCCTCGCTCCGGGCGGTGCTGGACGGGCTGGGCGGAGAACGGGTGAACGCCGTGGTGCACGCGGCGGGCCTGACCTCCGGGACGCGGCTCGCGGACTGCACGCCGGCCGCGCTGGCCGCCGAGTCGGCGGCGAAGGCGGCGGGGGCCGAGCACCTGGACGCGCTGTTCGGCGGGCAGCAGTTGGACGCCTTCGTGCTGTTCTCCTCGGTGTCGGCGGCCTGGGGCAGCGGCGGCCAGGGCGCGTACGCGGCGGCCAACGCCCATCTGGACGCGCTGGCGGCGGACCGCCGCTCCCGTGGGCTGACCGCGACCTCGGTGGCCTGGGGGCCGTGGGCGGGTGCCGGGATGGCGGCCGGTCCGGTCGGCGAGCGGCTGCGCGAGCACGGGCTGCTGCCGATGGCGCCCGGGGCGGCGCTGGACGCGCTGCGGCTGGCGCTGGACCTGGACGAGACACACGTCGTGGTGGCGGCGGTGGACTGGCCGCGGTTCGGCCGGTCCTTCGAGTCGGCGCGGCGCAGCCCGTTGCTCGCCGGACTGCTCGCCGCCGCGCCGGCGGCCCGCGAGGCGCGGGAGGAGCGGGAGGCGCAGGCGGAGGAGTCGGCGGCCGTGCTGCTGCGCCGCCGGCTGGACCCGCTGGCGGAGCCGGCCCGGCTGCGGGTGCTGCAGGAGCTGGTACGGGCGGAGGCGGCGGACGTCCTGGGCCACGGAGGTGCGCAGGAGGTGGACGCGGACCGGCCGTTCCGGGAGGCCGGGTTCGACTCGCTGACGGCGGTGGAGCTGCGCAACCGGCTGGTCACGGCCGTCGGCCGGGAGCTGGGGGTGACGGTGGTCTTCGACCACCCGACCGCGGCGGCGCTGGCCGGACACCTGTACGCCGAGCTGTACGGCGCCGAGCAGGCCTGGCCCGCCCCGGTGGACCCGGTGGCCAGCGGTCCGTCGCCGGCCGGGGAGCCGCTGGCGGTGGTGGCGATGGCCTGCCGGTTCCCCGGCGGGGTCGAGTCCCCCGAGGAGCTGTGGCAGTTGCTCGCCGACGGGCGGGACGCGGTCGGTGCGCTGCCCGGTGACCGGGGCTGGCCGCTGGAGTCGCTGGTCAGCGAGGACCGGGACGCGCCGGGCACGTTCTACGCCCGGGCGGGCGGGTTCCTGACGGATCCGGGCGCGTTCGACGCCGGGTTCTTCGGGATCTCGCCGCGCGAGGCGCTGGCGATGGACCCGCAGCAGCGGCTGCTGCTGGAGACCTCCTGGGAGGCGGTGGAGCGGGCGGGCATCGACCCGGCGTCGCTGCGCGGCAGCGCGGGCGGGGTCTTCCTGGGCCTGGCCTCGCAGGGGTACGGCACCGGGCCGCGGGATCCGTCGGCCGACGTCGAGGGGCACCTGCTGGCGGGAAACGTCACCAGCGTGGCGTCCGGGCGGATCGCGTACACGCTGGGGTTGCAGGGGCCGGCGGTGACGGTGGAGACCGCCTGCTCGTCCTCACTGGTGGCACTGCACCTGGCGGGCCAGTCGCTGCGGGCCGGGGAGTGCACGTTCGCGCTGGTCGGCGGGGCGGCGGTGATGGCGAGCCCGGACGTGTTCGTGGAGTTCAGCCGCCAGGGCGGGCTGTCCGCCGACGGCCGGTGCCGGTCGTTCGGCGAAGCGGCCGACGGGACGGGCTGGGGTGAGGGCGCGGGCGTCCTGCTGGTGGAGACGCTGTCGCGGGCCCGACGGCTCGGGCATCCGGTGCTGGCCGTGGTCCGTGGCACGGCGGTGAACCAGGACGGTGCCAGCAACGGGCTCACCGCGCCGAACGGGCAGGCGCAGCAGCGGGTCATCCGGCAGGCGCTGGCGAACGCCGGTCTGTCGGCGGCGGACGTGGACGCGGTGGAGGCACACGGCACCGGGACGACGCTGGGAGACCCGATCGAGGCGGACGCGCTGCTCGCCACCTACGGGCAGGACCGGCCGGCGGACCGGCCGCTGTGGCTGGGCTCGCTGAAGTCCAACATCGGCCACACCCAGGCGGCCGCGGGCGTCGCCGGGGTGATCAAGTCGGTGCTGGCGCTGCGGCACGGCGTCCTGCCCAAGACCCTGCACGCCGAGGAGCCGACCCGGAAGGTGGACTGGTCGGCGGGGTCGGTCCGGCTGCTGACGGAGGCCCACGGGTGGCCGCGGGACGGGCGGCCGCGCCGGGTCGGGGTGTCCTCGTTCGGGATGAGCGGCACCAACGCGCACGCGATCGTGGAGGAGGCGCCGCAGGCCCCGGAGCAGGCGCCGGGGGTGCCGGCCGCGGCGGGCCTGCCGTGGCTGCTGTCGGCCCGCGACGCGGGTGCGTTGCGCCGGCAGGCCGGGCGGCTGCTGGCCCGGCTCGACGCCGAACCGGAGCTGGACGCCGACGAGGTGGCCCGGACGCTGGCCGCCGGCCGGGCGGCGTTCGCGCACCGCGCGGCGCTGGTGGGCGGCGACCGGGAGCAGCTGCGGGAGGAGCTGGCCGCGCTGGCGGCCGGACTGCCGTCGGCGGGGGTGACGGAGGGCCGGGCGCGCGGCGGGACGGTGCTGGTGTTCCCGGGGCAGGGGGCGCAGTGGGCCGGGATGGCGGTCGAACTCCTCGACTCCGCCGAGGTGTTCGCCACCGCGATGGCCGACTGCGAACGCGCCCTCGC
>NZ_JBIURH010000116.1:0-7273 GCF_044740765.1 Kitasatospora sp. NPDC088346
CCTCGGGGCTTGCTTGAGCCGAGGTGCGGGGAAACCCGCTCGCCCGGTTCTGAGGGGGCGGGGACGCAGCAATGCGTCCCCGCTACCCGACAGGGCCCGCGCATCGCGGGGCGGCGGACCTGGCTGTTCTGCGCGTGGCTGTCATGGTCCCGCTTCCGGGTGGTGATCCCGGTCCGGGACTGCACGCTGGGCACCCTGGTCGCCTGCCTGGACACCACGTTGCGCCGCATCGGCGGGGCACCGACCTACGTGCTGACCGACAACGCGAAGACCGTCACCGTCGAACACATCGCCGGGATCCCGGTCCGCCACCCGCAGATGGTCGCCGCCGGCCGGCACTACGGCTGCCAGGTCGTGAGTTGCGTGCCCTACGACCCCGAGTCCAAGGGCGGCGCGGAGGCCACGGTCCGCATCGCGAAGGCCGACCTGGTGCCCACCGATGCGAACCTGCTGCCCGCCTACGACTCCTTCGCCGAGCTCGCGGACGCCTGTCTGACCTGGTGCGATGCGGTGAACACGCGCCGCCACCGAGCAACGGGACAGATACCCGTCGACCGGCTGGACATCGAACGCACCACGCTGCACGTCCTGCCGGCCGAGCCCCTGGCGCTCGCGCTGGGCGAGGAGCGGGTGGTGGGCTCGGACCGCACGATCAGCTTCAACTCGGTGCGTTACTCGACCCCGCCGGGCTATACCGGCGCCCGGGTCTGGTGCCGGGTGGTCGGCGAGGAACTGTCCATCACCGCCCGCACCAACTCCGGGGACCTATCCGAGATCTGGCGCCACCAGCTGTCCACTCCCGGGGTCCCGCAGATCATCGACGCGCACTACCCCGACCACCCCGACGGCCGCAGTGTCCACCAGCCCCGGCTGCAGCCTCGCTCGGAGGCGGAGATCGCGTTCGTGGGCATCGGCCCCGGAGCGGGACGCTGGCTGAAGGAGGCCGGGCCCGCAGGCGCCTCCCGCATCCGCGCCAAGATGGCCCGCGCCGTCGAGCTCGCCACCGTGCTGGGCAGTGACCGGGTCGACCAGGCCCTTGGGCTGGCAGCTGCTGCCGGGCGCTTCGCCGACGACGACCTGGTCTCCATCCTGGAGCACATCGCGGCGAGCAAGCCCGCCGGCGAGGTCGTGCGCGCGGACGAGGCCCACTCGGTCCAGAGCGGAACAATCGGCTGGCAGGCCCTGGGTCGGCGACCATGACCCCACCCCTGAACACGTCCTGACTACACGTCACCCAAACAGAACGGCCCCTTCGTGAGCTTCCCCAACCCGCCGGCCATCCCCGAGGAACTCGACAAGCTGATGCGCCGCATGCGCCTGCCCTATATGCGCAAGGCCGCACCCGACGTGCTGGCCACCGCCCGCGCGCAACGCTGGGACCCCGCCGAGGTCCTTCGGCTGCTGATCGCCGAGGAGGTCACCGGCCGCGACGCTGCAACCCGGCGCCTTCGTCGGCACTCGGCGAACTTCCCCACCGGCAAGACCCTGGCCTCCTGGCGGGCCGAGGACTCCACCATCCCCGAACCCACCCAGAACTCCCTGGTCACCCTGGAGTGGATCGGCCGCGCGGAGAACCTCGTGATCGCCGGCCCGTCCGGGACGGGGAAGAGCCACTCCACCGAGGGCCTGGCCCAGGCCGCGATCGAGAAGGACCTGCGAGTGGCCTGGTTCACCCTGGAGACCCTGGCCGCTGCGATCGGCAAGTCGAAGGTCGACGGGTCGACTGCCCGCACCGTCGCCCGGATCTGCCGGGCCGATTTGATCGTGGTCGACGACATCGGCCTGCTTCCGGTCGGCGAGGACGCCGCCGAAGCGTTCTACCGCATCATCGACGCGGCCTACGAACGCCGCTCCATCGCGGTGACCAGCAACATCCACCCCTCAGGGTTCGACACGATCATGCCCAAGACCCTCGCCGGAGCCAGCACCGACCGCCTCATGCACCACGCCCACCTCGTGACCACCACCGGCGACTCACACCGCCTCGCCGAGGCCCTCGCCGGCAAGGGCGTGGTCCCCTTGAACTGACCCCCAACCCCAGGAACACCACTGGCCACAGGCATGGATTTCTGGTGGCCACCAACCTGGACACTTTACGACCGCCCACCTGGGCTTCTCAATGACCGTTGACAGATGTTGCCGACGACGAGCGGCGGCGGTGTGCTCACGGTCGTGCCCTTCGGTGCGGCGTCGGATGACGGCCTGCTGGTCCGGAGATGAAGGCCTGAACCTACCCGCTGCACCATGGTAACCATCAAGGACTGTTGCTACCCGTGGAAAGTGCGCAGCTCAGGCTGGGCGTTCCGGAACGCTGAAGCCGCGTTCCGGAACGCTGAAGCCCTGCGGTTTCCCGGTCCGCCCAGCCTCTCGGCAGGACCTGTGTTCAGCTGATGTCCGGGCGGACCGGGGACCGCACCAGCCCCAGGGGTGCTTCCTGCAGTGCCGTGACGAGTTGGCGCACGAGTCCGTGCGGTTCGCCGCGCAGGTAGCAGGTCAGTTCGCGAAAGCGCCTGGGCCGGCACGGGAGCACGACGGCGTCGAGCCCTGCGGGCAGCGCGTTGTCCGGGAGAAGCGCCGGCCCCACCCCGGCAGCGGCCAGCCGCGCCGCCGCGTCCACCTGCCAGGTGCGTACCGCCGCCGTCGGCCGGAACCCTTCGGTCGAGCAGTATCCGGAGATCAGGTCGTTGAGACCGTGCCCCTGGCCGAACAGGACCCACTCCTGGTCCGCGAGGTCGCGCAGGGCGATTCCGGTGACGGGCGTCCCTTGGCCGTCGCTGAGGGACGGGTGACCGCGGGGGAGCACCACGACGAACTCCTCATGTCCGAGTGGCACGACCGGGCCGTCCCAGGCGCGGGGCCGCGGACCCACCGCGAGGTCGCCCAGGCCGTTGCGGACCTGTTGCTCCAGAAGGTCGCGATGGCTGAATTCGTCAAGCCGGATCGGGCACCCGGGGTGCCGGTCGTGCCAGGCCCGGATGACCTTCGGCAGGATGCCGGCTGCGATCGACGACACGGTGGCGATCTCCAGCTCCGCGGACTCGCCGCTGGTCGCCGCCCGCGCGGAGCGGTAGGCCCGCTCGGCGTCCCGCAACGTCGCGAGCGCCTGCGGGAGGAAGGCGCGGCCGGCCGGTGTCAGCTGCATGCCGCGCGGCAGCCTCTCGAACAGCGGCCCGCCGACCCGGCGTTCGAGTGTCCTGAGCTGCTGGGACAAGGACGGCTGCGCGACGGACAAGCGCGCGGCGGCGCGGCTCAGAGAACCCTCCTCGGCCACCGCCACGAAGTACTCGAATTGCCTGAGACTCACACCACCCACACTACATATAGAGAAATCCTATGTGAATGGATAGAAAAGAAATCTTAGACTTACGGTCTGCGGCGGCCCATGCTCGATTCATGGGCATCCAACAGTCCCCCGAAGCCACGAACCCCACCATCGCATCCGGCGGCCCGTCCCCGGCGGAGATGGAGGCGGCACCCCTCAACCGTGAAGTAGGAACCCGTCTCCTCTTCGAGAACACCACCGTCCGCGTCTGGGAGGTCCGCCTCGAACCCGGAGACCGGGCACCCCTCCACTGCCACGCCCTCGACTACTTCTGGACGTGCACCGAACCGGGCACGGCTCTGCAGTGGCAGCTCAAGGCAAGCACGTGGGAGCAGCACGGCCGGTCGTACGCCGTGGGCGACACCCAGTACTTCACCCGCGGCAATGACGCGCCGGTGATCCACGACCTGCACAACAACGGCGACACCACGCTCCGCTTCGTGACCGTCGAGCTGCTCGGCCGCACGGAGCGCCACACCTCATCCTCCACCACGCCAGGAGCCACGCCATGACCATGCGCCTGTCCATGCACAACTGGATGCGTCCGGAGCCGCTGGAGGTCACCGTCCCCAGGCTGGCCCGATACGGATACGACGCGATCGAGATCTCCGCCGACCCGCACGCGACGGACATCGCGGCGGTCAGGCACCTGCTCGCCCGTTACGAGATCTCCTGTGCGGGCGGCCTTGCACTCTTCATGGGCGGCCGCGACCTCGTCCACGAGGACTCCTTCATCCGGCAGGCCAGCCTCGCCTACCTCCTGGAGACCATCGACCTCACCGCCGAACTGGGCGGCGCCTTCGTCACCGTGCCGTGCACCGTCGGCAAGCTGGTGCCGATGGCAGACGCGCAGTTGGAGTGGGACTGGTACGTCAAAGCGCTCCGCAAAGCCCAGAACCACGCCGCCGACCGGGGCGTCCGGCTCGCCATCGAGCCCCTCACGCGCTACGAGACCTACCTCATCAACCGGGCCGACCAGGCGCTGCGCCTGGCTGAGGAGGTGGGCGAAGGCTGTGGCATCTGTCTGGACATCTTCCACATGAACATCGAGGAAGCCGACTGGCGATCCGCCATTCGCAGCTGTGCCGACCGACTGGTCAACTTCCACGTCGCCGACAACAACCGGCTCCCGCCGGGATCGGGAGCGATCGACTGGGCGGCCGTGCTGGGCGAACTCGCCGCCGTGGGCTACGACGGTCACCTGTCCGTGGAGTTCATGCCGGCCGTCGACCGCACGCCGGTTTCCGACCGGCAGATCGCCGACGCCGCCGACGAATCCCTCAGCCAAGGCATGATCAAGTGGCTGCGCGACCACGCCTCCGGAGTGCTTCCCGCAGACCTCTACGAGGACTACACCGCGCAGTCCGCCCGCGTCCTGCGCCAGCACCTCACGCAGGTGGGTTCCGGAAACTGAGCCCGGCTGTTCGTCCGGCGGGCGCCACCCCTCCCTCACGCCGCCCGGCGGATCCGTTCCGTCCCCCGTACCCCCCGAAACCCGGAGCCCTCCATGACCGCGCTCAATTCCGGCCCCAGATCCCCAGTCACCGCGGCGGCCGCGTTCCGCGTGCGCCGCCTGTTCATCGGGAGCTGCGTGGCACTCGCCGCCACCGGCATGACGTTCTCCGTACGAGGCGACATCATGGGCGCGCTGGGGCAGGACTTTGCCCTGAACCACTACCGGCTGGGCCTGATCGCCGGTGCGGCCTTCTACGGTTACGTCGGTGCCATCCTGGGCGGCGGCCTGCTGGTGGACGGGCTGGGTGCCAAGAAGATCCTCGTGTTCGCCTTCATCGCTCAACTCGCCGGGCTGGTAGTCACGATCACAGCATCAGGGTTCAACGCACTGTTCGCCGGAACGCTGGTCGTCGGGCTGGGCAACGGACTCATCGAGGCTGCAGCGAACCCGCTCGTTGCCACCCTCTACCCCACGAACAAGACACTGCGGCTCAACACCTTCCACGCCTGGTTCGCCGGCGGCCTCATCGCCGGCGGCGTCGTCGGTTACGGATTCACCCGCGCAGGCATGGGCTGGCAGGCGAAGCTCGGCGTGATTCTCCTGCTGGTGGTCGGCTACGGCGTGCTCCTGTTCCCCCTGCGCTTCCCCCACACCGAGCGGGTCGTCGCCGCCGTGACCAGCAAGGAGATGTTCCGGACCGCCCTCCGGCCCGTCTTCCTGGTCTTCCTGGGCTGCATGCTGCTCACCGCGTCCACCGAACTCGGGCCCAACCAGTGGATCCCCGACACCCTCAACCAGTTGGCAGGAGCCTCCGGGATCCTGGTCCTGACCTTCGTCAACGGCATCATGTTCGCGTCCCGGACGATCGGCAGCCGACTCATCGGCCACCTGAGCCCGGTCGCCGTGCTGGCCGGTTCGTGCGCGCTCGCCGCAATCGGACTCCAGTTGCTGGCCCACACCCGAAGCGCCCCGGTCGCCTACGGCGCCGCGGCCGTCTTCGCCCTCGGCATCGGCCGGCTGTGGCCCACGATGCTCGGCGTGGTGGCTGAACGTTGCCCCAAGGGCGGTTCCTTCGTACTGGCGCTCATGGGCTCCGGCGGCATGCTCGCCACCGCGCTGACCGTGCCGTGGATGGGAGGGCTGATCGACCGACACGGTGCCGCGAGCACCTTCGCCATGGTCAGCGTGCTGCCCGCCATCTGCGTGCTGGTCTTCAGCAGCGTGTGGTTGCGTGACCGCAGAGTCGGTGGACACGGCGTAGAGCCCCTCTCGACGGAGGAGGCCGCGGCCTAGCGATGCAGCCACCCCGCAGGCGGATCCTCCCACCTCTGCCCTCGGCCCGATGAACCGGGCCCAAACCCGAAAAGGTGATTCACATGCCCCGGACTCCGACCCCACGGCCTCCCACCGCGTACAACAGGGACCAGCAGGCCACCTGTCGTGTCGGGATGGAGGGTGACGCTGTACCCACTCGCCGGGCCCGTGCCGCAGTGCGGTGTGTGACCGCCGAGCTCGGCATATCCACCGCTGGGGACCCCTCTGCCCGCGACAATGCGGAAAGCGCGGTGCTGATCGCATCGGAGCTGGTGACCAATGCATGGCGGCACGGCCACGGCGTCATGGAGCTGCGCCTGTGCTGGGATGACGGGATGCTGACCCTGGAGGTCGACGACCGCGGCGGGATGCTCCCGGCCGTGCTCCCCGCCGCCAAACGGGGAGCCCGCGGGGGATACGGTCTGGCCCTGGTCGACCACCTGGCCGACGAGTGGGGGGTGCAACGCCACCCGAACGGCAAGACGGTCTGGGCGAGGTGCGCGCTCCCTCTGGCCAGTTGACGGGCCGTTCCTCTGGCGTCCGACATCCGGACACCGCTCCACCAGGACGACCTCGCCAAGGGCCAGAATCAGGTCCGCAGCAAGCCCTTTGCTTTGTCCACACGCACCCCACTCTGGCCCGGCTTCCCCGCCTCGCGTACAGCGCACCCCGCTCAGGCACCGGTGGTGGCTCCACGCCTGTCCGCCCACTCCCCCAGCGTCGACAGCCACCGCAGGAGCGCTCCGTCCGGCGCACCCGCTGCAGGAGGGGGCACCTCCGACTCGCGGCGGGACACTCATTCTGTGGCCGGGAGTATCAGAGTTGGCTGGACGGTCCCCCGGCACCCGTGCCCCTTGACCCGGTCCGACTGTTGCATCCCGATGCCGTGTGAGTAATGGCAGCTGCAGAACCTCCTGCGGCCAGTCCCAGACGCTGGTGTCAGAGCAGGTGCCGAACGTGGGCAAATCCGGCTGCCGAACCCGGTCAGGACGCCCATTCAATTGCCGTCAGCTCCCGTGTCCAGGGACACGGGAACCTGGACTGGCAGCACAGCACCCCGCCGCCAACTCCTGGGAAGTGATCAGATGTGCTTCCCCTCGTAGCGTGGAGTCGTGACCCGATAAGGAGTTGAGGGTGGGGAAGCGACGTACGTACGACGCCGAGTTCCGGGAGGGGGCGGT
>NZ_JBIURH010000117.1:0-7096 GCF_044740765.1 Kitasatospora sp. NPDC088346
GATCGGTGCTGGTCATCAGGGGTGGAACTCCTACTCGGGGCCCTCTCAGGCTAACCCGCCAAAGCGGGATGTCTCACCCAAGGCTGACAGAGAGGGAGGCGGCGTCGAAGGTGGGCATCTCTGGCAGCGTGATGGGCAGGACCACGTGCTCGTGCACCTGCTTCACCAGCTCCATGGTGGTGCCGACCAGGTAGTCAGCGGCCGGCCAGATCACGCGGTCGTCGCGAATGAAGCCCACGTTCCAGGTGCCACCCTCGGAAACCAGGCCTTGGCGGTCCACGAAGAGCGCGTCATCGAAACCAGCCCGCTGGGCCTGGCGGCGGTGGTGCAAGGAGGCGAACAGGCCGACGCTCTTGACCGCCGGCAGGTCGCGCGTGAACTCGACTGACGCGACCCGCAGCGGCGGCAGAGGCAGGTCGCCGGCCGGACGGGTTGTCACCAGCACCTGCGGCTGGGCGTCGCCACCGATGTGACCCATGTCGAGCGCCGGATCGAAGATGCTCACGCGCACCACGGCCGCGCCACTGACCGGAGCCACCCGGCGGGCCAGCTCCAGCACGCGCTTGGTGTCCAGCTCGACGTCGAAGACCGTGCGGCAGTCGCGGGCCAGCCGCTTCAGATGAAGATCGAGGCCGCGGACCCGGCCGTCTTCTATCTGCATTGAGGTGAAGTGGCCGTAGTTGGTCAGTGCCAAGGCCTGGAGTTCCTCCAGGCTGATCGGGTTACCGTTCAGTTCCGCCATGTGACCAAGCATGGCAGCTGAGCCGCCGGTCGAGCGCCGTATGAACCTTCTGCGGCGCTCAAGTTCGGTGGAAGTTCAGGGTCAGGGCAGTGGCAGGACATACCGCCACCATTACCCGCCGCGTCAGTCTGGTCACTCACCGTTGACCTCCTGATCGGACCCTCAGATGACTGGTACGGCTTCGCTGCTTGCGACACCGCTTCAGTCCGGCTTGGCGATGCCGCCGGAGCCGCTTCGGGTTGGCCAACGGCCCCCAACCTCAGCTCCCAACCTGGGAGGCACCACCGTGGCACAAGCACGTCCCAGTTTCAGCCAGTTGGCGTTGGCCGACACTCCCAATGCCGTGCCATGGGCGCGCCGGCACACCGTCGCGGTGCTGCGGCACTGGCACTTGGCGCCGGGCCTGATCGACACGGCGCAGCTGATCATCTCGGAGCTGACCACCAACGCCATACGACGGCTGGAGCCGGGTGAAGAGCCAGCGCCCTACTCGGCTGCCACGCCGGTCAGCACCATCACGCTGACGCTGCGGTTGGAGGGCGTTCGCCTGCTGGTGCTGGTGCACGACTACCAGCCGGATCTGCCGGTGCTCAAGGAAGTCGGACTGGACGCCGAGAACGGCCGTGGCGTCTTCCTAGTGGCCCACCTGAGCAACCAGTGGGGCTACTACTTCCCGGCGGCGGCCAGTGGCAAGGTCGTCTGGTCCGAGCTGCTGCTGGCCCCGGCTGCCTGTCCGCCGGCTCCTGGTGCCGGGCTCCAGCGTTCGCCGTTCGACGAGCAGGAGAAGGCGTCCTCGCATCTGGTAGCCAAGACGCTCGTCGGGCTGCGGGGGTTGTAGATGATGCCGCTGACCGAGCATCACGAGCCGCCAGCGGCTAAGCGAGCGGCCTCGCGGCGGGTTCCAGTCGCCAGGCGGAGCTACCTCTGCCAGTACGAGCTTGTCCTGGCCGACGGCGAGCAGCTGGATCAAGGGCTACCGCTGCGCCACTTCGCTGAGTCGCCTGGTCAAGCCATGCGCTGGCTGCGTCGAGCGGTGCGGCGGCTGGCTCCCAGCCTCGACGACAAGGCCGAACGGCTGGCCGGTGAGTGGCTGGACGACGCTGCGGGCTACCACTCCGCCGTCTTCGGCCTTGGCTGCGGCGAAGTCATCTTGCTGGCGCTGCCCTCGGACGGCCTGCGCCTCCAGATCGAGGCCCGCCCCGTCATCACCCTGACCACCATGGCGGTCCCGACCGCTTCCTGACCTTCCCACTCACCCCTCCCTGCCGGGCTACCGCCCGTCAGGTGAGCCGTCATGCCCGCATCTCACATCGGAGAAACGAGGCTCGAATGACCATCTCCACAATGCGGCGACCCGTACCGCAGGTCGACCGGCTGGCTGAAGCGATCCGGCTGGCGCTGCCCGAAGCTCTGGCCGCCGTGGCCGCTGGAGCCGACCGGCTCCTCATCGCGCCGCCCCGGCTGCGGCTGCACCTCGAACACCACCTCGCTGGCCAGATCGGCCGTATCCGGGTGACCGGCACCTTGGACCGGCGGCTGGTGCTCATCGAGCGGCCGGACGCGAAGTGGGTGGTAGCCGACCTGTCGGGTCAGCCGCACGACGCACGGCACTGGCCGAGCTGGGTCACCAACCACCTGGACTTCCAGTCGCCGCACTCCTGGTTGTCGCTGGCCGTCATGGACGACTACGCCGCCCAGCGCTTCAGCCGGCCGCGGCTGCTCCTGGCGGCGCTGTACCACCCGGAGTACTTCCCCCTGCCGCGATTCCCGTTGGGCATCTCCGACGTGGCCCGCGCTGGCCGCTCGACCCTCATGGGTGAGGTGACGCTGGCCGACATGCAGCTCGGCGTCACCATGGCCGACCTGGTCAAGAACCTTGCCCAGGACGCCCCCGACATCCTGGGCATCTCGGCCACCTTCGGGCAGCACGACCTCATGACCGAGCTGCTGGACGCCGCCTACGGCTTGGCCGAGCCGCCGCTGGTGGTGGCTGGTGGCAGCCTGACCGCCCGCAACGAAGCGCTGCTGCTGGAGCAGTACCCCGACCTCCTGATCGCCCGGGGCGCTGGTGAGGCCACCATCCAAGACGTGCTGGCCCACTGGCACGGCGACATCCCGCGCCAGGACATTCGCGGCCTTGGCTACAACGGCGCAGCCCGTGGCTCCGGCACCCTGGCCATTGGCCGGCGGCGGACGGCCAAGCCGGTGTCGAGCGCCCAGGACGACATCTTCCCCGAGCTGGACCTGCTGCCCGACACCTTCGAGCACCACGGCGTCGGCCAGGCGGAAGGCTCGCGCGGCTGCACCAACTACTGCTCGTTCTGCCCACGCGGCCACAAGGGCCAGTGGTTCGGCGGCCACCCTGAAGCCTTTCCCTGGCTGCTGGACGAAATGGGCCAGGTCTACGATCACTACCCCCGCCTGTCGCGGACGCTCTACCTGGTCGACGAAGAGTTCATTGGCCGGGGCCACGACGCCGTGCCCCGGGCGCTGGAGATGGCCGGCACGCTTCACACGGCCGGCTTCAAGTGGGAGACCAGCTGCCGCATCGACCAGGTGACGCGGCCCGACCGTGACCAGGCCTGGCACGTCGAACGCGCCAGCATGTGGCGCGGCCTGGTCGACCGCGGCATACGCCGCTGCCTGTTCGGCGTCGAATCGGGTGTCGACTCGATCTTGCAGCGGTTCAACAAGGAGACCGCCGGCGAGCAGAACGCCGTGGCCATCCGGACGCTGTCGGCGCTCGGCGTGCCGACCCGGTTCACCTACATCAGCTTCGACCAGCTGATGACCTTCGACGAGCTCAAAGCCACCTACGACTACCAGGGCCGCACCGACCTGCTGCTCAAGGCCCTGCCGCAGCTCAGCCCCGAGGAGATCGTGGCCGGCGTCGTCGACCCGGACTGGGTGGCGGCTCATTTCCACCGGGCGACCGTTCCACTCTGGCATCTCCTACATGCTCGTCTCGATGGAGTGCCTGATCGGGGCGGCCTACACCAAGCAAGCCCAGGCCGCTGGCCTGAGCTTGATCTTTAACCTCGCGCGGCGAGGTGGGCTTGGAGTGTGGGTTCGCGTTTGACGGTCTTGCCGACGTCGTGGCGGGGTGCCGGCTTGCGGTTCTTCGAACCCGGTGGGCGTCCGGGGCCGGGTCGGGAGGGTTTCGGCACTCGGGCCGGGGTGAGGACCTTCGCGCGGATGCTGCGGAACCCGCGGCGGACCCGCGGCGGGGTCAACTTCACTGCGGGTAGAGGGCGTTCCCAGGGACGGCGCAAGTCGGCGGCCAGCGGGCGTGCCAGGCGGAGCTGGGTGTGGGCGACGATGACCAGCCAGGTCCACAGGTCGGCGGCGTCCGGTGCGCGGAAGTGCGGCGCGGTCCAGCCGAGGGTGCCCTTGAGCAGGCGAAAGGTGTGCTCGAGATCGAATCTGCGTAGGAAGGTGCGCCAGATCCGGTCCAGGTGCGCGGTGTCGATGTCGGTGGCCGAGGACCAGAGCCACAACGGCTTCGCTTCGCGTTCGCCGGGCAGGTGCTCGACCTTGAGGCGGACCAACGTACCGTGGGTGATGGGGATTTCGCCTTCGTGGTCGAGCCAAGGGCCACGCTTTTGCAGGCGCTGGTGCATCCGGTCCCAGGCCCTGGCCTCGGCGGTGCCGTAGCGGGTGGTCTCGGTGCGGGTGGTGGCGTCGGGCTCGTGCCAGGAATCGGGCTTGGCGAAGGTGAACGCGGTGCCGTGCTTGCGCGGTCGCCCGCCCCTGGGCGTGGAGCGGGGCTCGCCCGCGTCGCGGAGCATGACCCGGTCCGAGCGCAGTCGGCCGACGAGCTCAAGAGGCAGGTCGGACAGGAGATGTGCCAGGCGGGTGACGTCGTAGCCGGCATCCATGACCAGCAGGATGTCCGGATCACCACGGGTCCAGTGCCCGGCCTCGATCAGGCGCCCGGTGACCTCGCGCAGCTGGGCGGCGGTCACCGCGGTGGCGTCGTCGGCCGGTCCCAGCCGGACCGCGTCCAGCAGGCCGGTCCAGGAGGTGCGGCCGGACTCCAGGGCGGCAACGAAGGAGTAGGGCCAGCCGGGGATCATCTGGTCGGCGCTGCGGCCGCGCCCGTAGACATGGCAGAACAGGCGGTCGTCACTGGTGGGGGCGTCGGGTCGGAGCCAGTTGGAGATATCCACGGCCAGGGCGATGCGCCCGTCGGCGAGGCGTGGGATCGGCAGGGCCGCCAGCGCGCGACGAAGCCGGGCCGGCTCAAGCCAGCCCCGGTCCAGCGCGGCGTACATCGCCCCGTGCCCGCGCCGGTGCTCGGCCGCCAGCGACAGGTCCACCAGCGTCTTGACCGGCCCGTCCGTGCACAGCAGCGCGTCGGTCAGCTCGAAGAGCACATCCGCTCGCTTGTACAGACACTCGTAGAACTCAACCCGAAAGCGGGACAAGATGCCCAAAGCATCTCCCGCGAGCGCCTCGACAGGGAGACTCATAGGCAGCGGCCGTTCTCTCGTGCTTCGTGACTCGACATCTCGAAGCGTGGAGAACGGCCGCCTCTGCTGTCCCGGAAAGAACCGCAGATCAGCAGGTCGAGTGACCAGCGAGGTTAAACAACAAGCTGAGTGGTTGTTGTCGTTCCGATCTTGAGGAGCGCCGGTCGAACAGGAGTCTCGATCGGGTGACCGTGGCGGCTGCCGTGCATGAAAGCAGGGCCTCTTGGTAGCTCAGTGGGTGTCTACGCCAACAAGCTTTCCAGGAGACCCTGTTGTCGCATGTCTACGGCATCCCGGAGACGGAGTCCACTTCGGTCACCCTTGCGTGTGACTGCCTTGCTCACAGGTTCGGTAATGCCGGCGACCACGGCGTGCGCGAGCGCCGCTACCCAACCGACATGTCGGACGCCGAGTGGGCGGTGGCCAGGCCGCTGCTGCCGGTGCCGGGCTGGCTTCGGGGCGGGGCGGCCAGCCGGAGGTCTACTGCCACCGAGCGATACTGGACGCGATCCGCTACCTGGTCGACAACGGCACGAAGTGGCGGGCCATCCCGGTCGACTTCCCGCCGTGGGACCGCGTCTACGCGTTCTTCCGTCGCTGGCGCGACCACGGCCTGGTTCGGGAGTTCCACGACCGGCTCCGCCGCCGAGTGCGCGAACAGGACGGGCGGGATCCGGAGCCGAGCGCGGGCGTGATCGACTCCCAGTCGGTCAAGGCGGACGCCGTCGTCGGATCCGACAGTCGCGGCTTCGACGGAGGCAAGCTGATCAACGGTCGCAAGCGGCACGTCGTGGTGGACACGCTCGGCCTGCTGCTCGCGGTGATGGTCACCGCGGCGGACGCCGGCGATCGCGCCGCGGCCCAGGTCCTGCTCGCCCAGGTCGCCGCCGCGCACCACCTGCTGGCCCTGGTCTGGGCCGACGGCGGCTACACCGGCAGCCTCGTCGAGTACAGCCTCACCGCCCTCGCCGTGGTCCTCGCCATCGTCAAGCGCAGCGACGACATGCGCGGCTTCGTCGTGCTGCCGAAGCGATGGATCGTGGAGCGGTTCTTCGCGCACCTGATGCAAAGCCGCCGCCTCGTGCGCGACTTCGAGCGCTCCACCGGCAGCGCCGAGGCGATGGTCTACTGGTCGATGACGACGCTCATGACCCGCCGCCTTGCCCGGCCACGTCCTTCGCGAGCGTGAACCGGCCCGGCGCCGACTCGACCAGCCAGCCCCGGGCCACCAGCCGCTTCGCCTTCGACCGCAACGCCTCCACCTTCGCCGGCACCGGGTCCAGGCCGAAGCAGGCGGCCATCTCCTGGCACGTCAGCGGGCCCTGGCCGAGCCGGCTCCGGTCCGCGAGAGCCTGCAGGACGCGCTGGTAGTCCACCGACAGCGCCGACCAGGCCAGCCCCGCACGCCACATCGGCACCACCGACTTCGGCTTCGCCGCGTTCGCCGGCGCGGGACGAACCGGCTGCCCGTCGGAATGGCGCTGGTCCTCGGACGCGACGGCGCCCTCCGGGGCCAACACCTCGCCCACGCGCGAGCGGGCGATGACCCACTCGTTCCACTCCCGCTCGGCCACGTCCAGCTCGGCGTGGATACGGTCAGCCTCTTCCCGCAGCGCGTCCACACGACGGCGAGCAGTGAGCTCACGCTGTTCCAGCAGCCCCACGACCGACGGCATCCCCGACCTCCACCAGCGCGACGACACGACACGTCACCACTCCCCGAGATCACCGACCCCATGCCTGACCAGCAGAAACACAGCTATCAAGACCGGAAAGACAACAACCACTTAGGGCGTCCGCCAGTAGGTCATCGGATGCGTGGAGTCCGGGGTCTGGTGTTCCAGCGGTAGAGGGTCCGGGCGCGTCGGATCAGGCAGCGGAT
>NZ_JBIURH010000118.1:0-6567 GCF_044740765.1 Kitasatospora sp. NPDC088346
GCCTCCGTTCCGGCCTGTTGCCTTGAACACCACAGCCACATCGGACACCTGAACCGGCATCAAAGCGGGCATTTCGCCTGCACGACGCCGCCCTGGGCAGGAAACCCAGCCCGGACAAACAGAAACGGCCCGCCAGCAAACTGGCGGACCGTCACGAACGATCGAGGTTAGCTGATCGTGATCATATCCAAAGACGCTCCATAATCATCCGTTGTGGTGAACTTTATGGTGTTGTTGTTGCCTGAGTTCAGCTGGACAGGAACGGAGGTCTGAGTTGTTGCAGTGGCCGTAGTGCCAGTAAGTGATATCAGCTGCTCCGGACCACCATTGACACTCATCCTCACATTGGTCGTACCCAGCCGTATGAACGTGATGCCGAGCGTTTTTGTACCACCTGTACCAGATGGTGAACCAACCCCGTTGAAGGTCAAGCTCGTGCCAGGATCGGATGCACCAAGTGCCCGAACTATGACCTTGTAGAAGCCTCGCGAGCAGAACGAGCATGGGATCGCTACTGAGGTGTGGTGGGCTGTATTCGTGAAGCTGTTGTCGAACGATTCGGCCTCGAATAGCCCATTGACCTTCTCATAGCGCACCAGGGTGAATGCGCTAGTGCTATTTGGTGCCAAGCTGACACTGAACTTTCCGCTGGTGATCACGCCCGAGCCCTCGGGATCGTCCGCGATACGTTGGAGCGCGTAGTCACCGCTACTGAAGTATCTGTTTGGCCCCACCTCCGTCACGTGAGTGTTGATGGTCGCCGCGGTGGAGGTCTCGTTGATGAACGTGAGCCTTCGGTCCGGGAACGGGCCCGTTGTCAACGGAATTGACTTCACCAGCAGGCCGGAGTTGTTGACGGAGATAGTGCCGTCGGTCACCGGCAGGCCCTGAGCCCGCCAGGTGCCGGCGGTGACATCCAGGTCCCATTTCTTGTACTGGTCGACCTTGACCGTGGTCCCGCTGATAGTCATCGGCAGCCAGACCAGCTTGGAGGATCCCAGGTCAGCAGTGTTCCAGCGGTCGCCAGCATAGATGTATGTGGTACCCGCGGTGCCTTGAACTGTGATGATGTTCCCCGTCTGGCTGTCGTACGTCCTGAGGTTCGGGGTCGCGATTGACTGGGGCGGAGACCAGGGCCCTGCCAAGGATGTCGCCGTGGTAGATATATTGTCGTTGGGGGACCAGCCGCTCAGGCGGGAGCCCAGCATGAAGTACCGGCCGTTAACCTTTACCAGTGCCGGGGCCTCGATGTTGCCGTAAGTCGCGTTCCCAAGGAGCGCCACCTGGCTGGCCACGGAGAGGTAGTCGGGGGAAAGCTTGTAGATGCGCGTACCGTAGTTGCGGTCTTCTCCCATCAGGTAGGCGGTTCCGTCGGTGTCCTGAAAGAGGCCCATGTCTCGGCTCACGTTGTTGAGTGGCCGGAAGCTGCCCTTGTAAGTGTAGGGGCCGCAGGGGGTGGGGCTGGTGGCAACGCCGACCTTGGCCTCTGCGTAGCTCGCGTCGTCAATGTGCATGTACATCACGTACGTCTGGGTGGATGAGTTGTAGACGACTTTTGGTCGTTCTACAATCCGGCCCGGGGCCAGGTCGCCGCTGCTCTGTCGGGGGAGCGCGTTCTGCTGCCTGGTCCAATTCCGCAGATCGGTCGAGCTGTAGCAGGCTACGGCGTTGGAGTTCTGGCCCGCCTTCTTGTCCTCGCCGATGCCGTACCAGGTGGAGCCGACCTTGACAATTCCCAGGCCGTGCAACTGCAGCGTGTTGCCGCTTGTGTCGTACGAGTTTTCGCCGGTGGTGTAAGTACTCACGACCGTGGCCGCCTGAGTCTGAACCGGCGGCAGGAGCAGGCTCGCCAACCCCGTGAGGGATGCCAGGGTCAGGCACAGCCCTGCTCGCGCCCTCACTCCTGCACGTTGAAGGAGTCTCCTTGTTTGGATCATTTCGTTGTCCCTTCCGGACATCATGAAAGGCCGAGTGTGCGTTGAACAGGTCCCGTGCCCGGCAGGCCCCATCACGTCTGCGGCTCGCAGGCGCGTGGCACGAGTGAGGAGTGTTGCCTGCTCGGGCAGCAGCGAATGCCCGGGAAAGGTGAGGGCGGGGTTCCGCCCGTCGACACCGCCTGGCCCCAAGTGAGGTGGTCCGGGGCGCAGCTCTCGAACTGCTGCGTCACAGCTGGAGGTTCAGACTCACATTTCGCCATAGCGACGCATAAGTAAACATTTTCGAAAGCCGTGAGGATATGGTGGGGGCGCTGGCGGACAGAAGTCAACAGACCTTCTGGGTTCGTCTGGTGGGTCACACGGGTAGCGGCTCAGGGCATGCGGTCGAAGCCAGCCACAGCTGAGCCCATCTCTGTCTAACCGGACCGCGCTCACCAGCAGGCTTGCGGCCACGGGGAGCTGGCCGATGCCGCCATCCCGAATGGGGACGCTGGATTCCCCACGCTGCCGCTGCGGCACGTTAACCTCCTTCGCCTGCCGAGTGAAGCCACACGTGTCCGGACTGAAGACAAGTGTTGGAACAGGTGGTTGCACGCAGGTGCCGCCCTCGGCGCGGGTGGATACTACTCCTGTCCATGACTCAAACAGCGATGAGTCGTGGGCCTGCGCACCCATGCACCGTCGATCTGACCGCATGTCGCCCGGAGGCGCCGCGAGGGCGGTCACTATCAGGAGATGGTGAAGCCCTGGAGGTTGCTCCCGTCGTAGGGGCGTTGTTCGAACTGGGTGCCCGAGGCGGCGCCCGCGGTGAGGTAGAGGCCGCTGAAGCGGTTGGCGAAGCGGACGCGGCCGTTGCCGGCGTCTTCCATGAGCCATTCGTCGTTGTGGTGGTGTGTCTGAGTGATTCTGTTTCCATCTCGCCCCGCCGACCACTGCGGGCCACCGTCCTGTCAGACCGAGAGCACCGGAACTGATTGCCGCTCACCCCGTGGACGGCCCCGGGTCCATTCCACGTGTGTACCCGGCTCACCCCGTGACCTCGCACCCTCGTCAAGTAGGAGCACCACATGGCCACTCAATACACAGCCCGCACTGCGTCAGCTATCGCTCTGTGCGCAGCGGCAGCCCTGTTTCTCGGTGCCTGTTCCACGGGCAAGGAGTCCACCGCCTCGGACGCCTCGGTCGCCCCGGTCACCGGCAAGATCTCCATGACGTACCTGCAGAAGCAGGGCGACCAGGAGTACTTCATCGGCGAGGCCGAGGGCGCCAAGGCCAAGGCCGCCGAGCTGGGCGTCGACCTCAAGGTCGTCAACCTCGGCAACGACGCGAACAAGACGATCAGCGAGGTGCAGTCGGCGATAGCCCAGAAGTCCAACGGTCTGATCATTGTGGTGCCGGACCCTGCCGTCGGTCCGCAGGTCGTGCAGACCGCCAAGGACGCCAAGGTCGCCCTGCTCACGTCGGACGACCAGATCTGCGCCTCCGGCCCCGACCCGTCCAAGTGTGCCAAGACCGACCTCGTGCCCCGGATCGGCTTCTCCGGCGCCCAGATGGGCGGCGAGGTCGGCAAGCGGGCCGTCGAGGAGTACAAGAAGGCCGGCTGGAACCCCGCCGACACCCGGATCATCTCCGCCTGGAAGCAGGACGTCACGGTCTGCGGCGACCGCGTCAAGGCCGCCAAGGAGACCTTCGACGCCGCCGTCCCCGGCGTGCAGAACATCGACGTCGCCACCGACAACACCCCCACCGGCGCCCAGGACAAGATCGCCGCCACCGTCACCGCCAACGCGGGCGTCAAGAACTGGATCGTCTGGGGCTGCAACGACGAGAACGTCCAGGGCGGCGTCACCGCCCTGCAGAACGCCGGCTTCAAGGCCGACAACGTCATCGGCGTCGGCCTCGGCGCCTACCTCGCCTGCAAGAACTGGAGCGGCGACAAGCCCACCGGCATGAAGGCCGCCCTGTTCATCAACGGCAAGGACGTCGGCGCGCTGGCCGTCCAGACCATGTACGACAAGCTCAAGAACAGCAAGGACATGCCCGCCGAGGCCTTCGCCCCCACCACCATGGTCGACGCCACCACCTGGAAGACCTCCGGCGTCACCTGCAGCTGACACTCCGCCGCACCTCCGGCAGCCCGAGGGCGCCGGCCGGGCCCCGACCGGCGAACGAGCCGACGGCCGTGGCAGGACCAGCCGCGCGCCCTTCCACAGCCGCCGGCCCTCCCAAGGAATTCTCATGAGCAATGCCTTCGACCCGGCCACCGACCGCACCGGCGGGACGAGCGTCGTCCGCGCCGCGGGTGTCCAGGGCGTCACCAAGCGGTTCGGCGCGGTCCAGGCCCTGACCGGGGTCACCCTGGACTTCCCCGGCGGGCAGGTCACCGCGCTGATGGGCGAGAACGGCGCCGGCAAGTCCACTCTGCTGAAGATCCTCACCGGCGACCACCAGCCCACCGAGGGCCACGTGGTGCTCGACGGGCAGCGCGTCGACCTCAAATCCCCCGCCGAGGCCCGCACCGCCGGCATCCGCATCATCCCGCAGGAACCCGAGATCATCCCGCACGTCTCGGTCGCCGAGAACATCTACGCCGGCGCCCTGCCCCGCGCCGCCGGCCGCCGCCTGGACCGCGCCGAGCTACGCCGCCGCATCACCGCCGACCTCGACCGCCTCGGCTTCGCGGGCGTGCTCGACCCGGACCTGCTGGGCTCCCAACTCGCCCCCGCCCAACGACAACTGGTCGAGATCATGCGCGCCCTGACCGGCCAGGCCAAGGTGATCGCCTTCGACGAACCCGCCTCCTCACTGTCCGAACACGAGGTCGACGCGCTGTTCACCTCGGCCTCCCCAGCTGACCCGTGACATTCCGTCCCTGCAGGCTGGCTGGGCCGGGCACTGTCAGGCCGGGTAGCGAATCAGGTCCCCGGTAGCCAGGTCGAACACGAACGGCTCCGGGATCGGCACGCTGTCGCCGACCTTCCGATCCACCAGCGGCGGTAGACGCCATCAGCCGGCGCGGAGCAGAGCGTGGTGCCCTCAAGCCCCTCTCCAACAGCCCACGAAGACCGCCATGACCGTCCCAAGCGGTCTGCGACCACGTCGCGCCGCGTCACACGAGCCAGCCTCTAACGCGACTCGGAGAGTCTGCGGACGAGCGCCAGCACAACCCGCGGCGGTCCCCAGGGCTGTGCCATGCCCCAGTCGGCGCACTTCCAACATGCATTCCACTGTCTCCCTCACCCAGGTCCGGCATCGCTACTCCGCCCAGTGGTGACTGCTGGCTCTCCAAGATCACCAAAGAGGCCCCATGCTGCCCGCACCGACGTACCGTACGAAAGTTGCCGCCCTCACCGCCATCATCGGGCTGTGCCTCTCGGCCTGCGCCGCCGAACAGTCTCCGGACGGAATCGCCCGGGTCAAGGGCACGATTTCCATCACCTACCTGCAAAAGCAGGGTGACCAGCAGTACTTCCTCGACGAGGCCGACGGCGCCCGCGCCAGAGCCGCGGAACTCGGCATCGACCTGACCCTCGTCAATCTCGGCAACGACGCCGCCCGGACCGTGAAGGAGGTCGAGGCGGCTGTCGCCCGTAAGGCCCACGGCGTGATCGTCGTAGTGCCGGACCCCGCCGTCGGTCCGCAGGTCGCGCAGATCACCAGAAACGCCAAGATCGCGCTCCTCACCTCCGACGACCAGATCTGCACCAACCTCTCGGACCCCAGCGTCTGCGCAAAGCAAAAACTGGCACCCCGCGTTGGATTCAGCGGGGCCCAGATGGGCGCCCAGGTCGGACAACGCGCAGCCGGGGAATATCGTAAGGCGGGATGGAAAGCGTCTGACACACGGGTGATCTCGGTCTGGCAGCAGGACGTGAACGTCTGCCGGGAACGGGTCAACGCCGCCACCGAAGCCTTCCTCAACGAAGGCCAGGTTCCCACCCTCGACATCGGCACCGACAACACGGAGGCCGACGCCAAGCGGAAGGTCGCAGCAACCATCGCGGCCGAGCACGACGCCGTCAGGCACTGGATCGTCTGGGGCTGCAACGACGAGAACGTCCAGGGTGCCCTCACCGCCCTGCACGACAGCGGCGTCAGCGCCGACAACGTCATCGGCGTCGGTCTCGGCGCCTACCTCGCATGCCGTGACTGGCTCTCCGGCCGGCCCACCGGAATGAAGGCTGCCTTGTTCATCAACGGACGGGACGTCGGTGCCCTTGCCGTCCAGACCATGTACAACAAACTCAAGGCCGGCACCGAGATGCCCGCCGAGGTCTTCGCCCCCACCACGATGGTCGACGCCACCACCTGGAAGAAGAACTCGGGCCTTGACTGCAGGTGACGCCTCCGTGCGCAGCGGTGCCGCCGGGAGTGTCATGAATTCGGCTCTGGCCCGTAATCGGTGGTAGCGCTGTGTAGTGATCACTGGAGGAGGATGCGGTGGCGGAGCAGGGGGAATCCGGCTCGGCCGTGCATTTGCCTCATGATTCGCTTGGTTCGCGTGTTGACGCCCTCGGTGCGGCCGTTGTGGTACGTGAACCGCCCCGGGTTCGGTAGAGATCTCAGGTTGTGGTGGTGACCTGCGGTTTTGCTGTCGTGAGGTAGTAGGTGTTCTCGTATTCGACGGGCG
>NZ_JBIURH010000119.1:0-6432 GCF_044740765.1 Kitasatospora sp. NPDC088346
ATCCGCTGCCTGATCCGACGCGCCCGGACCCTCTACCGCTGGAACACCAGACCCCGGACTCCACGCATCCGATGACCTACTGGCGGACGCCCTAAACGGATAGTCATCCCTAAACGGATAGTCATCCGCTTGTGCTAGCGTGCCCTCATTGAAACGGATAGCTATCCGTATACGTGAAGCGTGGAGGGCGGAGCTGTGTCTCAGAGGGCAGTGGTGACGGCGGGGACCGGGGGAATCGGCCTCGAAACCGCGAAGGAACTGGCGGCGCGCGGGCTCGACGTCACCGTGGTCGGCCGCAGTGCCGAGCGGGGCGCCCGCGCCGTCGAGCGGATCGCCGAGGTCGCCACCGGAGCGCCCCCGCGCTTCATGGCCGCCGACCTCGCGTCGCTCGACGAGGTACGGGCGCTCGCCGCGCGGCTGGCGGCGGACGGGCCGCTGAAGGTCCTGGTGAACAACGTCGGCGCGATGTTCGCGGAGCGGGAGCGGACGGTCGACGGGATCGAGGCGTCGTTCGCCGTCAACCACCTCTCGCCGTACCTGCTGACCGAGCTCCTGCTCGACCGGCTCGGGGCCGCCGCGCCCAGCAGGATCGTCAACGTCAGCTCGGGTGCGGTCAAGGTGGCCAAGCGCACCTTCGACAACGTCGAACCGCCGGGCGGCTACTACGGCTTCCACTGGTACGGCCGGGCCAAACTGGCCAATCTCGCCTACACCGTGGACCTCGCGGAACGCCTGCGCGGCACCGGCATCACCGTCTTCGCCGCCGACCCCGGCGGTGCCGCCACCGACATGACCGACGGCACCATGACCTCGCCGAAGATCGTCTCTCCCGGGCTGCGCCTGCTCTGGCCGCTGGTCCGCCGGGCCTTCGAACGCTCCACCGCGGGCCCCGCGTCCGTCGCGGCCCGCCCGTCCGTCTTCGCCGCCACCGACGCGTCCCTCGACGGGCGGACGGGCCTGCTCATCGGTCCCCGGGCACTGCCCGTTCCGGTGCCCCGCAGCGCCACGGCGCCCGGGGTCGTCGACGACGTCCTCCGGCACAGCCGCCGGCTCGCGCCGCTGGCCGGCGGCGCGGTCGTCCCATCGAGGTGACTCCCCAACCACGTTGAAACGGAGCCGACTTCGCGCTGGTCGCCGCGCGCGGGGCGGCCGTGCCGGCGGGCGGCACGGCCGGGCCCCGGGCTGCCTCAGCCGGCCGCCGCCGTGTACAGGCCGCGCCCCGGCCGCTGCGCCTGACCGGACTTGGCGAGGCGCTCCAGCCTGGTGCGAATGGCGTTCACGTTCGCGTCGGCGGCGTCCAGACCCAGCAGGGTCGTGACGTCGCGGGCCCGCAGCGGACCGGTCGCCTGGGTCAGCACGGCGAGGATGCTCCCCGCGTCGGTCAGCCGTCGGCGGCCGGCCGGCTCGGCAGCGGCCGCGGCTGCTGCTGCCTCCTCCTTGGCGGGGGTCGCCTTCTTCGCAGGCGCTGCCTTCCGTGCGGCCGGCTTCTTCGCGCCACCGGCGGCGGTGCCGCGCGCGGTGGCCTTCCGCTGGGCGGGCAGGGTCGAGACCTTCGCCGCGGCGGCCTGCTCCTGCTGCTCCTCCTGCTCGGCGGCCGGTGCGGGGGCGGGGGCGGGCACGGTGGCCGGGGCGGCCTTCGTCCCGGCCTTCCCGGCCGTCGCCCGCTTGGGGGTCGCCTTCGTTGCGGCCTTCTTCGCCGTGGCCTTCCCAGCCGCCGCCGTCCTCTTGGTCGGCGGCTTCTCCGCCGTCGCCTTCTCGGCCGTCGTCTTCTCGGCCGTCGTCTTCTTCGCCGCGGCCGTGCGCGTGCGGGCCGGCTTCGCGGGCGAAGCCTTCGCAGATTCGGGCTCGGTGGGCACGGGCTCCGAGGCGTCGGCCGCGGCCCCGTCCGTCGGATCACCCGCCTTCGCATCGCCCACTGTCGGATCGCCCGCCGTGGGGTCGGCCGGCGCAGGCTCCGCCGCCGACGGCTCCGCGGCCGGTACGGCTGCGCCGGTGGCCGCTGCCGCCGCGCCGGGTGCCACGGCCTGCGCCGCCGCCGCGTCGTCCTGCTGTCCGTCGATCGGTTCTCCGGCGAGGGCCGCCAGGCCCTCCAGCACGCCGACCATCGCGCTCTCCTGGGCGATGACGGCCGCGAGTTCGTCCTCCAGCCGGCGGCGCAGCTCCCGTACGACGGGCAGCTTCACCTCCAGCAGTGCGATCGTCGATCCCACGCCGCTGTCCGTGCCAAATGTGCTTCCGTTTCCCACAGTCGCTCCCGTCGGACCGTCAACCACTGTTGCTGGAAACGAATGTACGGATTCCGGGGGCGCATGCCACGGTATTCCGACAAATTCCACTCTTCCGGGAACCGTGCGTGGGAACACGGTCCCACGGTGCCGGGCTCGCCATCTGATGAGACGTCAGGTCGCTGTCAGGCCGGGGTCAGTGGTGTCGGGCATCGTGGTGCTCGTGAACGGCGCCGGGGAAGCCCGGGGACGGGAGCACGGAGAGGTGCCCGGAGTGGTTGATCGGGGACCTGGGCCCACGGGTCCGGCTCGGGTGCCTACGGGTGCCCACGCAGGTTCGAATCCTGCCCTCTCCGCCACCAGTGGGGTCCGGCCGCGGTCTGCGGGAGTCACCGGCCGTGACCGCCGACCCGCTGGGTTCACCCGCGAAGCGCCGGTCGGAGGGCGCCGGACGGGAGACGCCGGTCGGCGGCCGCACCTCAGCCGGATCCCGCCCGGTGCCGAGCCGTGCGTTCCGCCGCCCGGTGCCGTGCCGTGCGTTCCGCCGCGCGCTGTCGGACCGTGCGTTCCGCCCTCGGTGGCGACAACCCGACGGACGGGCCGATCCTGGATATCGGGGGAGCCGGTCCGGAGGGAGTCACGTGAACACCGCCACCGACGCACGCGAGCGCCACAGCGCCGCCGGATTCCTCGACAGCCCGATCCTCGGAATGGCCCCCTGGATCGTATTCTCGGTGCTGGTCGGCCCGGGCCGGTTCGAGATCGCGGTCGGCGCGGCCCTCGCCATCACCGTCCTGCTGGTCGTCGCCGGCCGGATCCGCGCCCCGGGCAGCTCCTGGAAGATCCTGGAGATCGCCGACGTGGTCTTCTTCGCCGCGCTCGCCGTGATCGGCGCACTCGTCTCCGAGGCAACGCTCACCTGGCTGGAGACGTACGCCGGTGAGATCTCCAACCTCGCGCTGGTCCTGATCGCCTTCGGCTCGATGGCGGTGCGGATGCCCTTCACCCTCCAGTACGCCCGCGAGCGTGTGCCCCGCGCCCACTGGCACTCGAAGGAGTTCGTCCGCACCAACTACCTCCTCACCGGAGCGTGGGGCCTGGCCTTCCTCGTCGCGGCGCTCGCCGGCCTCTACGGCGACCTGGTGCTGCACAACGCGAACAACCTGTGGACCGGCTGGATCATCCAGATCGGCGCGATCATCCTCGCGCTGCGCTTCACCGAGTGGTATCCGGACGTGGTGCGGGCCAGGGCGGCCCGGGCCGGCGGCGAGCCCGCCGAGGTGCCCACGGTCGGCGCGCTGTTCGTGCCGCTCACCGGCTACCTCCTGCCGGTCGGGATCGTCGTCCTGATCGCCGACGCCGGGCCCGCCTGGCTCGGCATCGCGCTCATCGCCGGCGGCGTGCTGCTGACCCGCACCCTGCGCCGCAGCGGGACGCCGGCCTGACCTCCGGTCTCACCGGCCGCCCTCCTGCCGGGAGGCCTCACGGCGCGGTCGTACCGCGCTCCGGCGCGGCGGTGTGCGTCCGATGCGTCGCACGTTCCGCGCGGCCGGCGGTGAGCCCGGCGAGGGCGGCCAGGCCGATGAGGATCCAGACCGCGTTGAGGGCGACCGACGGCCAGGCCCGGTGGGCGGCCGAGTTGAAGGTCAGACCCGCCGCGCCGGCCAGGTTGAGCAGCTGGAACGCGCGGCCGGATCCGGACAGGCGGCCGGCCGAGACCAGGGCGTAGGCCGCGAGCAGCGCTCCCGCCGCGGCCCACCCGATGACGGCGACGGCCAGGCTCACCGGGGCCCGTCCGTGCCCGTCACGGCGAAGGCCCGGACCGGGAACGTGCCCATGCCCGCCACCCGCGGCGGAGCGGCGTGGAAGCGGAACCCGTCGGCGGGCAGCTGCTCCAGCCCGCGCAGGTGCTCGACGACGGGGATGCCGGCGGCGAGCAGGCGGGTGTGGGCGGGGCGGGTGCCGTCGGCGGTGTCGTCGATGTTGAGCGAGTCGATGCCGACCAGTGCGGGCCGCTGGGCCACCAGCCAGTCGACGGCCTCCGGGGTCAGGTAGGGGTGCCCGCTGCCGTACTGCTCGGTGCCCCAGTGCCGGTCCCAGCCGGTGTGGACCAGGACGGCGCGGCCGGTGACCTCGTACGGTGCGAAGAGCAGCGGGCCGATCGCCCGGGCGGGGTCGGCCGGGTCGACGCCCCGGTGGCCGACCCGGACGACCACGCCGTCCAGGTCGACCAGCCGCTCCAGGCCGATGCCGGCCAGGTCGGGCCCGTCCTCGAAGCGGTGGAACGGCGTGTCGAGGTAGGTGCCGGTGTTGGCGACCATGCTGATCCGGCCGATCTGGAACTCGGTGCCCTCGGCGTAGTGGTCGTGGGACGCCTCGCGGGACAGGTGGTCGCTCAGTTCCGGCCCCGGCAGCCCCGGGTAGGTGACCATGCCGTCGTGGATCGGGTGGCTCAGTTCCACCAGTCCCCGCCCGGCCGCCGTGCCGCCGTCGGCCGCGGCCCGTGGCGCCTTGTGCTGCTCCTGGACGACGGTGGCCCGGTGGATCGCCACCCGGTCGACCATCAGCAGCCCGAGCTCGCGGACGAAGCGGGCGGACAGCGCCGCCTCGTCGACGTCGCGGCTGTCCGTGTCCAGCCGGAAGCCCTGGACCTGGAGCGCGCCGCCGTTGCGGAACGTGACGTCCGCGTCGAACTGCACCCGCAGGTCGGAGGCGGGGCCGGACTGCTGCGAGGGGGTGTGAGGGGAGGTCATGGCTCCACCCTCGATGAAGGCCCGCTGAAGTTCAAGCAATACTTTCTTAAGCAACACGACAGTGCGGGTGAATCGAAGGGTGACGCGGATGGAGATCGACCCCCGCAGGCTCCGGGTCCTGCTCGCCGTCGCCAAACGCGGCGGGGTGATGGAGGGGGCGAAGCTGCTGCGGCTCACCCCCTCGGCGGTCTCCCAGCAGATCGCCCAGCTGGAGCGCGAGACCGGCGTCAGGCTCCTCGACCGTACCCACCGCCGGGTCGAACTCACGGCGGCGGGGCGGCTGTTGGTGGCCCGCGCGGAGCGGATCGAGAGCGAGCTGGTGGAGGCGCGCCGTGAGCTGGCCGCGCTCTCGGGGCGGGTGGTGGGGCAGGTGGTGGTCGCCGCGTTCCCGACCGCCGTGCGTCACCTGGTGGTCCCCGCCATCGCCCGGATCGCGGCCGAGCAGCCCGAGATCGGGCTGAGCGTGGTCGACACCGAGGGTCCGGCGGCGCTGCGCGAACTGCGCACCGGCGCGGTCGACGCGGTGATCGCGGAGCAGGACGCGGCGGTGGTGTCCGCCGTCCCGGCCGCCGGGCGCGGCGGGCCGGATGGGCTGGCCGTGCGGACCGTCCTGGAGGACGAGTACCGCATCGTGGTGCCGCCGGGCTGGGCCGCCCGGATCCGGACGGTCGCCGACCTCGCCGGTGTCCCGTGGATCGCCGCGCCGCCCGGCTCGGCCTGCGGACAGGCACTGGCCCGGCTGGCCACCGAGCACGGGCTGACCCCGCGCCGCGCCCATGTCTGCATGGAGTTCCCCGCCGTGCTCGCCCTGGTCGAGGCGGGTCTCGGTGCGGCGGTGGTCCCCCTGCTGGCGCTGGCGGACGCCCCGCCCGGACGGGTCGCCGTCGCGGCCCTGCCCGGGGTCGGGCACCGCGTGGTGTCGGTGGTCCACCGGGTCGGGAAGGCCGGTCCCGAGCCGGTGGTCGCGGCGGTCGTGGACGCCCTGGGCGAGGTGGCGGCGGAGTTCGGCCCACCACCGGCCCGGGGGTGAGCGATCGCGCGCCGGCGGCGGGACGCGCCCGTAGGGTGGGCCGGGTTGACGTCGGATCACAGGAGGGAAGACCGGGATGATCGTCGCGTTTTCGGTGACGCCGCTGGGGATCGGTGAGGACGTCGGGGAGGCGGTCGCGGCCGCCGTGCGGGTGGTGCGGGCGAGCGGCCTGCCGAACCGGACGGACGCCATCTCTTGACTGTCGCAGGGAATCCCGGCCTTCGGGCCGGGTGGGGATGCGATCTCTGGTCCGGAGGTGTGGGGCGCGGTGGGTCTCTGCGCGTGGGGTGGCGGTCAGGTGGGTCGTTTCTGGTTCTGGATGTATTCCTTGACGATGCTCAGTGGTGCGCCGCCGCAGGACCCGGCGAAGTACGAGGGTGACCAGAGCACTGGCCCCGTGCCGATCCGGTTGATCCGGCTGGTG
>NZ_JBIURH010000120.1:0-5980 GCF_044740765.1 Kitasatospora sp. NPDC088346
CGCTGACCTGCTTGCCGCCAACCCCGCGACGGTGACCGTCCGTCAGCCCTGCACCAAAAGTGATCCAGAACCAGTTTTCACCCGACGCCGACAGGGCGGCTGCGGGGCCACGAATTTCAAGAATTTTTCGCGCCGGCCCCGGTGCGGTCGTGGATGACGAGTGAACCGTCCGACTCGCGGCCATCTGGGCGCGGAGCCGGAGGATTTGACCGATCAGACCACGTCTGGGCACGGGTTGGCGCGTGAGAGGGTCGTGTGGCGGGTCGGCCTCGGCCTCGGGTGAGCCGGCGGACCATGCTGCCGATCACCGCCCAGCGAATCACGGTCTCGGAGCGGGCAGGCTGCCCTTCGTCATCGCGGACCAGGCGGCGGATCTATGGTTCAGGCCGCTGTCGACGTACAGGCGGTCGGCGACCAGGGCGGGGCCGGTGATGCTGGTCAGGTCGAGCTGGCCGATGACGTGCGCGCCCGGCAGCCGCACCGCGCCGTCCTCCCCGTAGCCGGTGGCCATCAGGCCGGCCAGTCCTCATGCCGCAGTGGCAATCACTGCTCCCCCGCACTGCCTCCACTCGGCAACGCTCCAGCCGGGTACGACGCGGCCGATGATGGACGCGGCCGAGGACAGCGGACGTTGGCATCGTCCGGAAGCGCAGCACGATGGACTTCGCGGCTGACGACAGCGTCGATCCCCGCGGTCTGGCCGGACCATCCTCCCGTGATGACCCGGGCATGCCCTCTTCCTCTCCGTCCTGACGCGCTCGTCGGCGGATCCGGCGGCGCTGACACTCGTGGTAGAGCGACCTGGAGCGAGTCAGCCTGCATTGGGCCGGGTCGCGGTCACCTGGCGGAGGAGCTCGGTGTTGCTCATGGTCTTCTTCAGCCGGTCCCGGAGCAGTTCCATCGCCTGCTGGGTGTCCAGGCCGTTGAGCACGCGGCGCAGTGTCCAGGCGGCGGAGGTGCGGGCGGGGCCGAGGAGGAGTTCCTCGCGGCGGGTGCCGGAGGCCTGGACGTCGACGGCGGGGAAGATGCGCTTGTCCGCGAGTCGGCGGTCCAGGCGCAGCTCCATGTTGCCGGTGCTCTTGAACTCTTCGAAGATCAGGTCGTCCATGCGGGAGCCGGTGTCGACCAGGGCGGTGGCCACGATGGTGAGGGAGCCGCCGTTCTCGATGTTGCGGGCGGCGCCGAAGAACTTCTTCGGCTGGTAGATCGCTGCGGAGTCGAGGCCGCCGGTGAGGATGCGGCCGGAGGCGGGGGCTGCGGTGTTGTAGGCGCGGGCGAGCCGGGTGATCGAGTCCAGCAGCACGACCACGTCGTGTCCGAGTTCCACCAGGCGTTTGGCGCGCTCGATGGCGAGCTCAGCGACGGTGATGTGGTCGCGGGCGGGCCGGTCGAAGGTCGAGGCGATGACCTCGCCCTTGACCGAGCGCTGCATGTCCGTGACCTCCTCCGGACGCTCGTCGACCAGGACGACCATCAGGTGGGCCTCGGGGTGGTTGCGGGTGATCGCGTCCGCGATGGCCTGCATGATCATCGTCTTGCCGGTCTTCGGCGGGGCGACGATCAGACCGCGTTGGCCTTTGCCGATCGGGGCGACCAGGTCGATGATGCGGCCGTTCAGCAGCCCCGGGTCGGTTTCCAGGTGCAGCCGCTGCTGCGGGTGGAGCGGCGTTAGTTTGGTGAACTCGGGCCGGTCGTGGGCCTGGTCGGCGGCTTGGCCGTTGACGGTGTCGATGTGGGTCAGGGCCGGGCGGCGGTCGCCGTTGCCGTGGGCGCGGGTGGCTCCGGTCAGTACGTCGCCGGGGCGCAGGCCGAAGGTGCGTACCTGGGCCGAGGACACGTACAGGTCGTCTGGCCCGGATTGGTAGCCGGAGGTGCGCAGGAAGGCGTGGTCGTTTCGGATGTCCAGGATGCCGGCGGCCGGAACGAGGTCGCTCTTCGGGGTGGAGGTGGCCTGGTGCGATCGGCGGGCGGCTGGTGTTCGCTGTGACGGTGCGTCGGGTGAGGTGTGGGGACTGGCGGCGCTGGCGGGTCGGCGGTTCGTGGCCGGACGGGCGGTGGCGCGTTTGGCGGTGATCGCGTCGACGAGCTCGCCCTTGCGAAGCCGCGCGGCGCCTGGGACGCCGAGGGTGGAGGCGAGTTGGTGGAGCTCGGCCCGCAGCAGGCCGTCCAGCGCGGGGCGGCCGGCGGCCGGTTCACGCAGGGCGGTTCGGGACGTGGTTGATGGTTCGGTTGCAGTGCTCACGAGAGGGTCCTCCCCTGGAGGTGGTGTCGAAGGGCGGCAGTACCAGGTGGGCCGTGCAGCTCCAGGCGCGCCGGAACGGTGGTGTCCCAGCAGGGCTGGCTGCGGCATGGTCAGCGCGGTGTCGGCACGCGACCTGGGCCTGCGCATGGTGCGACGCCGAAAGCCGGTGTCGCCGTGATCTGCGGTGCGATCCCCGATGGCAGGAAATGCGTCTGCCGATTTCTCGACCGCGATCAGTTCGCGGGAGGGAGTGGAGCGCTCCGTTGCCGACCATGATAGCAGGGCCCGTCGATCGCCCCTTGGAATTCGGCGGGAGTGGGCCGCGGAGGCGATGACCGCGGCGCTCGACGGAACCGGTGCGAGCGCTACGCCGCACCGTAACGGGTGGCGGGGCCGATGCTGTCCGGCCCGAACCGGGCGCGCGCCCGGTCGGCGACGGCTTCGATGCGCAGCCGGTCATCGAGCGGGTCGAAGCTGCACTGGTGGGACGCCTCGGCAGCCGCGTTGAGTGTGAGGACCCGGGCGCATTGGAGGCCGAGGCCGCCGTAGAGGCGGTAGGCGGCGCCCGTGAGGGTGGCGGTGTGCCATCTCGGCGGGCGGCAGCTGGCCACCGTGCCGGATCGTTTCCGTCGCGGCGCCATCTCGAGGCGGTCAGATGGTCCCGCGCAGCTTGGCCAATGCTTCGTTGAGCAGGATCTCGCCGTCTTCCTGGCTCCGGCGTTGCCGGACGTAGCCCAGGTGCGTCCTGTAGGGGGCGTTGCCTGCGGCGACAGGGGCCTGGTCTGGGTCGGGGCCGGCGGGCAGGCCGCACTTGGGGCAGTCCCAGGTCTCCGGGGCCACGGCCTCGATCGCGAAGCTGGGCCGGGTGTGGTGGCCGTTGCCGCACCAGAACGACACCGCTTTGCGAAGGGCGAGGTCGCCACGCTCGGACTCCCCCATCGGCCCTGCACCGATCCGGGAACCCCTGATGCCACTACGTCCCTGCGCCACGATCGCTCTCCTCGGCCATGATGTCCACGCCTCGGATGTGCATGGGGACGCCCAGCGTACGGCCACCCTCCCGCAACGCCGTCACGGCCTCCGCAGGTCGCACTACTCAAGGCCGGCGGCGCGGGCGGCAGGGGAAGCCAGGGGGCGAAACCGCCTCCGTATTGCACGGCGGCTGGGTCGGCAAGGACTCGCTGCGCGCCAGGCTGGCTCACGTGGTGAGAGCACATTCTGCTCCGGCCGACGCTTCGCCCGGACGGAAACGGCCGAAGTTGCGTGCACGACGTTCCTCGGGGCGGGTGCGGTGAGGAGGGGAGCGGATGTGTTGCGGTCCGCGAGGGTCGGAGCGCCCCGCTGGAACAGCGTCGGTGCGGTGCGACATGATGGCGGCAGGCCCAAGGATTTGCCGCAGTTCCCTTCGAACATTCCGGGCCGTGAGTAGAAGGATTTGATCATGTCCGACCACCCGTCTGACCAGGGCCTTCAGCCCGACGACCTGACCGCTCTCCACCGTGATCTCCTGGCGCTGTGCGCGCTGCGTCTTGACGAGACCTCTCTGGACTGGTCCCTGCTCGCACGAACCTGCCAGACCGCGGCCGGGATCGAGTCGGTTCTCGGCGGTGACCTGCCCGAGCAGTCGACGGCGGCGCGCAAGAGCCTCCCGATTCTCCGGGCGACCCTGCCCCGGCTCGCCGAGGCCCGTGAGCGTGTCGAGGCCGAGCTGGAGGCCGCCGACCAGGCCGGGGCCCGGCTGGTGACGGTGCTGGACGCCGCCTATCCGGCGAACCTGCGACTGGTCCCCAATCTCCCGCCGTTCCTGTTCCACCTCGGTGAGCTGTCCTCCCAGGACGGCCGCTCGGTGGCTGTCGTGGGAACCCGTGGCGCCTCCGAGGACGGCCTGCGTCGCGCCGCCCGGATGACCCGCGGTCTCGTCGAACAGGACGTCGTCGTCTACTCCGGCCTCGCCAAGGGCATCGACACCGCGGCCCACGGCGCCACCCTGGAGGCCAAGGGCCGCACCGTGGCGGTGATGGGCACCGGCATCGCCGCGAAGGTCTACCCCGCGGCGAACAGGGACCTCGCGCAGGCCATCGTCCGGTCAGGTGGCGCGCTGCTCTCCCAGTTCTGGCCGACGTCCGAGCCCGCCCGGTGGACGTTCCCGCGCCGCAACGTCGTCACGTCCGGTGCGACCATGGGCAGCGTCGTCATCGAGGCGTCCAGCACCTCCGGCGCCAAGATGCAGGCCAGAATCGCCGCCGAGCACGGCAAGCAGGTCTTCCTCCTGCGTTCGCTGGCCACCTCGGAGCCGTGGGCGGCCAAGATGATCGCGGAAGGCCGGGCGATCGAGGTCGCCGAGCTCGACGACGTCCTCAGCCGCCTCGGCACCGCCACCCAGGCGCAGCAGGCCGGCCAGCAGCGACTCCAGCTCGCGCTGGCCGGCCTGTGACCGACCCTGCCGCTCTCCCGGAGCCGCTCGGCTTTCCCCGCTGCCGTGATTGCGCGTACGTGCTGACCGGTGCGCCGGCGATCTGTGCCGCCTGCGCGACGGCGACGCTGCCGCAGGTGGCCGACGCGCACTGCCTGGTGTGCAGCCAGGCCCTGACCGGGCGGGGAACCGTCTGTGGGAACCGGATCTGCGGCTGGCCGATCGAGCAGCGGCACTTCACCGCGGTGGACGCCGTCGCCATGTACGACGGCGCGTTGAAGCAGACGCTGCCGCGGCTGAAGTACGACGGTGCCCTGGGCTGGGCGATGATCTACGGCCGGCTGATCGTCGGGTGGCTCGACAACCACGCCCGTGACATCGCCGGCATCGACCTGATCCTGGGTAATCCCACCGCGCCCGACCGCCGGCCGCAGCACATCGAGGCGATCATGCGTGCCGCGAGCGAGGCGAACCGAACGGGCCGGTGGCCCTTTCCCGACCCTGACCGTCCGGTCCTCGTCAAGACCCACGCCACGGCGGCATCCGCCGGATCAGGGCCGATCTGGCAGGGCAAAATGGCCGCCGCCGAAGCACACGCTGCGGCCCTGGAGCTCCGCTTCCCCGTCGCCGGCCGACGGATCCTCCTGGTCGACGACGTATTCACCACCGGCGCGCAGATGGTCACCGTCGCCCGCTTCCTGCGCCACCACGGCGCCCTCGAGGTCCGCGGCCTGGTCCTGGCACGCGCACCCTGGCGGTAACAGGCCGCGCCGCCCGGGCGGCGTCGGCGGCCGCGGTCGGTCAGGATCCGCCGGTGCGGCGCGCCGCGATCCGGGCCAGCGTCTCGGCGAGCTGCGCCTCGCCGCCGGGGTGAGCCACCGGTTCCCAGATGATGCCCGCCCTCGCGCACAGGCCCGTGACGAGCTCCTCCGCCTGCCGGGTGTCGTACCACTGCTCGGCCTGCCCCGGAAGGGTGATCCACCACACCGCTGTCGTCGCACCTGCCCTGCCAGCACGACGAACTGATTGCTCCAGGACAGGGTCTGACGGACCTGGAGGTCATCGAGGGCCTGGCCGAGGTGACGACGGGCGATCCGGTACGGCGGCATCGCCGAGGTCACCCCGCGCGGTGCGGGCCGGCCACCCACCGCTGATGGCGCCTGCGCGACGGCTCGGGCCGGGGCGGCCTGGGCGGCCGGGCTACACCGGCTGGCCGCGCGCGGGAAAATCGGCTCTTGTGCTCCATCTGTGGGTCGCTGAGGAGCGCCTGACGCAGTACACGCCGTCCCCTGTGCAGATCTTGAGGTGTTGAGGCCCGAGATCGG
>NZ_JBIURH010000121.1:0-5677 GCF_044740765.1 Kitasatospora sp. NPDC088346
CGGCACGTCCGCGAGGCGGTCCGTTTCGCTGACGCGGTGCAGACCCTGGCGGCTGAGGGCGTCCGTACCTTCGTCGAGCTGGGTCCGGACGGTGTGCTGTCCGCGATGGGCCAGGACAGTGCCGCCGAGGCCGCGTTCGTCCCGGTCCTGCGCGCGGGCCGCCCGGAGGCCCGTACGCTCGCCGCCGCTGTCGCCCAGGCCCACGTCCGTGGCCTGACGGTCGACTGGCAGGCGGTGTTCGCCGGTACCGGTGCCCGCCGTGTCGACCTGCCGACGTACGCCTTCCAGCGTCAGCGCTACTGGCCGGAGGCCCCCGTGGCCGTCGCGTCCGCCGCGCACGGCAGCGCCGACCCGGTCGACGCCCGCTTCTGGGAGGCCGTCGAGAGCGAGGACCTGACCGCCCTGGCCGCGACCCTTGAGGTGGATGCCTCGGACGCGCAGTCCCCGCTGAACGCCCTGGCGCCCGTCCTGCCGGTGCTCTCCGCCTGGCGTCGCCAGCAGCGCGAGCAGCACGCGGTGGACGGCTGGCGCTACCGGGTGGCCTGGCGGCCGCTGGCCGCCGCGCCCACCGGCGCGCCGACCGGCGAGTGGCTGCTGGCCGTTCCGGCAGCGGGGGCGCTCCCGCAGGCCGTTCAGCGGTGGATCGACACCGTCGAGCGGGCCGTGGCCGGCGGCGGTGCCCGTCTGCGGCGGATCGTCGTGGACGCGGGCAGCTGCGAGCGTTCCGTCCTCGCCGACGAACTGAGCTCCGCCGAGGCTGAGTTGGGGTCGGTGGCAGGTGTCCTCTCGCTGCTGGCCCTGGACGAGGAGCGGCACCCGGTCCACCCGGCGCTCTCGGCCGGGCTCGCCGCGACCGCGGTGCTGGTCCAGGCCCTGGGCGATGCCGGGATCGGTGCGCCGTTGTGGTGCGCGACGCGCGGTGCGGTGGCGACCGGCGGCGACGCGCAGAGTGCGCTCAGCCCGGCCCAGGCACAGGTCTGGGGTCTGGGCCGGGTGGTCGCTCTGGAGCACCCGGAGCGCTGGGGCGGTCTGGTCGACCTGCCGGAGACGCTGGACGACCGGGCGGCCACCCTGCTGGCCGGCGTGCTGGCGCCGGTGTCCGGCGCGGACGCCGTCGCGGGTGAGGACCAGCTGGCCGTCCGCCGTTCCGGTGTGCTGGCCCGCCGTCTGGTGCGGGCCGACCGTGCCGGTACGCCCGCGGCGCCGTGGCGGCCGAGCGGCACGGTGCTGATCACCGGCGGCACGGGTGCGCTGGGTTCCGAGGTGGCCCGCTGGCTGGCCCGCAACGGCGCCGAGCACCTGGTGCTCACCGGCCGGCGCGGCGCCGACGCCCCCGGGGCTGCGGGCCTGCGCGAGGAACTGCTCGCAGCCGGTGTCCGGGTGACCCTGGAGGCCTGCGACGTGGCCGACCGGGAGGCGGTGGAGACGCTGGTCAAGCGCCTGCTCGTCGCCGACGACGGGCTGCCGCTGCGGGCGGTGGTGCATGCCGCCGGAATCACCCAGGACACCCTGCTGGCGGAGAGCGACCTCGCCGGACTGGCGACGGTCGTGGACGCCAAGGTGACCGGTGCGGTCCACCTGGACGCGGCGCTCGGCGACACCGAGCTGGACGCGTTCGTGCTGTTCTCCTCGATCTCCGGGGTGTGGGGCAGCGGCGGGCAGGCCGGCTACGCGGCGGCCAACGCCTTCCTCGACGCCCTGGCCACCCGGCGCCGGGCGGCCGGACTCGCGGCCACCTCGGTGGCGTGGGGTCCGTGGGGCGGGATCGGCATGGCGGCCGACGGAGTCACCGCCGACCAGCTGAGCCGCCGCGGCCTGCGCGTGATCGCACCGGAGCTCGGCATCGCCGCACTCCAGCAGGCGCTGGATCACCGGGAGACGGCGCTGACCGTGGCGGACGTGGACTGGGCGCTGTTCGCGCCGGCCTTCGCCGCCGCCCGGCCGCGCCCGCTGCTCGGCGAGGTGCCCGAGGCCCGCGAGGCGCTGGAAGGCGCCGTGTCGGGACCGGAGGCGGGGGCCGAGGACCGCTCGGCGGCGTTCCAGGAGCGGCTGCGGGCCCTGCCCGCGGCCGAGCGGGACCGGGCCCTGCTGGACCTGGTCCGCGGGGAGGTCGCCGCAGTCCTCGGCTACGCCGCGGCCGCGGCGGTCGAGGCCACCCGGGCCTTCAACGAGCTGGGCTTCGACTCGCTGACCGCGGTCGAGCTGCGCAACCGGCTCGGCGCCGTGGTCGGCCTGCGCCTCCCGGCCAGCCTGGTGTTCGACTACCCGAACCCGACCGCGCTCGCCGAGTACCTCCGGGCCGAGATCGTCGGCGACGACGAGTCCGCCGCGGCCCCGGCGCTCGCCGAACTCGACTCACTGGACCGGACGTTGTCCGCCATCGCGGCCGACGACGCCGACCGTGCCAGGGTCACGGCCCGACTCCAGGCCCTGCTGGCCAAGTGGAACGCGGCCGACGATCCGGCGGACGAGGTGGACGAGGACGAGCTGGACGACGTCTCGGCCGACGACCTCCTCGACCTGATCAACAAGGAATTCGGCAGGTCCTGACCCGTGACCCCCGAACCTGCCGGGGCGGGCCGTGCCCGCCCCGGCACCACCCCTGACCTGCACCTGTACCCGAATCCGAACCCGTACCCGGGCGCGACGAGCGCGCTCCACCCGGCACCTCCGAAGGCGGCCCGCTGATGGCAGACGAAAAGAAGCTCCTCGACCACCTCAAGTGGATGACCGCCGAGCTGCGCCGGGCCAACCGCCGGCTGCGCGAGGTCGAGGAGGCGGAGCACGAGCCGATCGCGATCGTCGCGATGAGCTGCCGCCTGCCGGGTGGCGTCCGCTCGCCCGAGGACCTGTGGCGGCTGGTCTCCACCGGTGGTGACGCCGTCTCGTCGTTCCCCGCCGACCGCGGCTGGGACGTCGAGGGTCTGTACCACCCGGACCCGGACCACCAGGGCACCTTCTACGCCAGTGGCGGCGGATTCCTGCACGAGGCAGCCCAGTTCGACCCGGAGTTCTTCGGGATCTCGCCGCGCGAGGCGCTCGCCATGGACCCGCAGCAGCGCCTGCTGCTGGAGGCCTCCTGGGAGGTCTTCGAGCGGGCCGGCATCGACCCGTCGGGCCTGCGCGGCAGCCGGACCGGCGTCTACGTCGGTGGCGGCTACCAGGGTTACGGCTCGGAGCTGCGCGAGGTCCCCGAGGGCGTCGAGGGGCGGCTGCTGACCGGCAACGCGACCAGCCTGCTGTCCGGCCGGATCGCCTACACCCTCGGGCTGGAGGGCCCGGCCGCGACCCTGGACACCGCCTGCTCCTCCTCGCTGGTCGCCCTCCACTGGGCCTGCCAGGCGCTGCGGGACGGCGACTGCTCGCAGGCGCTGGTCGGCGGGGTCACCGTGCTGGCGACCCCGGACGTGTTCGTCGAGTTCAGCCGCCAGCGCGGGCTGGCCGCCGACGGCCGCTGCAAGTCCTTCGCGGGCGCGGCGGACGGCACCGGCTGGTCCGAGGGCGTGGCCATGCTGCTGGTCGAGCGGCTGTCGGACGCGCGGCGCAACGGGCACCCGGTGCTCGCGGTGGTCCGTGGCAGCGCCGTCAACCAGGACGGTGCGTCCAACGGCCTGACGGCCCCGAACGGTCCGTCGCAGCAGCGGGTGATCCGCCAGGCCCTGGCCGACGCCCGGCTCTCCGCCGGCGACGTGGACGTGGTGGAGGCGCACGGCACGGGCACGACGCTCGGCGACCCGATCGAGGCGCAGGCGCTGCTCGCCACCTACGGCCAGGAGCGGCCGGCCGAACAGCCGCTCTGGCTCGGCTCGTTGAAGTCGAACGTCGGCCACACCCAGGCCGCGGCCGGTGTCGCGGGCGTCATCAAGATGGTGATGGCGATGCGCCACGGCGTGCTGCCGCAGACGCTGCACGTGGACGAGCCCTCGCCGCACGTCGACTGGACGGCGGGGGCGGTGGAGCTCCTGACCGAGGCCCGCCCGTGGCCCGAGACCGGTCGGCCGCGCCGCGCCGCCACCTCCTCCTTCGGCATCAGCGGCACCAACGCCCACACCATCATCGAACAGGCCCCCGAGCCCGCCGCACCGGCCACCGACGGCACCGGAACCGGACCCGGGGCCACAGCCGTCACCCAGGACACGCCGACGGCGCCCAGCACTGTGGTGCCGTGGCTGCTCTCCGCCCGCACCGCCGACGCCCTGCCCGAGCAGGCCGCCCGGCTGCTGGCCCACCTGGCCGCCGAGCCCGCCGCCGACCCGCTGGACGTGGGTTTCTCCCTCGCCACCACCAGGGCCGCGCTGCCGCACCGCGCAGCCCTGGTCGCCGCCGACGCCGAGGAGCTCCGGCGCGGCCTGCAGACCCTCGCCGACGGCGGGCAGACGACGTTGCAGGACTCCGTCACCGACGGCCCGTCCGCTTTCCTCTTCACCGGTCAGGGCAGCCAGCGGGCTTTCATGGGTGAGGAGTTGTGTGCCGCGTATCCGGTGTTCGCGGAGGCGTTCGACGCGGTCCGTGCGGAGCTGGATCTGCATCTGGAGCGTCCGCTGCGGGAGGCGATCGCGGACGCGGAGCTGGTGAACGAGACGGCGTACACCCAGCCGGCGCTGTTCGCGGTGGAGGTGGCGCTGTTCCGCCTGCTGGAGTCGTGGGGTGTCCGTCCTGACTTCCTGGCCGGTCACTCGATCGGCGAGCTGGCCGCGGCGCACGTGGCGGGTGTGCTGTCGCTGGCGGACGCCTCTCGACTGGTGGCGGCGCGTGGCCGGCTGATGCAGGCGCTGCCGCGCGGCGGCGCGATGGTCGCGCTCCAGGCCGCCGAGGGTGAGGTGCTGCCGCTGATCGCCGGCCGCGGCGACGAGCTGGCGATCGCCGCGGTCAACGGCCCTTCCGCCGTCGTGGTTTCGGGCGAGGAGCGGTCGGTGCTGGAGCTGGCCGCGGACTGGGAGGCGCAGGGCCGCAAGACCAAGCGGCTCGCGGTGAGCCATGCGTTCCACTCGCCGCTGATGGACGGCATGCTGGACGAGTTCCGTACGGTGGCGCGGGAGTTGACGTTCGAGGCGCCGCGCATCCCGATCGTCTCCACGCTCACCGGCGCGCTGGTGTCGGACGAGCTGACCGACCCCGAGTACTGGGTGCGGCACGTCCGCGAGGCCGTCCGCTTCGCCGACGCCGTGCAGATCCTCGCGGCGCAGGGCGTCCGGACCTTCGTCGAGGTCGGCCCGGACGGCGTGCTCTGCGCCCTCGGCCAGGAGAGCGCCCCCGAGGCGGCGTTCGTCCCGTTGCAGCGCGCGGGCCGCCCCGAGGACGAGGCACTCATCACCGGAGTGACCCGCGCCCACCTGCGCGGGCTCGCCGTCGACTGGACGGCGTTCTACGCGGGTCGCGGCGCCTGCCGGGTCGACCTGCCGACCTACGGCTTCCGGCGGGGCCACTACTGGCTGAAGTCCGGCGGCCCGCTCCCGACCGGGCGCCCCGCCGACCCGGTCGAAGCGCGGTTCTGGGAGGCCGTGGAGAGCGAGGACCTGGCCGCGCTGGCCGAGACCCTCGGCGTCGAGCACGGCGACCGGCTCGGCGACGCGCTCCCCATGCTGGCGGCGTGGCGTCGGCAGAGCCGTGAGCTGCTGACGGTGGACGGGTGGCGTTATCGGGTGGTGTGGCGGCCGCTGTCGGATGTGGTGGCCGG
>NZ_JBIURH010000122.1:0-5670 GCF_044740765.1 Kitasatospora sp. NPDC088346
AGGAACACCACTGGCCACAGGCATGGATTTCTGATGGCCACCAGCCTGGACACCCCGAGACCGCCCACCTGGGCATCTCAATGGCCGTTGACACGGCCAGAGTGGGTCACGGTTCAACCGTCGCCGACACCCCGGCCTGGGCTTCTCGGTGGGCGCAGACGATCCCAGCGACCCCACCAGCCGCAGTACGACATATCTCGACCACGGCCTCAAACCGACGTCGACAGATCCCTCACCGGCGAGCGGCGAAAGTCATGTAGACAGGAGGCAGGTCACTCTCCAGGCATCGGTCGGCCGTCACCTCTCACGAGCCTCTCACGGACTGGGTGTCATGAGGTGGCAGTCGGCGTCATGCGTGCTGGACGTGGTAGGCCCTGACCTGCACGCCCGCGTCCGGCGAGGATTCCGGCACCTCCGCCCGAAGGCCGCCTTCCCGGCGGGAGCACCGAAACCCAGCCGCCCCGGCCCCGGCCGGCCTCCCGGCCGCAAGAACACCCACCCCACCCCGCGCCACGACGTCCACACGGTCCGCAAAACAGACACCACGAAGCCACCGCAGAAGAAGACGAAGAAGTCCAGCACCCCTCGACCTCGCCACACAGGTTAAAGATCAAGCTAGTAGTGGCAACAAAGGCAGCCGAGATCTCGTGGCAACCGCGGAGAGTCGCCAGTGTCTTGAGGTCACTGCCCCATGATGCGAGCTGACTCTCATCATAAGGGTCAACTTGATATTCTTGGCCTATGCACACTGGCGAATCGACGACACCGCAGGCTGCGACCGGCCGCGTGAACCAGAAGCTGCGCACGCGCAGGGCGATCGTGCAGGCGGCGGTCGAGCTGATGCGTACGGGTCGTGATGTGACGATGCTCGAGGTCGCCAAGTCCGCGCTGGTGTCCGAGGCCACGGCCTATCGGCACTTCCCCGACCTGCCGAGCCTGCTCCAGGAGGCCATAGCGGGGGAGATGCCAAGCCCGGAGGAGGCGCTCGCGTCGGTCGCGGACTCCCTCGACCCGGTGGAGCGCGTCGCCGTCGCGACCGAGCACCTGCTACGCACGGTGCTGACCTACCAGGGAGCGACCCGCGCGATGATCGCGGCGACGATCACCCGCCCCGAGGCGGTCGGTGCTCGGCCGGCCATGCGCTTCGGCTTGATCGACCACGCGCTCGCCCCGCTGGACGACACTCTCGGGGCCACGGACCCGGCTGCTGTGAGGCAGCTCAGGAACGACCTCGCCGTCGTCGTCAGCGCCGAGGCCCTGTTCGCGCTGACCGATCTGTCGCGGCTGGACCCCGAGGAGGCGATCGCCAGCGTCGTGCACACCGCGATCACCCTCACTCGGGCCGCGCTGGTCAGCGCCGCACCCGTCGGCGGCCGCCCCGCCGCACAGCGCTGACGACGCATCAGACCTGCGCGCCGCCGCCGCGCACTCTGGGCGCGAGGTTCGAGGTGCTCCGGGGATCGGCCGGGAAGCGTGCGGCGACCTGTGCGGCGGTGGCGGTGGCCCGGCGTGTCGTGATGGCCAGGCCCGTTGCCGCGATCAGCAGTCCGCCTGCGACCAGCGTCCACCAGCCCGGGTGGCTGGCGGCGGCGAATCCGGCATGGCCCGGAGCCCGGGTGCGCGCGGCGACGATCGAGCCGAGGACCGCGACGCCGAGGTTGTTGCCGACCTGTCGGCCGGTGGTGGTGATCGCGGCGGAGACCCCTGCCTGGGCACGCGGCATGCCGGCCACGGCGGTGCTGGTGATCGGGGTGTTGACGAGGCCGAGTCCGATGCCGAGCAGCGCATAGGCGGCGAGCAGCACCGTCCAGGGTGTGGTCGGGGTCAGTGTGGTCAGCGTCAGCGCCGCGGCGGCGATCAGCAGGCCGGCGGCGACCAGCGGCGGGCGAGGGCCGCGCGTGGCGGTCAGGCGCCCGGAGAGCGGTGAGGCGAGCGCGATGCCGGCGGCCATGGGCACGGTCGAAAGGCCGGCGTGCAGCGCGCTGTAGCCGCGCACCTCCTGCAGGTAGAGGGTGTTGAGGAACAGGAAACCGGACAGGACCAGGAACGCGGTGACGGCGACGACTAAGGCGCCGGTGAACGGGACCGAGCCGAAGAACACCGGGTCGACCAGCGGCTGCTCGCGGCGGCGTTCGTAGCCGGGCAGCGCCGCGACCGCGACCGCGGACAGGGCGAACAGGCCGATGACGGGGGTGCTGCCGTAGCCCTGGCGCGAGCCCTCGATGATCGCGGAGATCAGCGAGGTCAGGATGGTGACGACGAGCCCTGACCGACCGGGTCCGGGCGTCGTGTCGCGGCGGACCTGGATTCGGGTACGAACACGGCGGTGAGTACGAGGGCGGCCACACCGATCGGGAGGTTGACCCAGAAGATCGATCGCCACCCGGCCGAGGCGACCAGCAGGCCGCCGACCACCGGGCCGGCGGCCAGGGACAGGCCCACCGTGGTGCCCCAGAGCCCGATGGCGCGGGCACGCTCGCCCGGATCGGGGAAGGCGTGGGTGATGATCGACAGGGCGACCGGGTTGAGCATGCTGGCGCCTAGGCCCTGGGCGACGCGGAAGGCGATCAGCCACCCCAGGGTCGGGGCCAGGGAGCAGGCCAGCGATCCGGCGGTGAACAGGGCCAGTCCGGCCTGGAACACCCGGCGCCGCCCGATCCGGTCGGCGGTGGATCCTGCGAGCATCATGAAGGCGGCGACCGCCAGGGTGTAGCCGTCGGCGGTCCACTGCAGGCCGCTCACCGCAGTGTGCAGATCGTGGCCGACGGCAGGCAGGGCGACGTTCACGGACGTGGTGTCCAGAGCGGTGATCAGCAGGCTCAGGCAGCACACCGCCAGAACCGGCCCGCGCCGGCGGCGGCCGCCGTCGACCAGGGGCTGATGCGTCTGAATGTCCGATCTCCTCGGTGAGTGGTGGCGCGGTCCTGGTACACGGCGGGCCCGCGTTCGTGCTGGTGGCGGGGTTACCGGTGTGACGGCCGGCCGGGCTGCTGGCCGTCGGGCTTGACCTCGGTGTCGACGAAGTCGCCGATCGCCCCGAATACCGCTGCGGGCTGCTCGATGTGCGGGAAGTGCCCGGCCTCGGGGACGGCGCGGAAGGTGGCACGGGGGAAACAGCCGGCCAGGGAGCGCTCGTACTCCAGCGGGGTGATGCCGTCCCGCTCACCGGCGATCACCAGCACCGGGACGGTCACCCGGTGCAGGCGCCCGCGCAGCTTCGGGTCGTAGCAGAACGGATCGCCCGCGTACACGGCCAGGGTGCGCTGGTCGGCCGCCATCGCGGCCAGCTGCTCCGGGCTGAGCGTGGCCGGGCTCAGGCGCAACTGCGGGTTGTGGAAGGCAAGTTCGCCGGTCCTGACCGGGCCGAGCTCGGCGGGGTTGGCCAGCTGCAGCGGGGGCTCGGGGGCGACGCCGGTGGAGGCGAGCAGGGTCAGGCAGGAGATCCGCGCGGCGTTGTCGCGCAGTGCCATCTCGGCGGCGATCCAGCCGCCGACCGAGCTGCCGGCCACCATGACGCCGCGCAGGTCGAGTGCGTCGAGGAGGTCGAGGTAGGCGGTGGCCAGGTCGGCGACGGTGTCGGTGGATTCCGGACGGGGAGTGCCGTCGAACCCGGGGTGGGTCGGTACGACCACGTAGGCGTGCTGCGACATGCCGGCGGCGAAGCCCGCCATCGAGCGCGGTCCGGCGCCGCCGTGCAGCATGAGCACGCCGGTGCCGTCGGTGTTCGCCCCGAACTCCTGGACGGTGATGGCGAGGCCGCCCGGAAGGTCGATGGTGCGGGTCGTGCTGGTGGGAGCGGAGACGGTCATGGTGATGGCTTCCCTCGGGTACTCGGGTACGGAGACGGGTCGTGGCCTGGCCGTGGATCCCGCGTCGGCGGGGCGTGCGGCGCGGGCTGGAGCCGGGCGGGGTGGTGGAAACGCCCAGCGACGGAGTCGGTCGACGGCGACCGGTCGATGGGGATGTCGTCGAGCTGGACGAGGCTCTCGGGGCCGCCGGGGACGTGACGGGGCGGCTCGGTGCTGAGGGCGCCTCAGGCGAATTCGGTGGCCGGTCCGGTGGCGTACCGGCTCATCGCCTCGATCGTCGACTCGGGGGTGAGCGGCCGACCATCGGCGATCATGTCGCGCAGGTCCCGGAAGTAGTTGACGTACAGGTCCGGGGTGAACGTGTTCAGTAGGACCGTGATGCCGTCGGTCGGGTTGGCGAAGGTGTGCGGGGCGCCGGGCGGGATCATGACCAGCGTTCCGGCGGGCGCGTCGTACACGGTCTCGCCGACGGTGAACGTGGCCGCACCGGACACCACGTAGAAGCCCTCGTCGTGCCGGGCGTGGCGGTGCTGCGGCGGCCCGTCGGTGTGCGGGGCGAGCGTGATCTCCCCGACGCCCAGGCGGTGATCGGTCGTACTGCCGTCCTCCAGGATCCGCATCCGGGTCGGGCCGAGCTGGATCGACTCACCGCCGTCCGGGCCGACCACCGAGACGTCTGTCATCTGAACCTCCAACGGAGAGGGACTGCCGCTGTTGCAAGGACTGGCTCTCATGAATGTAGATGGCTGACATGCTTTATGCAAGTAAACTCTCATGAAGAGGGCTGACTGCCTCAATGGCCCCCGGAGCGCGGGAGTGCGAGTCGCAGACGCGAGAGCGCAGGTCCGCATCCTGCTTTGCCGCAACCCCGAGCCAGATGGGCGTTGCCTCGGGGTTGCCGTGTACCGAACTGCACGGCCCCGAAGGGTGGTGGGTGCGGGACGAGCCGAGCGGCCCGAGGGGTGGGCGGCCACGGCTACGGCAGGGCCACGGCAGGCGCCCCGAGTGCTCGGTCACCCCGTCCATGGCTGCGGTGACGGCGGCCGGGTCCGAAACGTCCGCAACCTGGGGATGCATGCGAGTCGGTGCTGCCGATGATGCCGGGCGTGTCACCGCGGATGACCGCCGACTACGTCCGCGACGGCACCACCACCCTGTTCGCCGCACTCGAGGTCGCCACCGGCAAAGTGGTTCGCTTGAAGCGGCGGGGCCTGGAAACGGAGCATCAGCCACCCCACCTCGCCATCGAGGGGTCTCTCGAAGATCTTCGGTAACACATTGATAACGACCCGGGGCGGGGGAGCGGTGCGGCGCTCCCTTACTGGCAACCAGCTCAGAGACGACCGTTGATCATCTGTGTTCGATCAGTGTTCGGTTGGGGTTGGCGGCGCCTCAAGGTTCCGTCGCCGTCCGATCGGGGTGACGGTGGGCATGCGAGGTGGGATGTCATTGGGTGTTCCGAGTGAGGGAGGGACCGGGAGATGCGCTTGGCGAGGAATCGGGTCTGTGTGGCGGCGCTGGCGTTGGGGATGGGGCTAACCGTCTCGGCGTGCCAGGACAGAGGTCACCGTGATCATGAAATCGCGACGACCGCAGGGCCCTCCGTCGCGTCGCCCGGAGGCTCTTCGTCGGCCGCTTCGGCCCCGGCGGCGGGCGTGTTCTACGAGGGGTTCGAGCAGGTCGCCGACAACGGTTGGAAGGTCGGCGTCAACGACCTCTCCGACGGCGACCGCCAGCAGCCTTTTTCGCAGCTGGCCCAGAGGCCCGCTAGTACTGCAATCACAGTTATGGGTGGGCTTGTTGTGGTTGGGTTGGCTCGTGTCTGTGGATCTCGGGGTGGGTCAGGTCAAGGCCTGGCGTG
>NZ_JBIURH010000123.1:0-5657 GCF_044740765.1 Kitasatospora sp. NPDC088346
CACCTGGCACCTCACCCCCGCCAGCGCATAACCAGAAGGGGCCGCCCGGCCCGCAGCCAGACAGCCCCTCAGCAAGATCTTCACGAGCCTTCTAGTAACGGCTGTCCTCCACCGCGGCTCCTACGGCCCTCCAGGGTCAGGGCGCGAGCCGTGGCGCTGGAAGAACAGCTGCGCACGCTCTGCGGAGGCTGCTCCGCAGCCGCGCGGTCAGCGGCCTGTTGCCCCAGACCGCAGACAGCCGGCCGCAGGCAAGCCGCCGGCCGCGGCGAACTGTTACTACGTTCGCGCGCCCTCCGGGAAGGCCTGCGGCGAGGTGTCGGAGCACCGCAACAGGCGGTCAGGCGCGGCCAAACAGGCGTGCACCAGGCCCCCTCCGAAAACCTCCGGCGACCGCCCCCGCACCGCAACTCGGCCTCACGTCACCGGAGCCGACAATGACAGGCTGCGCCGGAAACAGCCCGGCAGGCGACTACCCGTGAATCCACGTGCGAGGCAGGACCTCTCCGTAACTCAAACTTGAATTGACGCTGGTGCAATACGCGTAGGACCACTGACCACTCCCCGCAACTTTGGCCTCCCCTACGACTGCTTTGCCATTGGCGCACACCGCGTAGGCCACAAATCCGGAATTGAGGTTGTCAATGGGGAATCGACAGGTGGCCCCGAACGTATTTCCGTCCTGCCACGTCGTGCAGCGGTTCACAGCATGCGCCGGGCTCGCAGCCAGCCCGACCATCAACGGCGCCGACACCAGCGCGGAAACAACAAGCGCCTTCATCCTCTTCATGCACGTCCCCCAGGTTTCGATTGCCGCATCTTTGTCAGATTCATGCGAGCGCCGCCACGGCCCCTCGCAGGCAAGAATTCTCCGACGGCGGCAATGAATTGGCAATCGTTTAACCCATTCCGGAATTGCCCATTTTGTCCAATTTGCACACGGCTGAATTAATGCGAAGCGATACATTTCGGCATCAAACTGTGACCGTTGCCATAGTGGCGATCAATGCGACCCTCCGGCGTAAAAGAAACAGGATCTTCCGATTCCAGGGCGGTGGGTACTTTGCCCTGATTTTTGCCACCCGGCAAATGCTGATTGCCGGTGTCTGAACCGTGCCGGGCGGCGGGCCGGAAACACTGCCGGCCGATGACGGCCAACGGCGCGCCCGCGGCCGGAAGGCCCCTGAATCCTCCAAGGAAGAACTGGCGTCCCGGCCGCCCGTGGGCGGCGCCGGTGAACCTGACGTTGAGGCAGGTTTCAGGGAATTGTCAGAGGATTCTCATCCAGCTGCTCGACCGTGTTGTCATGATCAGTAAGTCCCTGCGCCGGTCCCTGCCGCAGCTCGCCTCGTCAGCCACGGCCGCGTCAGGAGCGACCTTGCGAATGTCTTGACCTATCGGAGCCGCAAGTGATTGGGGGGCGGTGATCCAGGTCGCCCAACCGGCAATCGGCGGTCACCCGCAGACAGCGTGGGTGGCTGTTCGTGCGGACAAGTACACGAGCGACCTCGGGGGCGGAGAACAGTCATGACCGGCGCAGTTCCGAGTGTGCGGACGGACCGAACACCTTCAGGATCCGACACAGCGGGGCCGATCCCTTCGGCCCCGCGGCGGCGCGGCGGGTGGCTCCGCCAGATGACGCTGCGCGGCAGACTGGCGCTCTTCACGGCCCTCGCCGTGTCGCTGGCGGTGGTGCTGAGTGCTGTGGCCGGCTGGTTCGTCGCCAGCAACGAGATGACGACCCAGGTCGACAAGACGCTGGCGCACGCGTGGGCACCGAATGCCCGTACCCCTCCCCAGGCCCAGATCAAGGCGCTGAACGACTGGTGCCACGGTGTCGTCGCGCAGCCGTGGATGACCACCGACACCATCCCGACGGTGATCTTCGCGGACGGGACGTCGTGTCCGCAGAGCGACACCCGGGCCGTGAAGGTGGTCCAGGAGGACCTGTCGGTTGCGGGGAGCGGCACGTTCGGAGCCGATGCGGACTCCCGTTCCCGGGACGGGCAGCTCGCGGACGGTGAGGCCGTTCGCGTGTACGTCGTCAGCTACGGCCCGGTGGTGTTCAACGGGGTACGCACCACCGCGGCCGTGGCACTCTCACAACCCCTGGGGCCCGTGCAGGATGCCCTGTCCCGGCTGGCCTTCATCACGGCCTGCGCGGCTGCGCTCGTCATCGCGGCCTCGGCCGCCGGCGCACTGTGGATCGCCCGCACAGCACTGCAGCCGGTCGACCGGCTGACCCAGGCCGCCGAGCACATCGCCCGGACCCAGGAACCCGGGACGACCATCACCGTGTCGGGGGACGACGAACTCGCCCGCCTCGGCCGGTCGTTCAACGCCATGAGCACCGCTCTCGCGAACTCCCGCGACAGCCAGTCCCAGCTCATCGCGGACGCCGGGCACGAACTGCGCACGCCGTTGACCTCGCTGCGCACCAACGTGGACCTGTTGATACGCAGCGAGGAGACCGGGCGCGCGATTCCGGAAGGCATGCGCACGAAGCTCTTCGGCAACATGAAGGCACAGATGGTGGAGCTCTCCACCCTGATCGGCGACCTCCTCGAGCTCTCGCGCCCCCTGCGGGCGAGGGGTTCCGCTCCCGTCGCCGAGGTGGCGCTCCACGACATCGTCTCGCGTGCACTCGACCGGGCCCGGCTCCGCGGACCCGGGTTGGTGTTCACCGTGGACCTGAGCCCATGGCACGTCCTGGCCGACGCGCACTCCATGGAGCGCGCCGTGATCAACTTGCTGGACAACGCCGTGAAGTTCAGCCCGCCCGGCGGAGCCGTCGACGTCGCGCTCGCGGGCGGTGTTCTGACGGTGCGCGACTACGGTCCCGGGATCCCGCCGGAGGACCTGCCGCACGTCTTCGACCGCTTCTGGCGCTCGCCCGCCGCGCGCCAGCTGCCCGGATCCGGGCTGGGTCTGGCCATCGTCGCGCAGGCGGTCCGGGACGCGGGCGGTGCCGTGGCGCTGGCCCCGGGTGGGGACGGCGGAGGAGCGAAGGCAACCGTCAGGCTGCCAGGCTCCTCCGTGCCCCGGCCGCCGGCACCGCCCGTCCCGCCGGGCGCGTAAGGCAGGTCGTCCCGTCGGCGGCATCTCCGAGCAGGCCACCGTGCGCGGAGGTGCCGCGGTCGTGAGGTGCAGCGTCCACCTCGACCGCAGCACCGAACGATCTCGCCGGGGACGGTGAAACGGTCGTCGCCGATCACCGGGAACGCACGCCTGCCCGGCCGGGTCCTCGGGGAACACCCTGGAGGGCCGTGTCCGACCGGGGCCCTGCCCCGGTCGGACACGGTGCTGTCGTGATCCGTTCGAAGGCCGGTTCAGCGGGGCGCGACAGCAAGCAGGCGCTCGGCGGTCCAGCCGGAGCCGGTCGGGGTGAACGCGGTGACCCGGTCGGAGGTGAAGTCGACGAGCAGGCCGGGCTGGGGTCCGGATGCCAGGAGCACCCGCCGGCTCTTCCCGTTCTCCGCCACCAGCACCTTGGCGCCGCACTGGGCGAGGTGGTCCCGGTAGCGGTCGACCCCCGCCGCGGCGGAGGCCGCGGTGAAGTGGAGGATCTGCTGGGTGAGCTTCTGGCCGGAGTCGGTCGAGGCGATCGTGGAGCTGACCCAGGTGTCGATGCCCGCGGCCCGCAGGCGGGCGGTGCGCTGCCCGTCCGGGGTGGACCAGGGGAAGTCGGCCGGGGTGCAGGACACCGCAGGGGCGGGGTCCGCCGCCGCGCAGGCGGCCGTCAGGCGCAGGGAGGCCTCGGTGCTCGTGGTCGAGGCGCCGGGCCACACCGTGTCCGCTGTCAGGAGTGTGCCGGCCGGGGCCCGGTACTCCTGCTCGCAGGAGCCGGCTGCGGCGGTGGTCGGCTGGGCGGTGCGGTCGGTCCTGTCGGTGCATCCGGTGAGGACGGCGAGGCACAGGGACGGTGCCAGCAGGACGGGCACGAGGCGGCGGTTCATCACGCTCCCGGGAGATCGGTGGGCGGGCGGGCAGGTGGGCGGTCCGGGAGGGCAGGGCGGTGTCCCGCCGCCCTCCCGGACCGGCCGTCGATCAGACGTTCCTGACCTCGGCGTACTTCTGCGGCGCGACGACCGTGCCGTAGGTGGTGCTGGACACCTTGCAGTTGCTGGCGATGTGCCGGACCGTCACGATGTACGTCCGCTTGATCAGGCCGTCGCGGTACGACACCGTCGAGTAGGCGGGCACCGCCACGGTGAAGGTGTCCGTCTTCGTCAGCGTGACAGACGCGGTCACCGAGACGCCGAGCTTCGCCTGAATCTCCGCGATGACGACGCTCCCGCTCGCCTGCACCTCGGCACTGACCGTCACGCTCGCGGTGCCGCTCGCGGACCGGGCGATGGCCCGCGAGACGGTCGCCCCCGAGCTGTTGCTGATGGTGCCGCTGTCGCTCGTGCCCCACTCGTAGCCGGTCTGGGTGTAGGTCCGCTCGTTGTACGGGTCACAAATGTTCCCGGACTGACCCGGGTCGACCGCCGCAGCCGCAGCCCCCAGCAGCCCCGCCGACACCACAGCAGCGAACACACCAGCAACAATCTTGCGCTTCATGAGGTCCCCCCTCATCACCGCCCACCCCGCTTTGAGGTGGACATGAGAGACGCTAGGGCCTGTTTCGAAAGTGCTGGTCACAGCCATTCGTTGATGGCTGCGACCAGCACGGTTGCTTCGTAGCGGACGGCGAGCTTGTCGTATCTCGTGGCGACCGCACGGTGGCGCTTGAGGCGGTTGATTCCGCACTCCACGGCGTGGCGCTCGCGGTAGTCGGCCTTGTCGAACTTCGGCGGCCGGCCTCCGTGGGAGCCGCGCTTCTTGCGGTTGGCGATCTGGTCGCGCTTCTCCGGGATCGTGCAGCCGATGCGGCGTCTGCGCAGGTAGACACGGTTCGCGCGGGAGCCGTACGCCTTGTCGGCGCGGACCTTGTCCGGCCGGGTGCGCGGCCGTCCCGGGCCGAGCCTGGGTACACGGATGCGGCCCAGGACGACCTGGAACTGCGGGGAGTCACCGCGCTGTCCGGCTGTGATCACGAGCGACATCAGCTTCTGTGCCTGCTCGACCGCCAGGTGGATCTTGGTGGTCAGTCCACCGCGAGAGCGTCCGAGGCCGTGGTCGTCGGGCTCGGTGAAGACGCTGCCGGGTGGCTCGACCTGCAGATCCCCCTTTTGCGCGCACCGGCCGCGTGCTGGTGTGCGGGGGCGATTGTGGAGTCCACGGAGATGTCCCAGGTGATCAGGCCCTTGGCATCGGCCCGGGCCTGGAGCTGCTCGAGAATCCGGGGCCAGGTGCCGTCGCGCTGCCAGCGGCGGAACAGCCCGTACACCGTCTCCCAAGGCCCATACCGCTAGGGCAGATCCCGCCACGGAATGCCCGTGCGGGTACGGAACCGTATGCCGTTGATCAGCTGCCGCTTGGTGTGCACCGGCGGCCGACCGGGCTTGATGCCCCGCGGCAGCAGCGGTTCCAGCACCGCCCACTGGGCGTCCGTCAGATCTCCTCGAACCACGGAACATGATCATCGCACGACCTTGATCCACTTCTGAAACAGGCCCTAATCTTGTGCTTTAACGTCTCGACGCTCAGGTGGCAGACCTGATCAGAGCTTCAGAGGCCCGTAGGTGCCGTTCGCGAAGGTGAAGACGGTCGGCTCG
>NZ_JBIURH010000124.1:0-5183 GCF_044740765.1 Kitasatospora sp. NPDC088346
CCCCGGCCCATTCCCCCATTGCCACAAGAAGCAGTCTGGCCCCGCCGCTCACGCGGCGGGGCCAGAACCCAAGATCTTCACGAGCCTTCTAGGTCCTGTCCGGTCCGCTGCCGCCCGTGGTCTTCAATGGGGGCATGAACCACGACGCTGCCCTTCCCGCGCCGCCGCCGCGCCGCACGCGCCAGGCCGTCCTGTTGGGCCTGGTGGCCCTCGGCATCGCGGGCGCCGCGTTCGTCGGGCGGCGTCCGCTCCTGATGTCGGCGCCGAGGTGCGCGGCCGGGCGGTGGCACGGCTGCCTCGACACGTTCAACGGCGTGGTGCTGGTCACGCTGGCCGCGGTGCCGTTGGCCCTGCTGGTGGTGTGGGTGCTGACGCGATGCCGAAGTGCCGCCGGCAGCTCCTCGGCGTGGCGGATGTCGCTGGCGGAGGTGGGCATAGTGCACGGCACGCTGCCGTTCGTCTGGATGACCATGATGCCGGGTGCCTCGCCCGGCACGGCCCACGGCGGGGTGAGCCTGGTCCCGTTGCAGGACCTGCCCACCATGGGGGTCGTCGGGATCGGCGGCAACCTGCTGGTGTTCGCGTCGCTGGGGTTCTTCGCCCCGCTGCGGTTCGTGGCACTGGCGTCCGCGCCGAGGGTCCTGGCGCTCGGGGCGGCCTGCTCGGCGCTGATCGAGACCGCGCAGTACGTCCTGTGCCTGGACCGGGTGTCCTCGGTGGACGACGTCCTGGTGAACGCCGTCGGCGCCGCGCTGGCCGCACTGGCGTCGCGCCGCTGGTGGCGCACGGGGGCGCAGCCGCCGTCCGGGCGGCCTCGCCCCGGGGAGTGACGCCGGGGAGGGATGCCGGGTGATGCCGCCGGGGCCCCGGGCGGGCACCTTCGGGTGCCTGTCCGGGGCCCCGGGGTGGGACCGTGCGGTCGTGCTACGGCTCAGCTGCCGTCCTGCGAGCGGCCGAGCTGGTCGTTGATGAACGCGAACAGCTCCTCGTCGGAGGCGGCCCTGAGCTGTTCGGTGTCGACGGCCGGGGCCGCCGGCTCCTCGACGGCGGCCAGCCGGCCCAGCAGGGACTGCAGGCGGGTGGACAGCGCGGTCCGCAGGTCCTCGCCGGGGACGGGCGCGGCGGCGAAGGCGGCTTCCAGGCGGTCGAGTTCGGCGAGCAGCGGTCGGGCCGAGGCGTCCGCCGCGGGGGCGGTCTCGGTGAACAGCAGCTCGGCGAGCGCGGCCGGTGTCGGGAAGTCGAAGACCAGCGTGGCGGAGAGCCGCAGCCCGGTCGCCGCGTTCATGCGGTTGCGCAGTTCGACACCGGTGAGGGAGTCGAAGCCGAGCTCCTTGAAGGCCCGTTCGGCGTCGACCGCCTCCGGTCCGGCATGGCCGAGGACGGCGGCGACCTGGGTGCGGACCAGGTCCAGCAGCAGCGTGCGGCGCTCGTCCTCGTCCAGTCCGGCGAGGCGCTGTTCCAGCGTGCGGCCCGGGTCGGCCCCGGCAGCGGCCGCGGCGGCCCTGGCGGTGCGCCGGGCGGGGGCCCGGACCAGGCCGCGCAGCAGCGGCGGGAGGGCGGCCGGGTCGGCGGAGCGCAGGCCGGTGACGTCCAGGCCCATCGGGGCGAGGGTGGCGCGTCCCAGGGTGGCCGCGGTGTCGAGCAGCGCCAGGCCCTGGGCGGAGCCGAGCGGGGTGATGCCGCCGCGGGCCATCCGTTGCAGGTCGGCCTCGTCCAGGGTGCCGGTCATGCCGCTGGTCTCCGCCCACAGGCCCCAGGCGAGCGACAGGCCGGCCAGTCCGGCGGTGCGGCGGTGCCGGGCGAGGGCGTCGAGGAAGGCGTTGGCGGCCGCGTAGTTGCCCTGTCCGGCGCCGCCGAAGGTGCCGGCGACGGACGAGAACAGCACGAACGCGGCGAGGTCGTGGCCGGCGGTCAACTCGTGGAGGTTGAGCGCGGCGTCCACCTTGGGTCGCAGTACGGTGTCCAGCCGCGCGGGGGTGAGCGAGCCGACCACGCCGTCGTCGATGACGCCGGCGGTGTGCACGACGGCGGTCAGCGGGTGGGCGGCGGGCACCGCGGCGAGCAGTTCCGCGAGGGCCGTCCGGTCGGCGGCGTCGCAGGCGGCGACGGTGACCCGGGCCCCGAGGGCGGTCAGCTCGGCGGTGAGTTCGGCGGCGCCGGGGGCGTCGGCGCCGCGCCGGCTGGTGAGCAGCAGGTGCCGGGCACCGTGACCGGTCACCAGGTGGCGGGCGACGAGCGCGCCGAGGGTGCCGGTGGCGCCGGTGACCAGCACGGTGCCGTCCGGGTCGAGCGGCGGCGGGACGGTGACCACCACCTTGCCGATGTGCTTGGCCTGACTGACGAAGCGGAACGCCTCGGGGGCGCGCCGGATGTCCCAGGCGGTGACGGGCAGGTGCTGGAGGGCTCCCTGCGCGAACAGGTCGAGGACGGCGGTGAGCATCTCGTTGATGCGGTCCGGTCCGGCCTCGATCAGGTCGAACGCGCGGTAGCGGACGCCGGGGTGCTCGGCCGCGACCTGCTCGGCGTCCCGGACGTCGGTCTTGCCCATCTCCACGAAGCGTCCGCCGCGCGGGAGCAGCCGCAGCGAGGCGTCGACGAACTCGCGGGCCAGCGAGTCGAGGACGACGTCGACGCCGCGGCCGCCGGTGGCGGTGCGGAAGCGCTCCTCGAAGTCCAGGTCGCGGGAGGAGGCGAGATGGGTGTCGGGCAGGCCGAGGGCCCGGACGGCGTCCCACTTGGACGCGCTCGCGGTGCCGAACACCTGGGCGCCGAGGTGGCGGGCGAGCTGGACGGCGGCCATGCCGACACCGCCGGCGGCGGCGTGGACCAGCAGGGACTCCCCGGCCTTCAGGTCGGCGAGGTCGACCAGGGCGTAGTAGGCGGTGAGGAACACCACCGGGACGGAGGCGGCCTCGGCGAAGCTCCACTCCCGGGGCATCCGGGCGACCATCCGCCGGTCGGTGACGGTGACCGGTGCGAAGCCTCCGGAGAGCATGCCGAACACCCGGTCGCCGACGGCGAGGTCGGTGACGCCCGGGCCTACCTCCAGGACGACGCCGGCGCCCTCCAGACCGAGCAGGCCGGCGTTGCCGGGGTACATGCCGAGGGCGTTGAGGACGTCCCGGAAGTTCAGCCCGGTGGCGCGGACGCCGATCCGGACGTAGCCCGGTTCGAGCGGGGCGACGGCGGGCGGGAACTCGATCAGTGCCAGGTTCTCCAGGGTGCCCTTGACGGGGATTCCGAGCCGCCAGGCGACGGCGTCCACGGGCGGGGCGAGGGCCGCGTCGGCGGCGATCCGGGCCAGCCGGGGGACGAACAACTCGCCGTGACGGAGTGCCAGTTCGGGTTCCGCTGCGGTGAGGGCCGCGGGCAGGACGGCAGCGGTCGTGTCGTCGCCGTCGGCCCGGTCCAGGTCGAGCAGGACGAAGCGGTCCGGGTTCTCGGACTGCGCCGAGCGCAGCAGACCCCACACCGCCGCGCCGGCCAGGTCGTCGGCCTGCTCGCCGCCGGCGGTGGCGACCGCGCCACGGGTCAGGACCACCAGGCGGGCGTCACCGAGGCCGGGCAGCTCCAGCCACGCCTGTGCGAGGGCGAGGGCCCGGTGGGTGGCGGCCCGGACGGTGTCCGCGGACGGCACCGCGGCACCCGCCGCCCGGTCCGGCAGGTCCGGCAGGTCGACGCCGGTGAGCACGAACTCCGGGACCGGGGCGCCGGCTTCGACGGCCGCGGCGAGCGCCGGGAGGTCCGGGTAGGCCTCGGCGGCGAGGCCACCGGATCGCAGGCCCCGGTGCAGTCCCTCGGCCGCGCCGACCACGGCCAGGGCGGGCGGGGTGCGGTCCGCGCCGGCCGCGGTGGGCAGCGCCGTCCACTCGACCTCGAAGAGCGCGTCGAGGTGCCCGGACCGGGCGCCGCGCAGCTGCTCGGCGGCCACCGGGCGCAGCACCAGCGAGTCGACGGTGGCGACCGGCCGGCCGGTCGCGTCGGCGAGCGCCAGGGCGATCGTGTCGGTGCCCTGCGGGGTGATCCGCACCCGCAGCGCGGTGGCGCCGACGGCGTGCAGCGTGACGCCGCTCCAGGAGAACGGCAGCCTTCCCTGCGCAGCGCCGGTGTCCTCGGCCGATCCCTCCTGGAGGAAGGTGCCGTGCAGGGCGGCGTCGAGCAGGGCCGGATGGAGGCCGAACAGGCCACCGTCCGGCTGTGCCGTCGTGGGCAGGGCGACCTCGGCGAAGAGCTCCTCGCCGAGCCGCCAGGCGGCGGTGAGCCCCTGGAACGCCGGGCCGTAGGCGAATCCGCCGTCGGCCAGCCGCTCGTACAGGCCGTCGACCCCGACGGCGGTGGCACCGGCGGGCGGCCACTCGGTGAGTTCGGCGGCCTCGGCCGGGGTGCCGGTGTCGGCTGCCGCGGAGACGGCGAGCGCTCCGCCGGCGTGGCGGGTCCACGGCTCGTCGGGCTCGGCCTGTTCGGGACGGGAGTACAGGCTGATCGGCCGGCCGCCGTCCTCGCCGGCGGCGCCGACCCAGAGCTGGAACTGCAGCGCCTCGGCGGCGGGGATCACCAGCGGGGCTTCCAGGGTCAGTTCGTCCAGCCGCTCGCAGCCCGTCTGTTCGCCGGCCCGCAGGGCCAGCTCGACGAAGGCGGTGCCGGGCAGCAGCACGGTGCCGGAGACGGCGTGGTCGGCCAGCCACGGGTGGGTGTCCAGGGCGAGCCGTCCGGTGAACAGGTAGCCGTCGGACTCGGCCAGCGGGGCGGCGGCGCCGAGCAGCGGGTGCCCGGGCGCGACCAGGCCGGCCGAGGCCACGTCCACCGCCCACAGTGCGGGCGCCTCCATCCAGTACCGCTCGCGCTGGAAGGCGTAGGTGGGGAGGTCGACACGGCGGGCGCCCGCGCCCCCGAGGACGGTGTCCCAGTCGAGCGGGATGCCGCGCACGTGCAGCCGGGCGAGGGCCGTGGTGAGGCTCCGGGCCTCGGGACGGTCACGGCGCAGGACCGGGGTGAGGACGGCGGTGGTGGACTCCGGCAGGCACTGCTGCGCCATCGCGCTCAGGGTGCCGTCCGGGCCCAACTCCAGGAACGTCCGGACGCCTTCGACCTCCAGCGTCGCGACCGCGTCGGCGAAGCGGACGGCCTCACGGACGTGCCGCACCCAGTACTCCGGGTCCGTCAGCTCCTCCGACACCAGAGCG
>NZ_JBIURH010000125.1:0-4976 GCF_044740765.1 Kitasatospora sp. NPDC088346
GGTGCTGGTGCCGATCCGTCTCGACCTCGCCGGGCTGCGGGCCCAGGCCGCTTCGGGCGGGCCGGTGCCGCCGGTCCTGCGGGGCCTGGTCCGGGTGACCGCCCGGAGGGCCGCAGGGTCCGCCGGTACGGGCGACGGTGGCCCCTCGCTGGCGCAGCGGCTGCTGGGCGTGCCGGAGGAGGAGCGGGAGGCGGTCCTGCTGGATCTGGTGTGCTCGGAGGTGGCCGGCGTCCTCGGCTATCCCGGTGCCTCGTCCGTGGACGCCGGCCGGGCGTTCAAGGACCTCGGCTTCGACTCGCTGACCGCCGTCGAACTGCGCAACCGCCTCAACGCGGTCACCGGTCTGCGGCTGCCGGCCACCCTGGTCTTCGACTACCCGACCCCGGCGGCCCTGGTGGACCTGCTGCGGGCGGAGACCGTGCCCGACGCGGCGGCCGCCGTGGTGCCGCTGCTGGCCGAGCTGGACCGGCTGGAAGCCGCCCTGCTGGAGACGCCGGCGGACGACGAGGGCCACCTGCGCGTCGCCAACCGCATCCAGTCGCTGCTCGCCAGGTGGAACGACCAGCAGGCCGCCCCGGTGGAGAACGCGGCCGTCGCCGAGGAACTGGAGGAGGCCACCGATGACGACCTCTTCGACTTCATCGGCAAGGAATTCGGCATCTCCTGACCCCACCGCCACCGCCCGACCTTCTGCAACATCCTGAAAGGTGACCTGACATGCCGGCAGACCTGGCGGCCGAGGACAAGCTTCGGTACTTCCTCAAGCGCGTGACGGCGGATCTCCACGAGACCCGCCGGCGGCTGAAGGAGATCGAGGACGGCGAGCACGAGCCGATCGCCATCGTCGGCATGGCCTGCCGGTTCCCCGGCGGCATCGAGTCGCCGGAGGACCTCTGGCGGCTGGTCGCGGCGGGCGACGACGCGGTGTCCTTCTTCCCGGAGGACCGCGGCTGGGACGTCGAGAACCTCTACCACCCGGACCCGGACCACCCCGGCACGTCCTACGTCCGGGAAGGTGGATTCCTGCACCGGGCAGGGGAGTTCGATCCGGGGTTCTTCGGGATCTCGCCGCGTGAGGCGATGTCGATGGACCCGCAGCAGCGGCTGCTGCTGGAGACCTCCTGGGAGGCCTTCGAGCGGGCCGGCATCGACCCGGCCGCCCTGCGCGGCAGCCGGACCGGCGTCTTCGTCGGCGTGATGTACAACGACTACGGCATGCTGCTCCAGCAGTCCGTGGAGGGCGCCGAGGGCCAGATCGGCACCGGGAGCTCGGGCAGCATCGCGTCCGGCCGGGTCTCCTACACGCTCGGCCTGGAGGGGCCCGCCGTCACCATCGACACGGCGTGCTCGTCCTCGCTGGTCGCGCTGCACCTGGCCTGCCAGTCGCTGCGGACCGGGGAGTCGACGCTCGCCCTGGCCGGCGGTGTGACGGTGATGCTGACTCCGGGGACGTTCGTGGAGTTCAGTCGGCAGCGCGGGCTCGCCACGGACGGCCGCTGCAAGGCGTTCTCGGACGACGCCGACGGCACCGGCTGGGGCGAGGGCGTCGGCATGATCCTGGTCGAGCGGCTGTCGGACGCGCTCGCCAACGGGCACCGGGTGCTCGGCATCGTCCGGGGCAGCGCGGTCAACCAGGACGGCGCCTCCAACGGCCTCACCGCCCCCAACGGCCCCTCGCAGCAGCGCGTCATCAAGCAGGCGCTGCGCAACGCCGGTCTGACCTCCGCCCAGGTCGACGCGGTCGAGGCGCACGGTACGGGTACCACGCTCGGCGACCCCATCGAGGCACAGGCGCTGCTCGCCACGTACGGCCAGGACCGGCCCGCGGAGCGGCCGTTGAAGCTCGGTTCGGTGAAGTCCAACCTGGGGCACACCCAGGCGGCGGCCGGTGCGGCCGGTGTGATCAAGATGGTGCTCGCCATGCAGCACGGCGTACTGCCGAAGAGCCTGCACGTCGGCGAGCCCTCCACCCACGTCGACTGGACGGCGGGCGCGGTCGAGCTGCTGAGCGAGGCCGAACAGTGGCCCGAGACGGGCGAGCCGCGCCGTTCGGCGGTCTCCTCGTTCGGCTTCAGCGGTACCAACGCGCACATCGTCCTGGAGCAGCCGCCCGCCCAGGAGTCGGACGGTGACCCGGCCGACGCCTCGGTCCGTCCGGTACCGCTGGTGCTCTCCGCCCGCACGCCGGAGGCCCTGCGGGCCCAGGCCGCCCGGCTGGCCGAACACCTGGGCGCGGAACCGGACCTCGGCCTGGCGGACGTCGGCCTGACCCTGGCGACGGCCCGGTCGGCCTTCGAGCACCGGGCGGCGCTCGTCGGGGACGACCGGCAGCAGGTGCTGACCGGGCTTGCGGCGCTGGCGGCCGGTGGATCGGCGGCGCCCGTGGGTGTCGCGGGGACGGCCGGGCGGACGGCGTTCCTGTTCGCGGGCCAGGGCAGCCAGCGGGCCGGGATGGGCGTCGAACTGTCCAGCGCCTACCCGGTGTTCGCGGCGGCGTTCGATGCGGTGTGTGCGGAGCTGGATCCGCTGCTCGGGTGCTCGCTGCGCGAGGTGATCGCGAACGGGGAGCAGCTGGACGAGACGGCGTTCACGCAGCCGGCGTTGTTCGCGGTGGAGGTGGCGCTGTTCCGGTTGGTGGAGTCGTGGGGTGTGCGGCCGGACTTCCTGGCGGGTCATTCGATCGGTGAGCTGGCTGCCGCGCACGTGGCGGGTGTGCTGTCGCTGGCGGATGCCTCTCGGCTGGTGGCGGCGCGTGGCCGGCTGATGCAGGCGCTGCCGCGTGGCGGTGCGATGGTCGCCGTGCAGGCGACCGAGGCGGAGGTGCTGCCGCTGCTGACCGACGGTGTCGGGATCGCCGCCGTCAACGGGCCTTCCTCGGTGGTGATTTCGGGCACCGAACAGGCCGTGCTGGCGGTCGTGGAGCAGCTGGGGGACCGTAAGTCGAAGCGGCTCACGGTCAGTCACGCCTTCCACTCGCCGCTGATGGACGGCATGCTCGACGAGTTCCGTTCGGTGGCGGCCGGGTTGACGTTCTCGGTGCCGCGGATCCCGATCGTCTCGACCCTCACCGGCGCGCTGGTGTCGGAGGAGCTGACGGACCCGGAGTACTGGGTGCGGCACGTCCGTGAGGCCGTCCGGTTCGCCGACGCGGTCGCGACGCTGGAGGCCGAAGGCGCCCGCAGGTTCCTGGAGTTGGGCCCGGACGGCACCCTGAGCGCGATGGCGCAGCAGTGCCTGCCGGAGTCCACCGAGGCCGTCCTCACCCCGGTCCTGCGCCGCGACCGCCCCGAGGCCCGGAGCTTCGCGACCGCCGCCGCCCTGCTGTACGTGCGCGGCGCGCGGCTCGACTGGGAGGCGGTGTTCGCGGGCACCGGCGCCCGCCGTGTCGACCTCCCCACCTACGCCTTCCAGCAGGAGTACTTCTGGCCGAGGCCGATGCGGGGTCTGGTGGGGGACGTGGTGTCCGCCGGCCTCGGTAACGCGGGCCATCCGCTGCTGGGCGCTTCACTGGCGCTCGCGGACGCGGACGGGCACGTCTTCACCGGTCGGCTGTCGCTGGACGCCCAGCCGTGGCTGGTGGACCACGCCGTCGCGGGCCGTGTCCTGCTGCCCGGAACGGCTTTCGTGGAGCTGGCGGTTCGAGCCGGTGACCAGGTCGGGTGCGAGCTGGTCGAGGAGCTGACGCTGGAGGCGCCGTTGGTGCTCCCGGAGCGAGGCGCCGTCCAGCTTCAGTTGTCCGTGGGTGTGGCGGACGAGTCCGCCCGTCGACCGGTGTCGGTCTTCTCGCGGGCGGAGGACGCCGCGCCGGACGAGCCGTGGGTGCGCCATGCGGCGGGCGTGCTGGCCGCTGCGGGCAGCGCCGTCCCGTTCGACCTGACCGAGTGGCCGCCGGCGGGTGCCGAACCGCTTCCGGTGGACGGTGTGTACGAGGGGTTCGCGGCCGCGGGCTTCGCCTACGGCCCGGTGTTCCGGGGCCTGCGGGCGGCCTGGCGCCGGGGTGGCGACGTCTTCGCCGAGGTGGCGCTGCCGGAGGAGGCGCACGGGGAGGCGGGGCTGTTCGCCCTCCACCCCGCGCTGCTGGACTCCGCCCTGCACGCGGTGGGTGCCGGCGGGCTGCTGGAGGACACCGGTCAGGGCCGGCTGCCGTTCGCCTGGTCGGACGTGACCCTGTACGCGGCCGGTGCGAGCGAACTGCGGGTGCGGTTCTCGGCCAAGGGCGCGGACGCGGTGGCGCTGGCGGTGGCCGACGCGGCGGGTGCGCCCGTCGCCACGGTCGGTTCGCTGGTGCTGCGTCCGTTCGTTCCGGAGCAGGCGGCGGGCAGCCGCCAGGATTCGCTCTTCCTGCCGCGCTGGACGCCGCTGACCCTGGCGGCCCCGGCGGCGGCCGCCGCGGAGGCGGCCGCCGGTGTGGTGGGCGTGCTGGGCGGTGACGACCTGGGTCTGCCGAACGCGGTCCGGTTCGCGGAGCTCGCTGCGGCGTCGGCTGCCGAGCCCGTCCCCGGGACCCTGGTCGTGCCGGTCGCCCCGACGGACGGTCAGGATGTCGCCGCGGCCACCCGCGCCGCCGTCCGGGACGCCCTGGCGCTGGTCCAGGAATGGCTGGCGCAGGACGCCTTCGCGGACTCCCACCTGGTCGTGGTCACGCGCGGCGCGACCACCGGCGACCTGGCGGCGGCAGCCGTCCACGGTCTGCTGCGGTCGGCCCAGTCGGAGAACCCGGGCCGGATCACCCTGGTCGACCTGGACGAGGACCCGCGCTCCCTCCGGGCGCTTCCCTCCGCACTCGGCACGGGGGAGCCCGAACTCGCGCTGCGCGCGGGCGAGGCCTCCGCACGCCGCCTGCTGCGCGCCGACGGGACCCCCGGAGCGGCGGCTGCTGGCCTGCGGGTGTTGGATCCGGCGGGGACGGTGTTGCTGACGGGTGCGTCGGGTGCGTTGGGTGGTGTGGTCGCGCGTCATCTGGTGACGGAGTACGG
>NZ_JBIURH010000126.1:0-4801 GCF_044740765.1 Kitasatospora sp. NPDC088346
AGGATCGGACGGAGGCCGCCCTCACGTCCGGCGAATCCCCATCCGGGTGATCATGTTCGAGGCGACGTTCGAGCCTGATGGATAAAGCACAAGCTAATCCTTCGGTAGCGACCGTGGTCCACTTCGGCGGCCGGCTTCCTAGCGTGGGTGTTCGCTGCGGGCGGTCCTCGACGAGGACCGTCAGGGTCGGGCGGAACGGGGGGACCGTGTCCGCGGTGCCCGGTGCAGCGTTTGCGGCTAGGAAAGCCCGTGCCGTACCGATCACCTCGCTGGGGAACCTCACGTGCGCTACCGACCCGCGCTCACCGCCGCCAAGGCCACCGTCGTCCTCGCCGTCCTGCCGGCGTTGCTGCTCGTCGGGGAGGCCGGGCACGCGGTGCCCGAACCCTCGGCCGCCCCCTCGGCCGACCCCGGCGACCCCGGCGAGCGCCGCGGGGACGTCACCCTCGCCCCCGGCCCGCTGCCGGACGTCGCCGACACCGTCACCCGGTCCGGCCCGGTCACGGGTCTCACCGTGCTGACGGCCCGGGAGTCCGGACTGCGGGCGCACGCGTTCGGTGCCGGCGCCTCCCGGGCCGCCGAGGGCGCCGGCGTCGGGGCGATGCCGGCCACCGGCGAGGAGAGCCAGGAGTGGCTGGTCCGGACCGCGGCGGGCGGCGAACTCGTCCTGCAGTCCCTGCTGCTGAGCAGTGACGACGGCGGGCCACTGGTCCTCACCACCGACCCGGACGACTCGGTCTACCTCCAGCACGAACGCCCGGCCGGGCCGGCCGGCGATCCCGGCCAGCTCTGGAGCTTCGAGGACGGCACCGCACCGGCGGGCCCCGGCGGCTCCGCCCGGCCCGGGACGGGTTTCCGGATCATCGCCCACCGAGGCGGCTGCCTGCTCGACAACGGGTACGGCGAGCGGCTCACGGTGGGCCAGTGCGAGGACCCGCGGGCCTGGTGGACCTCCGGCCGGCCGGTCGGACAGGCCGTCAGGCCCGTTCTGCCGAGCGCCTCCTGACCGGGTGACCGGCCGACCGGGCCGACCCGTACCGAAGGACCGAAAGGTCGGCGTCGGCCGACCGAAGATTCGCCGCGGCGGGGCCCTGCGCGGTTGCCCGCGGTCCCCGGCCGCTGCTGGGATGGGATCCCGGCCACCGCGCCGGCCGGAGCCCCGGAGCGGGCCCGGTCCCTGAGCCGCACCACTTCCCCCGGAACCCCCGGGCCGGAGGCCGTCGCACCCCTTCGCGGCCCCGGCCGGGCACGCCCGCGCTCCAGCGGGCCGGCGGGAACGGCGGCGCCCTCACGCTCCCGGCGCCCCCGTTCCCGCCCCTCCGCCTCCCCGGCCGCCCCACCCGCCATCCGCCGTCGGCCCCCGCCACCGGCCCGGCACCCGCCCCACCCGCCGTACCGGACCCACCCGGGCGGCGGGCCCCACAGCACCTCGACGGAGACACCCATGACCACGACCAGCCCACCCGACGAGCGCCCGCCGGAGGCCGCCGCCCCCTGCCCGGCGGTCTACCGGGACCTCGCCCGCAGCGAGGACTTCGACCGGCTGCGCAGCTCCTACCGCCGCTCCGCCGGCGTGCTGACGGCGGTCTTCCTGACCGTCTACCTGTCGTACGTGCTGCTGTCGAGCCACGCGCCGGCCCTGATGGCGACCCGGGTGGCCGGCAACGTCAACGTGGCCCTCGTGCTCGGCCTGCTGCAGTTCGTCACCACCTTCCTGATCGCGTGGCTGTACACCCGGCACGCGAACGCCCGCCTGGACCCGCGGGCCGACCGGCTGCGGGCCGCGTTCGACGCAACGACGAGGACCGGCACCCCGCACCGGGCCGGTGACCTGGAGAACTGCACATGCGCACGATGACCGACGGCCGGGCCGTGAGCCTCGCCTCCGAGGCCGGCGGACACCGGGGGCTGATCCTCGGGGTCTTCCTCGCCTTCGTCCTGGTCACCCTGGCCATCACCGTCCGGGCCGGCCGCCGGACCGGCGGCACCTCGGACTTCTTCGCGGGCGGCCGGTCGTTCACCGGTTTCCAGAACGGTCTGGCGATCTCCGGCGACTACATGTCGGCCGCGTCCTTCCTCGGTGTCACCGGGTCGATCGCCCTGTTCGGCTACGACGGCTTCCTGTACTCGATCGGCTTCATGGTGGCCTGGCTGGTCGCCCTGATCCTGGTCGCCGAACCGCTGCGCAACAGCGGCCGGTTCACCATGGCCGACGTACTGGCCTTCCGGATGCGCCAGCGCCCGGTGCGCACCGCCGCGGGCATCTCGACCATCGTCGTGTCGGTCGTCTACCTGCTCGCGCAGATGGTCGGCGCGGGCTCGCTGGTCGCCCTGCTGCTCGGGGTGGAGGGCGGCGCCGCCAAGAAGCTGATCATCCTCGGCGTCGGCCTGCTGATGATCCTCTACGTCACCGTCGGCGGCATGAAGGGCACCACCTGGGTGCAGATCGTCAAGGCCGTGCTGCTGATGGGCGGCACGCTGCTGCTGACCGTGCTGCTGCTGGCCCGCTTCGGCTGGAACCTCTCCGACCTGCTCGGCGCGGCCGGCGAGGCGAGCGGCAAGGGCTCGGCGTTCCTGGAGCCGGGCCTGAAGTACGGGGCCACCTCGATGTCCAAGCTCGACTTCCTCAGCCTGGGGGTCGCGCTGGTGCTCGGTACGGCCGGTCTGCCGCACATCCTGGTCCGCTTCTACACCGTGCCCAGTGCCAAGGCGGCCCGGCACTCGGTGAACTGGGCGATCGCCATCATCGGCGCGTTCTACCTGATGACCGTGGTGCTGGGCTTCGGTGCGACGGCCCTGGTCGGCCCGAAGGCCGTCAAGGCGTCCAACGCGGCCGGTACGACGGCCGTGCCGATGCTGGCCGAACGCCTCGGCGGCGGGGTGGGCAGCACCGGCGGCGCCGTACTGCTCTCGGTGATCTCGGCGGTCGCCTTCGCGACCATCCTCGCGGTGGTGGCCGGGCTGACCCTGGCCTCGTCCTCCTCCTTCGCCCACGACCTGTACGCGCAGGTGATCCGGCGCGGCCGGGCCACCGAGCGGCAGGAGATGCGGGCCGCCCGGCTGGCGGCGGTGGGCATCGGCACGGTCGCCGTGGTGCTGAGCATGTACGCCGACAAGCTGAACACCGCCGCCCTGGTGGCGCTGGCGTTCGCGGTCGCGGCCTCGGCCAACCTGCCGACGATCCTCTACAGCCTGTTCTGGAAGCGCTTCACCACCCGGGGCGCGCTGTGCAGCATCTACGGCGGGCTGGTCTCCTCGGTGGTCCTGGTGGCGTTCTCTCCGGTGGTGTCGGGCAAGGCCAGCTCGCTCGTACCGGACGCGGACTTCGCCTGGTTCCCGCTGGAGAACCCCGGGCTGGTGTCCATCCCGGTCGGCTTCCTGCTCGGCTGGGCGGGCTCGCTGCTCTCCCGCCGGGAGGACGGGCAGGAGGCCAAGTACACCGAGCTGGAGGTCCGTTCGCTCACCGGTGCGGGGGCCCACTAGTGCGCTCGCTGGACCTGGAGATGCTGCACGAGGCCGACCGGGTCGCCGCGGCCGTCCGCGCCGACCGGGTGGCCGTCCACTTCGAGGGCGGCCTCGGCGACACCCGGTCGCTCACCTTCGCCGAGCTCGACGAGGAGGTCTCCCGGGCGGCCGGCGCCCTGCGCGAGCTGGGCGTCGGCCCGGGCGACCGGGTCGCCGTCTACCTGCCGGTGATCCCCGAGGCCGTGGTGACCGTCCTCGCCTGTGCCCGGCTCGGCGCCGTCCCGTCGGCCGTCTTCGGCCTCTTCACGGGCGACCGAGCGGTGGTCCCCGGCGCGTGCGACCTGGACGCCGAGGTGGTCGTCACCGCGGACGGGAGCATGCGGCCCGGCGCGCCGGGCGGGCCCGAGGGCGTGGCCCGGCACGGCTCGCCGGTCGCGCTGAAGGCCGCCGTCGACGCGGCCCTGGCCGGCTCCCGGGTCCGGCACGTCCTGGTGGTGCGCCGCACCGGCCAGCCGGTCCCGTGGACCGAGGGCCGCGACCTGTGGTGGCACGAGGTGGTCGAGCGGCAGGAGGTGGCGCCCGGCCCGCGGCCGCGGCGCCCCGGGCGCCGCGACGACCGGGACATCCTGGGCCTGCGGCCCGGTACGGACGTCTACTGGTGCACCAGCGAGGTGGGCTGGCTGGGCGGCCGACCGCACGGCGTGTTCGGCGCGCTCGCCGCCGGGGTCACCCAGGTGATCTGCGAGACCAGCCCCGCGCCGGTCGGGCGCAGCCGGTTCTGGGAGATCATCGACTGGTACGGCGTGACGTTCCTGCACACCGACCCGGCGGCGATCCACGCACTGCTCGGCCGCTACGAGGAGCTGACGGCCCGGTACGACCTCTCCGGTCTGCGCGCGCTGTGCCGGGTGAGCGGGCCGAACCCCCGCCGGGTGTGGGTCATGCACCGCACCCGGGACTGGTCGGGCCGGGCGCGCAGCTGGGAGTCGTGCAGCCACCCGGCGCCGGGCGCCGAGACCGCCGCCCCGGTGGCCGGGTAGGCGAGTGGTCCACCCGCGGACCGGGCCGGCGACCCGCGGACCGGGCCGGCCCGCCCGGCCGTGGGCCCACCGAATGATTTGGCCCGTCGGACCGACATGTCGGTCCGATCCGTGCGGCCGCGGCCCCGGCGGGCCGCAAGATCGATGACAGGCACGGGGGAGGCACGCCTCTCCGAATGATCAAGTATCTGGAGTTTTCACATGAGCAACGAGAGTCTGGCGAACCTGCTCAAGGAGGACCGCCGTTTCGCGCCGCCGGCGGAGCTCGCCGCGGCCGCGAACGTGACCGCCGCCGC
>NZ_JBIURH010000127.1:0-4761 GCF_044740765.1 Kitasatospora sp. NPDC088346
CCTGACCCTGTGAAGATCAGGATGATCAGACGATCGCGAGGTGGGTCCCGTTTGATCCGCCGTTCAGCGGTCAGTTTTCACCCGACGCCGACAGACCAACCAGCGTCCACAGCTTCGCCCTCCACCGGTTGAGGGCAGCGCGCATCCCGGTCGCCAAGGTGCTCGACCGGGACACACAGTCTCCGGGGTGGTGCGGCACGCGAAGGCGTGCGCGGCCGCCGGTGTGCGGCCGCTGTTCGGCACAGACCTGGCGGCCGGCCTGATCGAGCCGGCCGCCCCGGCCGGGCGGCGACGGATCCCTGCACGCGAGGTACGTCTCGAAGGCGGCGCGGTGGACGCGCAGGCTCAGGACCGTGGACGGGGCGGGGGTGGTGGTCACGGTGCTCCCCGGGTGGGTGGGGGTGCGGTCGGTCCGGCCGGTGAACGGTCCCGGCGGGCGCGGCACACCGCGGACGGTGTGCCGGCCTGCCCGGGCGGATGGGTCCGTGGTCATGTCGATCACCCCGCCGAGCCCTGGTTCACCAGACGTTTCAGCATGTCTCACCCGAGTGGGGACTGGCGCAGGCGAGGGCCTGCTCGACCAGTGCGCGCAGTTCCTTGTCGTGGAGGATCATCGGGTATCCCCCGTCCGAGGACAGGCGACGGTCCGACTGTCGAACCGTCAGCAGCGCGGCCCGGATCCTCGGGCTGATCTCGCCCATCCGGATCAGAGCTTGGATCGCTTCACGGAAGAACCCGAAGCCGTCACCGCCGTCGGCGATCGGCAGCACGAACTCCTCCAGAACCTGCATGCTCGGTTCGGCCTGGCCCGTGATCGACCAGAGCGTGATCGCCGCGGTGAGACGCGGCCAGTGCGTGCTGTTCTCCATGGCGAGCCGGACCCGGTCCGCGTAGGGCGCAGCGTCGAGGCCGAAGTCGGTCAGGGCGCCGATCGGCCCGAGTTCGGGTACTTCTGCCGTCATGACGGGGTCGCCGATGAGCCGCAGTGATGCTTCGCGGTCCTTGCTGATGTATGCGGCGGTCCAGGTCACAAACGAGTGGTTGCCGGGGTAGTCCAGTACCTGGCAGGTGCGCAGAGCCGGTTCGGCCGAGGCGGCGGCCGGGCCCATCGCTCGCAGCACCCCGAGCACATCGACAGAGGTCCAGGTGTCGGTAAGCAGCGGTAGGAGATCGGGCAGGGCCGGCAAGGAGTCCTTGCCCCATGCCTTCAGCACCTCAAGGAACCCGCGCGTTGCACCACCTCGGGCCCCGCCCTGCCGGATCGCTTCCCGCATCGCGGGCAGCAGGACGTCCGCCTGCGCCCGCAGCGGGATCAGCACGTCCTTGATGTCCGGCCGCCTCGGATCACTGGTGCAGTAGCCGCGGCCCTGTTCCTCCTCTTGCGCGCGGAGCTGCTCGATCAGCCCGGGCAGGGCACGCGGGTCACCGATCCGGGCCAGTGCCCAGCGGGCGATTTCGCGGACCGTTCCGTCGAGGTATTCGTCGGCCCCGTCGTCGTCGAGCAGTTCGGCGAGGCGGTCGGCGTACGGGGCCGCCGCCGGGCCCAGCACCGCGAGAATGTTCGCCGCCCGCAGCCGGACGGCGCCGTCCGGATCGCTCAGCAGCCCGCCTGCCAGTGGCAACAAGGCGGGTTCCACGGAACGCCGCTCGGTGAGGAGCCGCCACGCCAGGTCCAGTGCCTCCCGGCACAGGGCGGCGTCCCCGGTGCGGTCCGCCGCCTCGACCAGCAGGACGGCGAAGGAGAGTTCGGCATCGGGGTCGTGTGCGAGATTCCAGGCCGTCGACCGGACCAGGTCCTCCCGGGACAAGGAACCTTCGAAATCCGGGGTGTACCAGACCTCGTCGAACCGTGGTCGCAGTGCGGGGTCGGAGAACACCTCGATCAGCCGGTCCATCTGGCGGACCGGCAGCTCCCGGTCGAGGCCCGCCGAGGCATGCACGGCCGCGACCCACATCACCGGATCGTCCCCGCCCAGCACGTCCGCCAGCACCGCCCGCGCTGCGTCGACGGCCCTACCGGCCCCGGCCTCCTCGGATGCGGCCTCGCCGAGGGCGAGCAGCAGCGGGAGCCGCACCGTCGGGTCGGTCTCCACCCGCCATCGCTCCAGCAGTCGTTCGATCCCGGTTGCCAGGGGTATCGCCGCCCGCCGCACTGCCGGCTGCGGATCCGCGAGCAGGGTCCACGCTCCCGTCCAGTCCTCGTCTGTCAGGGCTGGTGCCTGCATGGCCACCAGCAGCTCGACGAGGGGGACCCGCGCGCCCATGGCCGGGTCGGCGGCGAGCGCGACGACGAACGGAAGAGCGGCTGCCGCTGCAGATGGCGTCTGACCCTCGTTCATCGTGATGAGGGAGTAGTAGAGCGGAGAACAGTCCTCCTCCGTCGCCTCCGCTCCCGCAAGGGCGAGCAGGCGCAGCGTCCGGGGCACCGCCTCGATCGGATCGATCGGGTCGCCCGTGTCAAGCCCGTCCCACTCCACAGCGTCCAGTGCTTCCAGCGACATGCCCGTCATCGTCATCCTGTTCACCACTACGTCGTCCTGCTCGCAATCGGCCGTCATCCTTCAGGAAACCCGACCGTCCTGTCGCTCGAATTCCCTCCTCCTCCTTCGCAGCCGTCCTCGTCTGAACCCGAATCCACCGGTCGGTGATCGAGGCGGGGAGGGGATGACGCAAAGAGGTGCCTGCTGAGCTGGGAGGATGGGAGTTCTCTACGCTTCCGTCCGCCCGACCAGCAAGGCACCTCTCAAGTGAAATCCTCCCACAGCCCCGCCGCCCTGTTCGCCGCGTTCGACGAGCCGAACCTGGTCACGGACGCAGGACTCGTCCCGATGGTCCGCCTGGCAGAGCGCGTCGGCCTGTCCGGTCTCGTCGCGGAGAGGCTGCGGATCGACGGCGCCGGCAACAGCGGCGGCGCCAACCCGGGAGCCAAGGCGATGACGCTGGTCGCCGCGATGTGCGCCGGGGCCGACTCCATCGACGACACGCAGCGGCTGCGGCTGGGCGCGATGGGCCGACTGTTCGACGGGGTGCGCGCGCCGTCGACGCTGGGCACGTTCCTGCGCTCGTTCACCCATGGCCACAACCGCCAACTCCACGCGGTGCACCGTGATTTCCTCGTCCGCCTGGCCCAGGCCACGCCGCTGCTGCCGGGCGCGGACAAGGTGGCGTTCGTGGACATCGACCCCACCCACCGCAGGGTCTACGGGCGCGCCAAGCAAGGTGCCGAGGTCGGCAGGTTCAAGGGTGTCCACACGCTGCACCCGATCCTGGCCACCCTCTCCACGCCGCTGGCCCGGCCGGTGATCGCCGCGGTCCGGCTGCGGCGGGGCAAGGCCGCCGACGCGCGGGGCGCCGGCCCGTTCACCGCCGAGGCCCTGGCCGCCGCGAAGCAGGCGGGCGCGAGGGGGACCGTGGTGGTGCGGGCGGACAGCCAGTTCTACAACGCCGACGTGGCGGCGGCCTGCCGCCGTGCGGGCGCCTGCTTCTCGCTCACAGTGCGGATGAACCCCTCCCTCGCCGCCGCGATCAGCCAGATTCCCGAGACCGCGTGGACGGCGAACCGCTACCCGGACGCGTTCGTCGACCCCGACACCGGGGAGCTGGTGTCCGATGCCGAGGTCGCCGAGTTGGAGTACACGGCGTTCACCGGACGGAAGAAGGCCGAGCACGTCACCGCGCGGCTGATCGTGCGGCGGGTTCGCCGCCTGAACAGCGAAGTGGCAGCAGGACAAGATGAGTTGTTCACCGCCTGGCGCTACCACCCCGTATTCACCGACAGCCCCTTCGAGATGCTCCAGGCCGAACTGCAGCACCGCCGGCACGCCGTCATCGAGCAGGTCATCGCGGACGGTAAGTCCGGGCCGCTCGCCCACCTGCCCTCCGGCAGCTTCCAGGCCAACAACGCGTGGCTGACCCTGTGGGCGATCGCGTTCAACCTGCTGCGAGCCGCCGGCAGCCTCGCCGGCGCCTTCCACGCCAGAGCGACCACCGCCACCCTGCGCGGGCACCTGGTCAACGTCCCGGGCCGCCTTGCCCGCTCGGCCCGCCGACTGACGCTTCGTCTGCCCGACCGCTGGCCCTGGCAGCAGCCGTTCACCGACCTGTTCGACGCCGCCCACGCACCACCAGCCTGAGCACCGACCCGACCCTCGCCCGCCAGGGCCCGACCGGAGCAGACGTGGAAGAGCTGGGCAGACCAGCGGACACCCCGCGCCCTCCAGCCGGTCACCCCGAAAAGTCCACCGAAACGATCATCATCGAATCAGCTCGGTGGATTCGGGCTGAACCCGAAGATGGCCAATGGGACGGGCTGCGGCGGCGATCTCTGATGCCTCATGAGACACGGCTCACTTTGGAGAACCGGGGGTGGCGTGCCAGAGCCGTCCGCCGCCGGTGTGCGGGCGGCCTCCGGGTCGGTCGGGTGCGGGGCTGTCGTCGGAGGGGGTGTTGGTGGGGCGGGTCAGGAGGGCTCGGACGGCTGCGGTGCCGTCGGCCCGGTGGGTGTCGGCGACTTCTTGGAGGTCCAGGCCAGGGTGCCGATGACGGTGACGGACCGGCCGCGGCGGGAGACGGTGCCGCGGGCCAGGATCAGGAAGTGGTGGAACAGGGGGTGGGCGGTCGTCATCTAGGGTTGTCAGTACCTCTTCCCAGGTCAGCAGCGAAAATTGGGCTCTTGTGCTGGACCTGTGGGTCGGGTCATGCGAGTTGGCGTCGGGGCAGGGTGGGGCGGTTGCCGCCGAGGCAGAGCATGACGAGGGCGAT
>NZ_JBIURH010000128.1:0-4689 GCF_044740765.1 Kitasatospora sp. NPDC088346
TTGGTGCTGGTCATCAGGGGTGGAACTCCTACTCGGGGCCCTCTCAGGCTAACCCGCCAAAGCGGGATGTCTCACCCAAGGCTGACAGAGAGGGAACCGGTCGTCGCACCGGATGTGGGCGCGTTGGTCGACGAGGTCGTCAAGCGCTCATGGACAGCGCCGACGCCTCCGGGGCAGCCCTGCTGGGCGACAACGGGCTGCTGACCGAGATCACCAGGGCGGTGCTGGAGCGAGCCCTGGAGGCGGAGATGACCGAGCACCTGGGCTCGAGAAGCACGACCCGTCGGGCCGCGGCTCGGGCAACTCCCGCAGCGGGACCTCGCCCAAGACCGTGCTGGCCGATGTCGGCGCGGTGACGGTGGCCGTGCCCCGGGACCGCATCGCTCCAGGACTGCGTCGACGAGTTCGAACGGGATCTGCTGGGTCAGCTCACCGAGATGACCGGGGACATATACGCTCTCGGCAACAGTGACGGTGCGGGTGAGCGTGGTGGTGGCACACAGGCGTGACACGGGGCTCCTCGGAGCTGGAAGACCTTGGTCGGCTTCCCCGCTCTACCAGGAGCCCCGTGCTGATCACCGGTAGTGGTCACTCTTGCCCGAACCGGTTGACAGGCGCGTTCTCGCCGTAACTACGCGGGCTTGGGCCAAATCAGCCTGGTTGCTGTGGCACAGTCGCCCAGGTACAGGTTGTTGTTGGTGATCCCGGGAGGAGACTCTGTCAGGCACAGCCCCAATCCCTTGTTGAGCACCGTGCCGCCCGGTTGCGGTGTCCAGACCTGGTAGTCGCTGCCGTCGCAGGTGGCCAGCGTGGCGGTGTTGCGCATTATGCCGTTTATATCGCGGATCCGCACCTCGTTGAACTCGCTCAGGCACTGACCCGCGGAATGCACCGTCCCATCGGCGAAGGCCTGCCACGTCGCGGGGGCGGTCCCACAGTCCCCCACGGCGGCTACGACAGTGTATGCGAGAGCCAGGCAGTATCCATTGCTGCCGACGATCGGGATCGGCGAGCCCGCCTGGGGGCTGTCCACCTCCAGCTCGTTGATGACGACGGCGGTGCCCGCCGGCTGGTTGTTGACCAGCTTGATGTAGCGCACGGTCACCGGCGCGGCGAGCGGGTGGTACGTGCGGCTGGCCTTCGAGCCGGAGACCACCGCGACGGTGGTGAAGTTGGTGCCGTCCGTACTCGTCTGGATGGTGAACGCCTTGGTGTTCGACGCGGTGCTGGCGCCGCCGAGCGCGGCGTGGTTGACCACGACCGACGACACCGCCGCCGGAGCCCCCAGATCGACCTGGAGGTAGCCGGACGTTGCGGTGGAGCACCATCTGCTGTCAAGGGAGCCGTCGATGGCCTTGGCCGGGCCCTCATTCGTGGTACAGGGCGCGGAGCCGGTGGCCGTCTTGCCCTGGGCCAGGTTCGTGCCCAGGACCGGAGCGGCGGCGGGCTGGGGGTTCGCCGTGGTGAAGCCGCTGGTGAAGGACGGCGGGACGTCACCGGAGGCAGTGCCCCAGGTGCTGGGGCTGGCGCCCATCGCGAAGTTGATCGTGCCGCCGGCCGCGATGTCGCGGTACTGGATGAAGTTGTGGCTTGTCGGGGTGCCCTTGACGGACACGCTCTGCACGTACGGGGCACTCGGCCCGGCGCCGGTGCCGTTGATCTGAATGTTGCCGCCGGGACGCTGGATGAGGATCGACGGGAACAGCGGACCGTGCAGGGCGAGCGTGTCCGCGCCCGGGGTCGCCGGGTACATGCCCATCGCTGCCCAGACGTACCAGGCGGAGGTGGAGCCGAGGTCGTCGTTGCCGGGCAGGCCGCCCGCACCGGTGGTGTACAGATTCATCAGGCGCCGCACCACCGCGCTCGTGTTGGCCGGGGAGGCCGCGAAGTTGTACGCCCACGGCACGCCGTGCCCGGCTTCGTTACCCATGTAGTAGTAGGGCTTCGAGATGCCGGAGTTGAGCTGGGCGAAGTGCTGGTCGAGCCGCTTGACCGCGGCCGCCCGCCCGCCCATCCCGTCGAACAGGGACTGGTAGTTGTAGGGGACCGCCCAGGTGTACTGCGAGGGGTTGCCCTCCGTGAAGCCGTCATGGTCGGCCGGGTCCAGCGCCGAGGGCCATGAACCGTCGCTGTAGCGCGCCTGGATGAAGCCGGCGGTGGGATTGAACGTCTTGGCCCAGCTCTGGGCGCCCTGCATGAAGGTGCTGGAGCTGCCGTCGTTCAGTGCCTGGGCGAACTGGGCGATGGCGAAGTCCGACGCCGCGTATTCCAGCGTCGTCGACGGCTTGCTTGGGATGTAGCCGTACTGCTGGTACTTGTACCGCTCATCGCGGACCGGCTTCGCCGCGAACAGCGAGACCGTCTCGCCGGTCGCGGAGTCGGGCTGCTGGGAGTTGTAGGACGCGCCGCTGGCGTTCTTCTTCATCAGGGCCAGCGCCGCGGACGTGTCGAAGCCCCGCACACCGAACGCGTACGCGCTCGCGACGACGATCGGGCCCGGGTCCCCTGGCATGGTGTACGTCTCGGTGCTCTGCTGCGACCAGCTGGGCAGCAGACCGCCATCGGCTCCATCGAGCAGCATGGACTTGACGACGTCCTTCATGGCGTCGGGCGCGACGAGCGAGGCGAGCGCCGCCCAGGACCGGTAGGTGTCCCAGCCCGAGAAGTTCTGGTACACGGCGGCCATGTCGGTAGGGACCGTGTGGACCTGGCCGTCGAAGCCCCGGTACCGGCGGCCCACCGTGCTGGCGCCAACGGTGTACCCGAGGTCGCTGGCGACGTTGGGGTTCTGCATCACGCGGTACAGCGCGGTGTAGAACTTCTGCAGATCACTGGTGGAGCCACCGGTGGCCTGGATGCTGTTCAGCCTGGTGTTCCAGGCGGTGTCCGCTGCGGTCTTCACCGAGTCGAAGGTAGAGGTAGCGGACTGCTCCTGGGCCAGGTTTTGCCGGGCGCCCTCGACGCTGACGAACGAGATCCCCACCTTGACGTTGACCGCCCGGTTGCTGCTCGTGTCGAAGGTGACGTAGCCGCCGCTGTCGGTTCCCGCGCTGGTCAGCTGGCCGCTGGTGGCGTTGTTGACCGTGCTGCCATGCCAGGTGCCGAACGCTGTGGGCGTCCGGTCGAACTTCATCACGAAGAAGACGCGGAACTGGTTCGGCGACTGACCCAGGGGCGTGCAGAAGTCACCACTGGTCGTCCACCCGCTGACCTCGGTGCCACTGACGGTGGTGCTCGCCTGGGCGCCGCCCGTTGTTGCCTTCCCACTGGCGTTGACCAGGATCCGGGCAGTGGTACTGGACGGGAAGGTCATCCTCGCCGCACCGGTTCGCTGGGTCGCGCTGAGCTCCACCTTGGTGGAGTCGCCCAGGGTCGCCTGGTAGAAGCCGGGCTTCGCCGACTCTGCGCTCTTCGTGGATGCGTAGTTGGCCCAGTTCGTCCCCGGGGAGTTCGCGCTGCCGAGCGAGGCAGTGGTGGTGGGCATGATCTGGATGCTCTCGTTGGTTGCGCACCCGGCCCCGTTGAAGTGGGTCATGCTGAACTGCTCGATCTTCGTGTCGCTCCGGCGGTACCCCGAGGGACTGGCGGTGGGGGTGTCGGGGCTGAACTGGGCCATGCCGAACGGGTAGGTGGCGCCGGGGTACGTACTGCCGCCGGCACCGCCGGGCAGCGGTTCCGGCGAGGTGCCGTCATCGGTACCGATGAACGGGTCGACGTACTGGGTGAGGGCGAGCGTCGCAGCGTGCGCCTGCCCGGTGGACATGGGCGAGACCACGGATCCGAGAACCGACGCGCTCAGCGCGACGACTGCGAGAACGGCGTGCAGACGACGGCCAGGATGGCCATCGCCTCGTAGATAGGGTGTCCGCACAGCTATAGGGGGCATGTCAAATCCCTTCGATCTGATGCGTCGAACGACCACGGCCTGACTGTCTCCGGCGCCCGCGGGTCGGAGACGAGGACGCAGTGCGAGCCGGCCGGAGAGTGACCGCCCGGCTCGCCTGCAATTCGAGATACTCAGGTCCGCTGGCAGAAGTGTGAGACCCGCACTTCCGACGGCATAGCGTCACATCACCTGTCCCAGTACCTGCTTCAGCTCCACTGCCGTAGCGGGCCGAGGCCGGCCCCCTTGCGTGGTGGATCACAGCATCCGTGCGTACGGTCGCGTGGTCTCCGGGCCGGCCGGGTGCGGTGCACGAGCAGAGCCGAGCCGGGCGGGGTGCGGGCTGGCGCTCGCGGCAGTCTCCTCCCGCATGCGAGGGCACCCACACGCCGTCCGCCGACGTTCGGGCAGCTGCGCGACACCGCCGAGATCCACGGCGAGTGCCTCCCGGCCCGCACCCCCGGCCGTCGCCGGGAGCATCAGGCGGGCCTGTCAGAGAGAAAGGGTGGCGGGTGCGACGCCGGGGTGGGCGGGTCAGAAACGGGTGGCATCCAGGCCTCTCCCCCGGCCTCTCACCCCGCGCCGGCCTCGCCCCGCGGCGTCCTCGTCTGGGGCCTGGGCCGGGACTGCCCGCCGAGGCGCCTTCAGTTCAGAAGTACCACCACCGTGATCGGTGCCTTGGTCGTCCACACCCACTTCTCGCGCGCGGTACGGAAGATTTCAAGTCCAGTGAGACGGTCGTGAGGCTATGAGGTTTGTGGTGCGGGCTCGCGGCGCTTGGCGGGGTCGTTGATCCACGCCGTCGG
>NZ_JBIURH010000129.1:0-4427 GCF_044740765.1 Kitasatospora sp. NPDC088346
GCCGGCGCCCTCACCCTCGACGACGGCGCCCGCGTCGTCGCCCTCCGCAGCAAGGCCCTGCGCCGCCTGGAGGGCAAGGGCGGCATGGTCTCGGTCGGCCGGCCGCTGCCGGTGGTGGAGGAGTTGATCGCGCCGTGGGGCGAACGGCTCTCGGTGGCGGCCGTCAACGGCCCGTCGGCGGTGGTGGTCTCCGGCGAGGCCGCGGCGCTCGCCGAACTGCTCGCGGAGTGCGAGCGGCGGGAGGTCCGGGCCCGCACGGTGCCGGTCGACTACGCCTCGCACTCCGCGCAGGTCGAGCTGATCCGTGCGGAGCTGGCGGAGCTGCTGGACGGGCTGCGCCCGGTGGCCGGGCGGGTGCCGCTGTTCTCCACGGTGACCGGCGACTGGCTGGACACCGCCACGATGGACGGCGGCTACTGGTACCGCAACCTGCGGCAGACGGTGCGCTTCGACACCGCCGTGCGGGCGCTCGCCGAGCAGCGGTACCAGGTGTTCCTGGAGGTCTCCCCGCACCCCGTGCTGACCCTGCCGGTGCTGGACGGCGCGGAGGCCGCCGGGGCGTCCGGCGTGCTGGCGACCGGCTCGCTGCGGCGTGAGGAGGGCGGCCTGTCCCGGGCGATGGCCTCGGCCGGCGAACTCTGGGTGCGCGGCGTGCCGGTGGACTGGCCGGCGGTGTTCGCCGGCCGCGGCGGGGACCGCGTCGACCTGCCCACGTACGCCTTCCAGCGGCAGCGGTACTGGCTGGACGGCGGCAGCCGGGCGGGCGGGGACGGCGGGGGCGACAGCGCGTTCTGGCAGCTGGTCGAGGGCGGCGACCTGGCCGCGACCGCCCGCAGCCTCTCCGTGGACGCCGCCTCGCTCGGCGAGGTGCTGCCCGCGCTGAGCGCCTGGCGCCGGCAGCGCCGGGAGGGCGACGCGCTGGAGTCCTGGCGCTACCGCGTCCAGTGGCAGCAGGTGCCGCCGGCCGCGCCGGCCGCGCCGGCCGGCCGCTGGCTGGTCGCGGTGCCCGCCGGGTTCGGCGCGTCGGAGCAGGTCCTCGCGCCGGTGCGGGCGCTGGCCGAGGGCGGCGCGGACGTCCGGATCGTCGAGCTGACCGACCGGGAGGCGGACCGCGCGGAACTGGCCGGCCTGCTGGCCGGGGCCGTCGCCGAACACCCGGCCGGCGTGCTGTCACTGCTGGCCCTGGCCGACGCGCCGCACCCGGCGCACCCGGCGCTGCCGGCCGGAGCCGCGCTCACCCTGGCGCTGGTCCAGGCGCTGGGCGACCTGGGGGTCGGGGCGCCGCTGTGGTGCGCCACCGGCGGCGCGGTGTCGGTCGGCCTCGGCGACCCGCTGACCGCCCCCGAGCAGGCCCTGATCTGGGGCACCGGCATGGTCGCCGCGCTGGAGCACTCCGCCCGCTGGGGCGGCCTGGTGGACCTGCCGCCGGTGCTGGACGGCCGGGCACAGGCGGCGCTGCGCGCCGCACTGGCCGGCTCCACGGGCGAGGACCAGCTCGCGGTCCGCCCGGCCGGGCTGTACGCCCGCCGCCTGGTCCGGGCGCCCCGCCCGGCCGTACCGCGGCGCAGCTGGCGCCCGCGCGGCACCGTCCTGGTGACCGGCGGGACGGGCGCGCTCGGCCCGCACATCGCGCGCTGGCTGGCCCGTGGCGGCGCCGAGCACCTGGTGCTGCCCGGCCGGCGCGGCGCCGACGTCCCGGGCGCGGCGGAACTGGCCGCCGAGCTGGCCGAGTTCGGTACCCGGCTGAGCCTGCCCCGCTGCGACCTGGCGGACCGGGACGAGGTGGCCGCCCTGCTCGCCGGGCTGGAGGAGCGCGGCGACGCGGTCACCGCGGTCTTCCACGCCGCCGCGTACATCGAGCTGGCGCCGCTGGACGGGACACCGGTGGACTCCTTCGAGCGGGTCGTCGCCGCGAAGGCCGCCGGCGCCGCCCACCTCGACGCGCTGCTCGACCGCGAGTTGGACGCCTTCGTGCTGTTCTCCTCGATCGCGGGGGTGTGGGGCAGCAGCAACCACGCCGCGTACTCCGCGGGCAACGCCTACCTGGACGCGCTCGCCGAGCACCGCCGCTCCCGCGGCCTCGGGGCCACCACCGTCGACTGGGGGGTGTGGAAGGCCGCCAACCCGTGGGCGGCCCGCGACACCGTGGAGGACGCCGACTTCTACCGGGTGCAGCGGCAGGGCCTGCCGCTGATCGACCCGGAGCCCGCCGTCCTGGCGCTCCAGCAGGCGCTGGACGACGACGAGACGGTGATCGCGCTGGCGGAGGTGGACTGGCCGCAGTTCGCCGCGGTGTTCTCCTCGGTGCGGCCCAGCCGGCTGCTGAGCGGCATTCCCGAGGTCCGGGAGCTCGGCGCGCCCGGCGCCGCGCCCGCCGTCACCCCGGCGGCCACCGTGCTGCGCGGCCGGCTGACCGGTGTGCCGGAGGCCGAGCAGGGCCGGATCGTGCTCGACCTGGTGCGCACGCACGCCGCCGAGGTGCTGGGGCACGGTTCGGCGGCGGCCGTCCCGGCCGGGCGCGCCTTCCAGGAGCTCGGCTTCGACTCGCTGACCGCCGTCGAGCTGCGCAACCGGCTGACCACGGCGAGCGGACTGCGGCTCCCCGCCACGCTGGTCTTCGACTACCCGTCGGCGGGGGTGTTGGCCGAGTACATCCGCTCGACCGTGCTCGGCGAGCTCACCGGCCCGGCCGGCGCGCCGGCCGGCGCGGCCGGTGAGGCGGACGAGCCGATCGCCATCGTCTCGATGGGCTGCCGGCTGCCCGGCGGTGTCGCCACGCCCGAGCAGCTGTGGCAGCTGCTGGTCGACGGGGGCGACGCCGTGTCGGAGTTCCCCGACAACCGCGGCTGGCCGCTCGACACCCTGTTCGACCCGGACCCGGACCGGCCCGGCACCTCCACCACGCGGTACGGCGGGTTCCTGCACGACGCGGGCGACTTCGACGCCGAGTTCTTCGGCATCTCGCCGCGCGAGGCGGTCGCCATGGACCCGCAGCAGCGGCTGCTGCTGGAGACCTCCTGGGAGGCGATCGAACGGGCCGGCCTCGACCCGGTCGCACTGCGCGGCACCAGCACCGGCGTGTTCACCGGCGTCAACTACCAGGACTACGCGGCGGCGGTCGCGCAGTCGGTCGAGAACGAGGGTCACCTGCTGACCGGCAGTGCGGCCAGCGTGGTCTCCGGCCGGGTCGCGTACACCCTCGGTCTGGAGGGGCCGGCGATCACCGTCGACACCGCCTGCTCGGCCTCGCTGGTGGCGCTGCACCTGGCCGCCCGGGCGCTGCGTGCCGGGGACTGCTCACTGGCGCTGGTCGGCGGGGTCGCGGTGATGTCGACGCCGGGCGCGATCATCGGGTTCTCGCGGCAGCGCGGGCTCGCCGAGGACGGCCGCTGCAAGGCGTTCGCGGACGCCGCCGACGGGATGGGCATGTCGGAGGGCGCGGGCGTCCTGCTGGTCGAACGGCTCTCCGACGCGCGCCGCAACGGGCACCCGGTGCTCGCCGTGCTGCGCGGCAGCGCCGTCAACCAGGACGGCGCCAGCAACGGCCTGTCCGCGCCGAACGGGCCCTCGCAGCAGCGGGTCATCCGGGCCGCACTGGCCGACGCCGGGCTGAGCGCCGCCGACGTCGACGTGGTCGAGGCCCACGGCACCGGCACGACGCTGGGCGACCCGATCGAGGCGCAGGCCCTGCTCGCCACCTACGGCCAGGAGCGGCCGGATCATCTTCCGCTGCTGGTCGGCTCGTTGAAGTCGAACATCGGGCACACCCAGGCCGCCGCCGGCGTCGCCGGGGTGATGAAGGCGGTGCTGGCACTGCGGCACCGTACCGTCCCGGCGACCCTGCACGTCGACCGGCCGTCCACCAAGGTCGACTGGACGCAGGGCGCGCTGTCGCTGGTCACCGAAGCCTGCCCGTGGCCCGCACTGGACCGGCCCGCACGGGCGGGGGTGTCCTCGTTCGGGATGAGCGGCACGAACGCGCACGTCATCCTGGAGGAGGCGCCGGCGGCCGAGCCCACCGCGCCGCCGGCCGGGCCCCCCGCACCGCCCGCCGGCCAGGTCGCCGGCCCGGTGGCGTGGTTGCTCTCCGGCCGGACCGCGGCCGCCGTGGCCGACCAGGCCGAACAGCTGCGCGAGCACCTGGACGGCCGGGACGCCGACCCGCTGGAGGTCGCGCGCGCCCTGGCCGGGCGGACGGCGTTCGCCCACCGCACGGTGCTGGTCGGCGAACCGGACCAGGTACGGGCCGCCCTGGCCGGAGGCGCCGCCCACCGGGTGGAGGGCCGGGACGCCGGGGACGGGCGGACGGTCTTCGTGTTCCCCGGTCAGGGTTCCCAATGGGCCGGCATGGCCGCCGAACTCCTCGACACCCACCCCGTCTTCGCCGACCACATCACCGCCTGCGAACAAGCCCTCGCACCCCACGT
>NZ_JBIURH010000130.1:0-4416 GCF_044740765.1 Kitasatospora sp. NPDC088346
CCGATCTCGGGCCTCAACACCTCAAGATCTGCACAGGGGACGGCGTGTACTGCGTCAGGCGCTCCTCAGCGACCCACAGATGGAGCACAAGAGCCAGATTTTGGGTCTTGACCCGGCAGCTCGGCGCCCGCACACTCCTGCCCATCAGCGCCCGCCTGACCGACCAGCTCGGCTTCCATACACATGCCTGTCGCGGATCGTTTCGGTAGCCGTGCCTGACTCCAGGAGTGCGTAGGACGGGTGCTCCGGTGCGCGGCCAACCCGACGAATATGCGTGCTCTCAACCGTCCTCAGGTCATGAGAACGCCACCTCGGGGCTTGGGCGTCTCACGCAAGCGCCCAACCTGCGGCCGTCCTCTGCCGGCCTCCGGAGCCGCTGCGCACCCGACAGGTGGCCCATGGCCGACCGGCAGTAGCACCGCCACATATGCCAGCCCAGAGCGGCATGGTCACCACGCCCCCGAGATCACGGAGCCGCATCATGACCTCTCCCGACCGGGCCTTCCTGGCCGCTCCGAGCCGGATGGCCCACCGTCTCCTCCCCCGCGAACTTACGGTGATCACAACCAGCCCCAGCGGATCACGAGATCTGTTCGCCCGGCTGGAACACGCACACCACCGCATCCAGCCCATCGACTGGGGCACCCCCGCCATGGTCCTGACCGTCACAGCCATGCCCACCCCGTGCGCCTTGCTCGACCTGCCCCACCTCACCCACACCGGCCAGGCACTCACCCACCTACGGCATCTCCAGCGCCATGCCCCCACCATCGTCCTGGCCGAAGAGACGATCGATGCTGCCCCCTTGTTCGACGCCGACGCCCTCGATGTCATCGCCCGCAATGCCGAACCCATCGAACAGCTCACCCGCATCGCCGCACACTGGCGCCGCCGGGCGGCCCGGCCCCAGCACCCATACGCCGAACTCCTGGCCGGCCACCTGCCCCGGCTGCCGCACGGCGAACAACGCCTGCTCGAAGTGCTGCTCGCCACGAGCGGGCCCGTGTCCCCTGCGCAACTGCGGCGCGGAGTCGGCCGCAACGGCGCTGCGGTGTCCGAGCGCACCCTCACCCGGCTCGTCGACCAGCTCAATCTCCGGCTGCGGCCACTCGCCCTGGAAATCCGCGACGGGCCGGGAGCCGGCTACCGGCTCGATCACCAGCAACGGCTGCTGTGACCGGCTGCCTCAGGGCGGCGGCATAGGGGTGATCTGTCCGTGTTGATGCCGGCTCAGGTGCCGGGACGATCTGCCTTTCCCGTCCCGCCATGCGAGCCGGAATGCGGTCGATGCTTCTTCGGGTATCGCTCAACGATCAATTTGGCCCGCTGGCGCTGTCCCGTGGAGACCTCCCCGAACCACGCGCGCGTGGGAGGCGCCGTCTTCTCCGCGCTGTCGACAGCCCACGGCAGCCGGCCCCTGCCGCCGGGTGCCACCGTTGGGCCGACCTTCCCGCCGCCTGATCCCCTTCACGATCACCTGTGATGCCTGGCGCTGCCTGCCTGGCATCCCTGCACATCCAGGACATCCTGATGGCCAGCCGCGACAAGCCCGTGTTCCTCCCGCCTGCTGCATACCTGCGGTACCACCCACGCAGTTCCTCCCACGCGCCCCGCCACCTCGAGGCCATCCGTCACTTCGCTGCCCGGCTGGGCCTGCCGGCCCCCGTCTTCTTCGTTGACGAGGGCTATCCCTCCAGCGGGATTCCACCCCGTCTGGAGCAGCTGGTCCGCGCCGTGGCGGACGGCTCCCACAGGGTGATCCTCGTTCCCGGGCGGTGGGTCTTCTCCGGCGACGACGTCAGAGCTCGCCGAATCATCAGCGTGCTCACCCGCGCCGGCTGCCAGCGCATCCTGACGCTCCCGGCGTCTCGCCGGCCTTGAGGGCGGTACAGCCGTTAGCGCTAACGACCTGGTGCGTGCTGGCGGGGACGACTCCCCGGACTGCTGCCCAGGGAATTGCTGAGTGTTTGCCGCGCTACAGGCGGTGAGACACGTGGCTGTCCTCAGGTGCCGGGCCCGGCTTGGATGGACGCTTCTCGTGTCCTTGGCCAGGACCGGAACTCCGGGCGGTCGGACCACGGCTGATCCCCGGCGAGCCAGGGTCCGACTGCCCGGAGTTCGCGTGCCCGTGCGACGCCCGGCGCTGCCGCCCGCTCGACGTGCGGGTAGGGAGATCGGGGGCGCGGAACGCCTGGGCATGGTCCGGGAAGTTGATCCTGCAAAGGGCCGCGTCCGGATCTGCGCGCCGATGTCCTCGGCAACGGAGTCAGCGGTCGGTCCGCCGTCGCACGTCCCTGCAGCGCGGCCGGCGGGGCCGCGCCGTAGAGCACCTCGTCCGCCAGCAGTACCTCCACCGGCATCAGGTCGCCCTGGTGGCCGTAGCAGAAGGCGCAGGAGCGGATGTGCCGGGCTATTCGGTTGCGCCACAGCGGGGTCGAGGCGCCGCCTCGGTCCGTGGTGGCGGTGGCCAGGTCGGGGCAGCCGGGTTGTGCGGCCAGCGCGTGGACGACGGCGCGGCTGGTGGTGAGGCGGGCCTTCAGCCGGTGGATGCGCACGCCGGCGTGGTGGAGCGAGATCTTCAGGATCCGGGCGACGTCGGGGCGGGTCAGGTCGCCGTCGTTCTCCCGCTGCCACAGGGCGAGGAGGTGGCGGTCGTCCGGGTCCAGCCATCGGGTGGCCTCGGCGAACTCGCGGCGGGCGTCGAGCATGCACAGGCGCAGGAGGGTGACGTCGACGAAGTCGGCGTCGGGGTCGGCAAGGCGGTCGTCCGGCTCGTGGGCGAGTACCGGCTGGCGGCGGCTCCAGCGGCGGCGTACCTCGTTCATGGCCACCGCCACGAGCCAGGACGGGAAGCAGGACGGGTCGCGAAGGGTGTCCAGTCGGTGGACGACGCGGACCATGGTCTCCTGGACCACGTCGTCCACGTCCACGTGCCCGTCCAGTTGCTGGCCGATCAGTCGGTAGACCAGCGGCAGGAAGGCGGTCACGATCCGGTCGAGAGCCGCCTCGTCGCCGGCCTGCGCGGCGGCGACATCGGCCGCCGTGGTCGCCCGATCGGCAGTCATACACAGTTCCTCTCTCTCGGCACCCACCGCAGGGTCTGGGCTGCTGTCACCGGCCAGGCTCTGCGGTGGGTGCCGGTGGGCCGCGCCTGGCGAGGTCCCGGGCACAGGGCTGCCGGGGAGGCAGGACTGCGGAGGGCCGGGCGCACCGCAAAGGCAGGTCTGCGGTGCGCCCGGGCGTCGCCGGCTCCTCCGGAGCAGGGGGATGACCGGAGGCCGGGACGCGGTGCCGGTCGGCGCGGGGTCGCAGACCGGCACGGGCACGAGCGCCGGCACAAGGCCTGCCGCCGGACGCTCGAGGGAAAGGGGCGGCCGTGGACTCGCTGTCGTCGGACCGTGCTCCCCGAATCGGCCGGTGGGCGGGCCAGGTGGGCCGGCCACCGGCCGATGTGCCTGATGGTAGGAGGGGCTCACCCGCGACGTCACTGTGGACAGCAGCCCCTAACGGGTCCCTAAGGTTGCGCTGACCTGCGGGAGATCGCCAGTCGCCCGCCACGGCGCGTCAGTGGGTCCTCGGTCGGGTCGAGGCGGTGTCCGCACGAGGCGGGGCCGTCTGCGGCACGGGGTAGGTGTCATCGTTCCACCACTGCTCGCTCTCCTGTTTCCTTCGAGGGCAACCGTGGACGTGTCCCGGCAGCACGGGCCGCGGCACCTTGAGGAGGTGGCTGGAAGGAAGTCTCACGTCACCGGGCTCCCCGATTCGCGAGGCATCAGCAGCATTCACCGGTTTCCGGGCTCGGCGCCCGCGTGCAAACACCTGTCCCACCACCTGTATCTGGGCCGGGCAGGTGCCCACGGCAGTGCCGAGCCGACAGTTTCGGCAGGGCGCGCGGCCGGGTGGTCCTCGCCGTCGCCCGTCACGGCCAAGGCCGCCCGCACACGGCCGTTGCACCCGACTCGGACGGTGCGGGACCGTATCGAAGAAGGGTGCAGTTCCTTTGAGGGGAAGGGTTGAGTAGGACGCTGTGCGTGGGGCGGGCCAGGGTCACCAGCTCTTGATCATCGCGCTGCTCAAGCCACTCGAGGTACCAGGTGCGGAAGGTGTGGCGGTTTCCCTTTGCGTCGACGTACGGCTCGAAGGGTGGGTTGACCGCGCAGTCCCGGTCGCGGAGTTCCCCGCGGTGTGGGCCGACGACGATGAGCCAGCCGGTCATCCCGCATCCGTTGTCGCTGATGTGGATCGCGCCTCGGCCGCGTTCCAGGTGCCAGAGTTCGTCGCCGGCGTCGCCGAATACCTTGCGGTAGTCGTCCAGATAGTCGTGTGCTTCCCCTCGTAGCGTGGAGTCGTGACCCGATAAGGAGTTGAGGGTGGGGAAGCGACGTACGTACGACGCCGAGTTCCGGGAGGGGGCGG
>NZ_JBIURH010000131.1:0-4032 GCF_044740765.1 Kitasatospora sp. NPDC088346
CCCCGATCATCGCCCTCGACGCCCGCCGTCGCGACAGCGCCAAGAGCGCCCTGATCACCCTCGTCGAACACGCCCTGCTCGCCAGACTCCGCTGATCGCCGAGCCCCACCCGAGTGAGGTTCGGCACGTGCCCGCCTTCCGCCCCTTCCGGCGGAGGCGGGCACCGGCGCAGTGGTGCATAACAGTTCGGTAGGCATTTGGAGATCACTAGTGACACACGGTGATACATCCGATTCAATATGCGCGGATGACCTTGCGTTTTGCCACCGACTGCCCCTTAATGTCCAATTTGCTCGTGCCTGGCCGGGTACGGAGAGCTGTTTGTCCCCCATCCCTGCACGTGCTGAAATTCCAGCTACCCCGTAGTCACCCCTGGCAGTTCCACCCAGCAGCGGGCTGCGGCCACCGGGGGAAGCCGCTGGATTGATCCATGGCCGCCAGTCGGTCGAGAGGTTGTTGTCGAGTGAGGCGTAAGCAGCCAGTCACCCCGCAGCGCTCCGAGCCCCGTCAGAACGAGCCGGGCGGAAGCGGCGGCCAGGTGCCCCCCGCCGGGTTCTCCGCGTTCACCCCCACCGAGGAGCGTCCGGGCAGTGGCCCGGCCGGCGTCCTCGGCGGCGGAGCTCCGCAGCCGGCCGGTTCGAGTGCGAAGAGCCCCGGTCCCGAGGAGCGGCGGACGAGCTCCGGCCGTTACGAGTTCCTGTCCCCGCTGAACTGGCGGGTGCCGACGCGACTCGTCGCGATCCTCCTGATCCCGGTCATCATCGGCCTGGTCTTCGGCGGTCTGCGCGTCAACACCTCGTTCGACGACTGGGTCAAGGCCGACCGCGCGCTGAAGACCGCGGCCCTCGCCCGGGCCGCGACCCAGCTCGCCGACGCCCTGGAGAACGAGCGCGACCTGACCGCCGCGCCGATCATCATCGGCAACGACACCGAGGGCACCGTCAAGAAGTACCGGGCCCTGACCGACCAGGCGCTGGCCGCGTACAACTCCGCCTTCTCGAAGGTCAAGGACGACGCGACGCTGGCCCGGCGCAACGAGGCCTTCCAGCAGCTCGTGGTGGACCTCCCGCACCTGCGGGACAACGCCTACAAGAAGGAACTGTTCGCGACCGCCACCCAGGGCGCGTACTCGATCATGTTCGCGCCGCTGCTGGCCATCGACAACTCCGTCGGCTTCGGCAGCTCCAGCGAGACCAGCCGCGGCCGCTCGATCTACGCCATGTCGCTGGCCAAGGCCTCGGCCTCGACCCAGCGCGTGCTGATGCTCAACCTGCTGGTCGGCATCGGCACCGGCGCGGTCACCAAGTACGAGAACATCGAGCTGATCCAGACCCTGCTGGTCTCCGCCAAGCTGGAGCAGACCGCGATCAGCGAGTTCACCACCGGCAGCACCTCCGCGGACGCCAAGGTCTACGCCGACGCCCTGGTCAACCAGGCCGCCGCCGACCTGCGCACGCCGCGCCGGATGCCCGGTGGCCAGGCCATACCGACCGTCCAGGGCCTGCTGAACATCGGCATGGCCTACTCGGCGGCCGCGGCGGCCGGCGAGTCCCGGGGCAAGGAGCAGGCCGCGGCGACCTTCCAGGCCGCCAAGGACGAGGGTCTGACCCCCGAGAACTGGATGCAGGCCACCAACGGCCACATCAGCGCCCTGCGCTCCACCGAAGTCGCCCTGCTCGACCAGGTCGTCGCCGGCGCCGCGAACATCAAGTCCCGCGCGCAGACCGACGCCATCCTGAACTCGGCGATCGTGATCGCGGCCCTCGCGCTGGCCGGTCTGCTCACCGGTTTCATCGCCCGCTCGATGATCCTCGGCATGCGCGTCCTGAACAGCGCCGCGCTGGAGATCGCCAACCACCGTCTGCCGGACCTGGTCGAGAAGCTCTCCAAGACCGACCCGGACCGGGTGGACACCTCCGTCGCCGCGATCCCGCTGTGGGGCAAGGACGAGATCGGCGAGGTCGCCCGCGCCTTCGACCAGGTCCACGCCCAGGCGGTCTCGCTCGCCGCCGAGCAGGCCCTGCTCCGAGGCAACCTGAACGCGATCTTCTCCAACCTGTCGCGCCGCAGCCAGAGCCTGATCCAGCGCCAGCTGGCGCTGATCACCGACCTGGAGAACAACGAGGCCGACCCGGACCAGCTGGAGAACCTCTTCAAGCTGGACCACCTCGCGACCCGTATGCGCCGCAACGGCGAGAACCTCCTCGTCCTCGCGGGCGAGGAGCCCGGCCGCCGCTGGAACACTCCCGTCCCGCTGGTCGACGTGCTGCGCGCCGCCTCCTCCGAGGTGGAGCAGTACGAGCGCATCGAGCTGGCCGGCATCCCCGAGGCCGAGGTCGTCGGCCCCGCCGTGACCGACCTCGTCCACCTGCTCGCCGAGCTGCTGGAGAACGCCACCTCGTTCTCCAGCCCGCAGACCCGGGTGCTGGTCAACGCCACCCGCCTGCCGGACGGCCGGGTGCTGGTGGAGATCCACGACAAGGGCATCGGCCTCACCGCCGAGGACTTCGCGGAGATCAACGAGAAGCTGGCCGAGCCGCCCACGGTCGACGCCACCATCTCCCGCCGCATGGGCCTGTTCGTGGTCGGCCGCCTCTCGCAGCGCCACGACATCCGGGTCCAGCTCCGCCCCTCCGGCGAGTCCGCGGGCACCACCTCGCTGGTGATGCTCCCGCAGGCGCTGACCCAGTTCAACGCGCCGCCGGAGCCGGAGGAGGAGTTCACGGTCTCCCGGATCTTCGCCGAGCAGGAGCCGAGCACCCAGAACTGGGAGCAGGTCGGCCAGGCCCGCAGCGCCGCCGAACTGGGCTTCGACGACCACCTGACCGGCCACGGGCAGGACGGCGGCTTCAGCCCCGCGCTGGAGTCCATGCAGCGCTCGCAGCGCCTGGAGCAGCGTCGCCTGGCGGCCCTGGAGGCCGGTCCCGGCGACGGTGACGGCGAGCCGGTCGAGGCCGAGCTGGTCGAGCCCCCGTACGGCGACGGCTACGGCCGTCCGCAGCAGGACGCGTACGGCCGGGACCAGTTCGCCGACGGCGGGCAGTACGCCCAGGACGGCTACGGCGAGTACCCGGAGTACGCGGACAACCAGTACCAGGACCCGCAGTACCAGGGCGGCCAGTACCAGGACCAGCACTACCAGGGCGCCGGTCACCAGGACGGGGCCTACGGCCAGGACCAGCAGTTCGCCGGCGGCGGCTACCAGGACCAGTACGGCCGCGAGCAGTACGCCGACGGCTCGTACGGCCAGGACGGCTACGACGGCCAGCAGTACGACCAGGGCTACCAGCCCTACGGCGGGGCCCCCGAGGCCCCTGCCGGGCACCCGTACGGCCAGGAGGAGCCGCCTGCGGCCCTTCCGAACGCCGGTGGCGGGACGCTCGGCTCGGGCCTGCCGCAGCGCCGTCCCGGCCAGCAGCTGGCCGGCAACACGCCCCCGGTCTTCGCCGACCAGCTCGGCGCCCAGGGCGGCGAGAAGCCGAACTGGTTCGCCGGGGCCAAGGACAGCGGCTCGGACAACGAGCAGCGCGGCCACCAGGTGTCGGCGCTCGGCGGCTACGGCCCGACCGGTCCCACCAGTTCGCCCACCACGTGGGAGTCGGCCAACGACGGCGACTGGCAGCGCGCGGAGCAGCTCCGCGAGCCGGCCGCCGGCGGGACGACGCCCTCCGGCCTGCCGCGCCGGGTTCCCAAGCAGAACCTGGTCGCCGGCAACGCCAAGCCGACTCCGCAGGACGGCCCGCAGGTCTCCCGCAACCCGGAGGAGGTCCGCGGCCGGCTGACCAACCTGCGCCGCGGCGTGGAGCAGGGCCGCAGTGCCGGCGGCGACCCGGGGGCCACCGGTAGCTTCCGGATCGATCCCCAGGAAATTTCCCAGCAGGGCCGGTCCGGCAACGGACAGCAGAACAGCAGCACCGATCTCTTCGGCGGCTCGAACCACCAGGAGCGTTGAGTTGAGTCAGATGAGCCAGGCCGCACAGAACCTGAACTGGCTGATCACCAATTTCGTGGACAACACCCCCGGGGTGTCGC
>NZ_JBIURH010000132.1:0-3927 GCF_044740765.1 Kitasatospora sp. NPDC088346
ACCCAACTCATCGGCCACCGACAACCGGTCAGCCGCACCACCGTCCACCTCACACCGGCGAACATCCACACCCCGCGCCGCGAACATCCCCTCCAGCGCAACAACCGCGGCATCCTCACCGGCACCCGCCGGCACCACCAACAACCACACCCCAGACAACACACCCGAACCCGGATCCGTCACCGGCTTCCAACTGTCCCGATAACGCCACCCGTCGACCGTGTTCCGGTCGCGGGTCTGGCGGCGCCAGGCGGAGAGGGCCGGCAGGACCTCGCTGAGCGGCCGGTCGGCGGCCAGGTCGAGAGCCACCGAGACGGCGTCGACGTCGCCGCTCTCGACGGCCTCCCAGAACCGGGCGTCGACCGCGTCGACCGGCGTCTCGACGACGGCCACCGAGCCGTCCGACTCCAGCCAGTAGCGTTCGCGCTGGAAGGCGTAGGTCGGCAGCTCCACCGCACGACCGCCGCGGTCGGCCAGCAGCCCCGGCCAGTCGATCCGCAGACCGCGCACGTGAGCCTCCGCGAACGACGCGAACAGCCGTTCCACACCGCCCTCCTGGCGGCGCAGCGTCCCGAAGGCCGCCACCTCACGACCGGCCGCCTCGGCGGCGTCCTGCACCGCCATCGCCAGCACCGGATGAGCACTGACCTCGACGAACGTACCGAAACCGTCCGCGAGGAGAGTGTCGACCGCCTCCGCGAACCGCACCGTGGTGCGGAGGTTGGTGTACCAGTACTCGGCGTCCATCCCCGAACCGTCGGTGAACTCACCGGTCACGGTCGAGAACAACGGCACCCGAGCGGAACACGGCCTCACCTCCGCGAGAACCTCCAACAGTTCCGTGCGGATCGACTCCACCTGCGCGGAATGCGACGCGTAGTCGACGGGGATCCGACGAGCACGAACACCGTCCGCCTCGCACGAGGCCAACAGCTCGTCCAACGCCACCGGTTCACCGGAGACGACCACCGACGACGGGCCGTTGACGGCCGCCACCGAGATCCGCTCCTCACCCCACACCGCGAGCCGCTCACGAACGCTCTCGACCGGCAGGGCAACCGACACCATCCCACCCAGCCCCGCCAGACCACCCGCGATGGCGCGACTGCGCAACGCCACCACCCGCGCACCGTCCTCCAACGACAGCGCACCCGCCACCACCGCCGCAGCGATCTCACCCTGCGAATGCCCGACCACGACACCCGGCTCCACACCGGCGCCGCGCCACACCTCGGCGAGGGAGACCATCACCGCCCACAGCACCGGCTGCACCACATCCACCCGGTCCATCCAGGCATCGCCGGTCTCGCCACGGACCACGTCCAGCAGCGACCAGCCGTCCGCGAACGGCGCCAGAGCAACAGCACACTCGGCCATCCGAGCCCCGAACACCGGCGAGGATTCAAGCAGTTCGACCGCCATCGCCGCCCACTGCGAACCCTGGCCCGGGAAGACGAACGCCACCTTCCCGGAAGCCCCCGAAACGCCCTGCACCACACCGGCAGCCGGCAGACCACCCGCCAGCGCCTCCAGCCCCGCCACCGCGGTGGCACGGTCACCCGCCACCACCACCGCACGGTGCTCGAAACCCGCCCGCGAGACGACCAGCGAGTGGGCGAGGTCGGGCAGGCCGAGGCCGGGCTGTGCGTTGAGCTGCGTCAGCAGGCGTGCGGCCTGGCCCTGGAGGGCCTTGTCCGTCTTGGCGGACAGCAGCAGCGGGGCGGCGGCCGAGGCCGGCGCCGGGGCTTCCGGGGCCTCTGCCACGGCAGCGGCGGGCGTGTATTCGAGGATGGTGTGGGCGTTGGTGCCGCTGATGCCGAAGGAGGAGACGGCGGCCCGGCGCGGACGGCCGGTCTCCGGCCAGGCCCGGCGCTCGGTCAGCAGCTCGACCGCACCCGACGCCCAATCGACCTTCGCCGACGGCTCGTTCACGTGCAGGGTCTGCGGCAGCACACCGTGCCGCATCGCCATCACCATCTTGATGATGCCGCCCACACCGGCCGCCGCCTGGGTGTGACCGATGTTCGACTTCAGCGAACCCAGCCACAGCGGCTGCTCGACGGAACGCTCACGCCCGTAGGTGTTCAACAGCGCCTGCGCCTCGATCGGGTCACCCAGCGTGGTACCCGTACCGTGCGCCTCCACCGCGTCCACCTGGTCCGACGCCAGACCGGCGTTCGCCAGCGCCTGCCGGATCACCCGCTGCTGCGAAGGACCGTTCGGAGCCGTCAGACCGTTCGACGCACCGTCCTGGTTGACGGCGCTGCCGCGCACGACCGCGAGCACCTGGTGGCCGTTGCGGCGGGCGTCGGAGAGCCGCTCGACGAGCAGCATGCCGACGCCCTCGCCCCAGCCCGTGCCGTCCGCACCGGCGGCGAACGCCTTGCAGCGCCCGTCGGCGGAGAGGCCGCGCTGGCGGCTGAAGTCGACGAAGGTCTCGGGCGTCGCCATGACCGTGACACCACCGGCGAGAGCCATGGTGCATTCGCCCTGGCGCAGCGCCTGGATCGCCCAGTGCAGGGCGACCAGGGAGGAGGAGCAGGCGGTGTCGACGGTGACCGCCGGCCCTTCGAGGCCGAAGGTGTAGGCGACGCGGCCGGAGGCGATGCTGCCCGAGACGCCGGTGCCGAGGTAGCCCTCGACGCCGTCGGGGAGCTCGCCGATCCCGGTGGCGTAGTCGTGGTACATCACGCCGGCGAAGACACCGGTGCGGCTGCCGCGCAGGGTGGCCGGGTCGATGCCGGCCCGCTCGATCGCCTCCCAGGAGGTCTCCAGCAGCAGGCGCTGCTGCGGGTCCATGGCCAGGGCCTCGCGCGGCGAGATGCCGAAGAAGTCCGGGTCGAACAGGCCTGCGTCGTGCAGGAAGCCGCCCTCGCGGGCGTAGGTGGTGCCCTGGTGGTCGGGGTCGGGGTGGTAGAGGCCGTCCAGGTCCCAGCCGCGGCTGTTCGGGAAGCCGGAGATCGCGTCGCCGGCGTCGTGGACCAGTCGCCACAGGTCGTCCGGTGACTCTACGCCGCCGGGGTAGCGGCAGGCCATGCCGACGATGGCGATCGGCTCGTCCGTGGCGCCCGTGGGTCGGGTGGCGGCGGCGGGCTCGTCCGCCGCCTCGCCGAGGAGCTCGGTGAGCAGGAAGGCGGCGAGGGCGCCGGGGGTCGGGTAGTCGAAGATCAGCGTCGCGGGCAGGCGCAGGCCGGTCGCACCGTTGAGTTCGTTGCGCAGTTCGACGGCGGTGAGCGAGTCGAAGCCCAACTCCTTGAACGCCCGTCCCGCGTCCACCGCGCTGGCATCGGTGTAGCCGAGCACGGCGGCGACACGGGAGCGGACCAGGTCGAGCATCGCCTGCTCGCGCTCGTCGGCGGACTGGGCGAGCAGGCGGGTGACCAGCTCGGAGCCGCCCGCCGAGGAGCCCGCGCGCGCGGCGCGCCGCATCGGCACCCGGACCAGGCCGCGCAGCAGCGCGGGCAGGGTACCGGCGGCGGCCTGGGCACGCAGGGCAGCCAGGTCCAGGTGCATCGGCACCAGGGCGGCAGAGCCGGTGGCGGTGGCCGCGTCCAGCAGGGTGAGGCCTTCGGCCGAGGTGAGGCCGTGGATTCCGGTCCGGCTCATCCGCTGGATGTCCAGCTCGGCGAGGCTGCCGACCATGCCGCTGCTGTCCGCCCACGGGCCCCAGGCGAGGGAGGTGGCGGGCAGACCGTCGGCGCGGCGGCGGGTGGCCAGGGCGTCCAGGAAGACGTTGGCGGCCGCGTAGTTGGCCTGGCCGGGGCTGCTGAGCGTGCCGGCGGCGGAGGAGAACAGCACGAACGCGGTGAGCGGGTGCCCGGCGGTCAGCTCGTGGAGGTGGAAGGCCGCGTCGACCTTGGGCCGCAGCACGGTGTCGAGACGCTCGGGGGTGAGCGAGGCGAGGATGCCGTCGTCGAGAACGCCCGC
>NZ_JBIURH010000133.1:0-3866 GCF_044740765.1 Kitasatospora sp. NPDC088346
GAGCTTCGATGCGTACGTGACGGGTCGACTCCCGCCTCTCACCCCGCTATGACCTGCGGACTCATACGCTCGCTGGGACTTTGCAACAGCCCTGCTGGCGCACCGGTGTTTCCCGGTGTCGCGAAATCGGTCCGCCCCTGTCGCGCGGCTGTCGGCCGCCTGTGGCCGCCGTCCGCCGTCGCCCGGTCCGAGCGTCCTGCGGGGCTGCCGCGCCGTTCCGCGTCCTGCATCGCCCGGTCGGAGAGCGGGGGGCGGGGTCAGGGTCGGTGGCAGTTCTCGGGATCGCGCGGGGGGCCGTCCGGCCCGGGCAGGCAGATGTAGCGGCTGTCGGCGGCGGCGTGGCTGAGGTAGCGGCCGAAGCACTTGCTCTGGCCGTGCCGGGAGCAGAACGCGAGGACGGCATTGCCGTCGGGGAAGGTGCCCGTGGCGTAGATCACCCAGTTTCCGGGCTGGAGGGAGCTCCAGTCGTCGCTGTTGAGGATCTTCGCGCCGGGGATGTCTTTCTGAATGGTGAGGAGTTCCTGGTCGCGTCTGTCCTGTGGGGTGCTCTGGGGACTGGCCGACAGCTGAGCGATCCACGCGCCCGAAGACGGGGGTGTGGTGGCGGGAGGCGCGGCTCTGAGGGTTGCGGTGGAGGCCATGGCCGAGGCGGTGCTGGCGGGTGCAGTGGCATCGGGGGCGGCGGCGCCGGGGGTTGTCACACTGGCTGCGGCATCGTGGGCCGCTCCGAGTGCGCCCTGCTGGGCGTTGTAGATGGCAATGCTGCTGGCCAGTACGAGGATGCCCACTGTGGTCAGTACCCCGACGCGTACGATGCCGGGAGCCCTCTTCCTCAGCGTTCCCGGGGCCGCGCCGGTGGTGACGGCCGAGACGGTGGGCGGCAGGTCGGAAGGGGCCACCACGCTCACGGCCCCCGAGGGGGAGATCGTGCCGGCAGCAGCGGCATCGGCAGCGTCATCGCCCGGGCGGTACGGATGTCCGTCAGCGACGGCTGCGAGGGCTCGCGCGAGCTCCTCGGAATTCGGGCGGGCGGCGGGGTCCTTGTTGAGCAGTGTCCAGATCAGCGGACCGAGCGGACCGGCTCGGTGCACGGCCGGCAGAGGGTCTTCCCGGATGGCGACCAGGGTCTCCCAGAGCGAGTCGCGGCGCATCGGGTTCGCGCCCTCGACGCAGATGTACAGCAGGACGCCGAGTGACCACAGATCGCTGGCCGGGCCGATTTCCGCCGATTCGGCACTGATCCGTTCCGGGGCAAGGTAGTCGGGCGAGCCGATGAGGTCGCCGGTGGCCGTGAGATCGAGCGAGCCCTGGAGTGCGGCTATGCCGAAGTCGGTGAGGACGGCGCTGCCGTCCGGGCGGATCAGGACGTTCGCGGGCTTCACGTCACGGTGCAGAACGCCCGCTGCATGGGCGGCGCGCAGGGCAGCCAGGATGTCGAGGCCGACGGAGGCAGCTTGGGCCGGCGACAGCGTACGGTCGCGCAGCAGTTCGTCGAGCGGGACACCGCTGACGAACTCCATGACCAGCCACGGATAGGGGAGATCGTCCACGATCTCGTAGATCGTCACCGCATTGGGGTGATTGAGCCTGGCAAGGGCCTTGGCCTCGCGGACGGCCCGCGCGCGCATGTGGTCGGCGCGCGCCGCATCCTCATGCCGAAGCGGTCGCATCTCCTTGAGCGCTATGTCCCTCTCCAGGACCGCATCGTGCGCCCGCCACACCGTGCCCATCGCCCCGGAGCCGAGGCGCTGTCTCAGCTCGAAGCGGCCGGCGACGACATCGCCGACCGCCCGGCCGGGTTCCTTGGTCATACGTCTCCCTCTCGAATCGCCAGGGGCACAGGCGGATGCGACGCCCCTCGGCGATCGGCACCGTCCGTCTGCTTGCGGCCGCAGTTGATCCGGCCTTGGTCTGTCGGGTCGTCAGCTCGCCGGATGCGGACGAGCACGACCTTGGAGAAAGAGTGTCGAAGTGCGCGACATCTTCGGGCTGTTATCGAACAGTTACAGAGTCGCTCTCGCGAACCGTCGCCCGGTCCGCTGTACGGGTGCCAGTCGAGGAAACGGCCCGAGCCGGTGACACCTGCTACCCCGACACCTGCTACCCCGACATCCAGCCAAGGAGGCGAGAACTGTGGAGCGGCCGGGACCGTGTCCCAAGCCGACCCGTGCTACTGGGTCCGACTCGGCTCGGACTCGCCCCTGCGCCATGAACGGTCGCAACTGTTCGATAACGGCGCGGGCTCGCCGTGCGAGTCGACCTTCTCACCTTCATGGTCCCGCTGCGCGAAGCTCCGCGGCCCGACCGGCGAAATCCGGCGAGCCGGCTCGACGGCCCGGGACCGGAGCAACGTACCTCCGAAGGAGAGACTCCCCATGCCCCATCGCCTGACGCGCCGGCCGAGGCACGGCTCCGCCCTGCCACCGGCAGCCAGACAGCGACCTCGTGGTCGGCACACGAAATCCCGCGTGACGACGGCCGCTGGCATCGGCGGCGCAGCCGCGCCCCTGGGCCGTTCCCCGTTGTGCGTGCACCGTCACCGGCACGTGCGCCCGCTCCCACCGGTGGTGGCCCCGTCCGAGGCCGTCCTCCTGTCCGCCTGGGCAGGGGCGTCGTGACCGACCGAGGGACGCCGGTCGAGCCGGGTGCCGCAGGCCTCGGCCCACGCGCGGGCGATGTCTGTCCGACGTGCGGTCGCCCGCCCGCGCCGGGGGCGGCACCCCCCAGGCTCAAGCTCGTCGTCGCCGACCAGGAAGATCGACACGAGCGGCAGCTCGAACTGCGCATCGGCCCCGACGGACGTTGCACCCTGACCTTTCCCAACACGGCACCCCCGCGCACCGAGGGTGAGCGTCTGCACAGATCCGGCGGCGACAACGTCCGCATGCCCGCCGAGCACCGACGCGCCATGGAACGGGTCTTGCGTGCGGCGCGGCGCCACGATCTCGCCCTGGCCGTGCACCAAGCGGAAAGGTTGCTCGTCGCCCTGGCCGCGTCGTTCGGCCCCCGCCACTCCTTCACCCTCACCGCGGCTCAGGTCCGAGCCGACCTGGCCTGGGCGTCGGGGAATTTCCGCCGCGCGGCGGAGCTCTGGACGTCGATCGCCGATGGGTGGGCACGGCTGGCAGGTCCGACGAGCCGGCCCGCCCGCTTCAGCGCACGTCAGGCGGCCGCTTCGTGGCTGAAGGTCCCGGACGGCGAGGCGGTCGCCGGCGGAGCAGCCCTCCTGGCGATGCTGGTGACCGTCGCCCCCGACCCCGAGTCCAACCCCGTCGTTCTCGCGGTCCGGCGCCGAATGGGCCAGATCGGCGGGTCCCCTCTCCGTGCGCCTGCCCCTCGGTTTCCCCAAGGTCACCAGTGATGCCCGGGCAATGCCGCAGGACGACGCCGGACCGCGGCCGTCCCTCGCTGACGGCCCGCGCGCAGGGATCGTTGCGGTCCAGGTGGGGGTCGGGTGACGTTCGGCCTGCTCCGGCGCGTCGGCAAAGGCGACATTCCGGCACCCGAGAGGCCGAGCAAGGCGCTCTGCCGCCACCTCCCGGGCCCCACCATCACCGCCGCCCCCGCCGGAGTCGGACCAGCACCAGCCAGGAACCGGCACCCAAGCCGACCCCTCCGTGGGTCCAACTCGGCACGGTTCCCGTGCACACGCGGCCGCGCCCCTCGCACGCCCCGTTCAATGGCTGGGCGGGCTCGCGGGATGAGGCGCTCGTGGCGGGAGGGTCGCGGGAGTGTCACAGGCGCGCGACAGGGCGGGTTCGATCGGGGCCAGCGGACTCTTCCCACCTGGTGCATGTCGGCGAACTGCGGTGTCTGTGAGGCCTCTTCGTTCGCACGACATGCCGGCCAGGAGATTCACCCGACCC
>NZ_JBIURH010000134.1:0-3776 GCF_044740765.1 Kitasatospora sp. NPDC088346
CGACGGCGTGGATCAACGACCCCGCCAAGCGCCGCGAGCCCGCACCACAAACCTCATAGCCTCACGACCGTCTCACTGGACTTGAAATCTTCCGCGACGGGCAGCGACAGCGCCGACACGCTCCGGACTACTTCGTGCGGCTGGCCGACGGCCGGGGCCGGGTGGTGGACGTGAGGGCCGACGACCGGATCGAACGGGCGGACGCCGAGGCGTTCGCCGCGACGGAACGAGCCTGCCGGGCGGTGGGCTGGGACTTCGTCCGGGTCGGCGAGCCGGAGCCGGTGTTGATGGAGAACGTGCGCTGGCTGTCGCGTTACCGCCGGCGCCGGTGCGCCGATCCGGAGATCGCCGCGCGGCTGCTCGACGTGTTCGCGGTCGGGAGGCCGCTTCGGGCCGGGGCAGCGCGGGCGGGCGATCCGCTGATAGTGCTGCCTGTGCTGTTCCACCTGCTGTGGCACGGCGACCTGGCCGCGGACCTGGAGAGCGCGCCGCTGTCGTCGACCACGTCGGTCGTCGCCAGGAGGCGGGCGCGATGAGCGGGATGCGGCGGCCGGCCCGGATCGTGGTCGGCGCGTGGGTGCGCTTCGCCGGGCAGGTTCGGGCGATCGTGGGCGTCACTGCGAAGTCGGCGACGCTGTCGGACGCCGACGGCGGCCGGGTCGAGGTGCCGATCGGCGAGCTGACGGTCGACCCCGACTTCGCCGTGGTCGACCTGCCGGTCCGCACGCCGCTGCCGGCGCAGTCCCGGCTGGAGACGTTCCCGCCGCAGGCGGTCGAGAAGGCTCTGTGGTGGGAAGACCACATCCTCGAAGTCCTGCACGGCTACCGCCCGGACGCCGTCCCGGACACTGCGCCGCGCCCGGGCTACGGGCTGGGGACATCGTTGACGGCCCGGCAGCGAGCGAAGGCCGCCGAGCTGACGGCGGCCGGCCACGAGGTGTCGGCCAGCGCGATCGCCAACCTGCGGCGCAAGTACCAGGCCGACGGCGTGCTCGGCCTGGTCGACCGCCGCGCCGCCCCCAGGACCCCGGAGTTCACAGCGGTCGATGCGCGAGTGGTCGCGGCGATGCGCACGGCGATCAGCGAGGGCGTCGACGCCTCCACCCGCACCGGCTCCTACCTGATCTGGCGAACCGGGGAGATCCTGCGCCAGACGCCCGAGACCCAGGGCATCGAGCTGCCCTCGCGGAACACGCCCTACCGGCTGCTGGCGAAGCTCACCCGCGGCACCCACACCTTCGGCGCCGCAAGCACCCGCCGCTCCCGGGCCCACGGCGCGAAGACCCCGTTCGGCGAGCTGGCGGCGTTCGCGCCGGGCGAGGTGATGCAGATCGACTCCACGCCGATGGACGTGATGGTCCTGCTGGACGACGGCGTCCCGGGCCGGATCGAGCTGACCGCGATGATCGACGTGGCGACGCGCACCTCACCGCGGCGGTGCTGCGGCCGACCACCAAGGCGGTCGACGCGAGCGTGCTGCTGGCCCGCACCGTCACCCCGGAGCCGCAGCGGCCGGGCTGGGCGGAGGCCCTGCGGATGTCGCGCTCGGTGCTGCCGCACCGCCGACTGCTGAGCCTGGACAAGCGCCTGGAGCACGCCGCGGCCCGGCCGGTGATCGTCCCGGAGATGATCGTCTGCGACCACGGGAAGGCGTTCATCTCCCGCAACTTCAAGTCGTCCTGCCGGTTCCTGGAGATCGACTTCCAGCCCGCGCACAAGGGCTCCGGCTTCGAGAAGGGCCACATCGAGAAGATGCTGGCCTCGATCGCATCGCTGTTCGTCCAGTTCCTGCCCGGACACCTGGGCCGCAGCACCGACCACCGCGGCCGCCACCCCGAGCGCGACCGGCTCTGGTCGCTGCTGGAACTCCAGGAGCTGCTGGACGAGTGGATCGTCGCCGACATCGAGCGCACCAACCTGCTGTCCGGCACCCGCGGCGCGCAGATCGCCGGCCGCTTCACCCTCCTGCCCACCCGGCCCTTCCCCTACGGCGAAGAGTGGACCGGCCTTGTCGCCACCCTGGAAGAGCACCTTCTGCTCCACAACCACCAGCCTGGCACGCTCGTCGCCCTCGACCGCCATCTCCATCACCGCACCAGCGGCATGATCGGCGCCCTGTCCCACCAGATCCGCGGCGCCGCCATCGATGCCATCCTCACCGGCGCCGAGAAGATCACCAAGGACGGCCTGGACGCCATCCCGCTCGACCACGCCGCCCAGACCCTTTCCCGTACCGCACCCTCCGGCGGCCGCCGTTGAACGACCTCAGCGCCGGACCGCCGCTGCGGCCCCTTCCTGTCCGCGTTCATCCCCGGCTCGGCGAAGGCACCGACAACTACCTGCGCAGGCTCGCACGGGCCAACCACCTCAAGCCCAGCTACCTCAACAACGTGACCACCCGAAGTCCAACTCCGGCAAGCCCGACATCGTCCTCCTCGCCCAACTCGCCGGACGCCGACCGGCCGATCTGCAGCGCGCGCTCGTTGACGCACCCGGCCGACCCCTGCCCGAGCGGCGCGGCCCCGCACCGCGGTCCGAGCCCCGGGGAGACGACTTCCGACCCGCGGTCGACCTGCTGTTCGCAGCCTCAGACCTACGCAAGGGCCTTCCCTGGCGGCTCGTCGCCCGGCGATACGGACTACGTCCCACGGAGCTTCGCACAGCCGTCCAGCAGCAACCATCCCGCCGCCTGGCCCGCACCATCCCGAACAATGACACCCAGCGCCGCCGCATCCGGGCCCTGGCCGGGGCAGGCCGATCGACCGCGCAGATCTGGGCGCGAATGATGGACGACCACGACACGCCGCTCTCCTACAACGCCATCAACACCTTCCTCTCCCGGACGGGACGATCCGCCCGTCGCTGAAAGCGACGTGCGGGTCCGCCCGGATCGCGCTGGGCAAACGATGGCGGTGGTATACAGGCGATCAACTCGGGGCGGCGGGGCTCGAAGCGCTGGCGTGTCGCAGCAGGTACAGGTTCCCGATGTCGGGATCATCGAAGAGGAAGAACAGTTCCAGACTCCCGCGGGCATCGCGACGGACATGGAAGCGCCACGTGTACGTCAGGGGCGCCGCGACCGACTTCTGCGCCGGCGGCGAGACCTCCCGCGCATCGACCCCGGTCCGGGTGGTCATGGTGACGAGAACGTTCTGCCCGCTGGCCCGGTCGGTCAACTCCCACTTGCCGGTGCCGGAAAGTCGCCAGCCGTCGTCGAAATCGAATTCAACGCCATCAAGTCGCTCAACGAGAGCTGTCCCGTCCTGGTTGAGCGTCAACCGAGTCTGCTCCGCGCCCTCCCAGAGACCGGTTGCCTCAGCCGCGGCCACGTCATGGAGTCCAGGTCCTTCGCCGTCGTACTGGGCAGGTCCAGCGCACGCGCACAGCACGCACAACATGACCGCCACACCTCCGACGGCCCACCTTTGTGACCGTGTCCGCGCCACAGCAAGCCCTCCCGATCGCGGTCGCATGGTTGCCGATGCAGGCACACCTTGGGTGTACACACCCTGCCAGGAATATTGAACATGTTCAACTTTGACCCGGATGGCCAGTCGGGCGCCTCGGATGACGTAGGCCCGGGCGATCAAAATCGTTGAGAGCGTGGTGGTGAAGCGATTGGCGTTCGGCTATCTCGGGTGGGTGATGCCTCGCACACAGGTGCTGGTGGCGCGGTGGGCTTGAAAGAGCGGGCTCCTCGGTAGAGACGTGGTTGTCGAGACCCGGCTCGTTCAAGGAGACCCGCTGCGCACTCAGTTGACCACTTCCAATGCCGC
>NZ_JBIURH010000135.1:0-3734 GCF_044740765.1 Kitasatospora sp. NPDC088346
ACCGCGGGCGTTCTCGACGACGGCATCCTCGCCTCGCTCACCCCCGAGCGTCTCGACACCGTGCTGCGGCCCAAGGTCGACGCGGCCTTCCACCTCCATGAGCTGACCGCCGGGCACCCGCTCACGGCGTTCGTGCTGTTCTCCTCCGCCGCCGGTACCTTCGGCGGTCTCGGTCAGGCCAACTACGCGGCCGCAAACGTCTTCCTGGACGCCCTGGCCACCCGCCGCCGCGCCGACGGCCTGCCCGCCACCTCCCTCGCCTGGGGCCTGTGGGCCGATGGCGCGGGCATGGCCGGCGGCCTCGACAGCGGCGACATCGAGCGGATGGCCCGTGCGGGCGTGGAAGGCCTGCGCGCCGAGGAGGGGTTGGCGCTGTTCGACCTCGCGACCGTCTCGGGCGCTGCGACCCTGGTACCGATGCGCCTCGACCTGGCCGCTGTTCGGCGCGACGCCTCCCGGGGGGTGATCCCGCTGCTGCGCGGCCTGGTCCGGGTGCCGATGCGGCGCGCCGCGCGCGCGGGCTCCTCGGCGGGTGGCTCCGAGCTGGTCACCCGCCTGCTCGCCCAGTCCGCCGACGAGCGCGAACAGGCGCTGCTCGACCTGGTCCGCTCCCGTGTCGCCGCCGTGCTCGGCTACGCCGACGCGAGCGCGGTGGACGCGGGACGGGCGTTCAAGGAGTTGGGCTTCGACTCGCTCACCGCCGTCGAACTGCGCAACGAACTCAACGGCGCGACCGGCCTGCGCCTGCCCGCGACGCTGATCTTCGACTACCCGACCCCCGGCGCCCTCGCCGCCTTCCTGCTCACCGAGCTCCTCGGCGAGGCGGCGGACGAGCCCGCCGCCGCCACCCGGCCCACGGGTGCCACGGACGAGCCGATCGCCATCGTCGGCATGGCCTGCCGCTTCCCGGGCGGCATCGGCTCGCCCGAGGACCTGTGGCAGCTGGTCTCGGAGGGCCGCGACGCGGTGTCCGGCTTCCCGGCAGGACGCGGCTGGGACCTGGACGGCCTCTACCACCCGGACCCCGACCACCAGGGGACCTCGTACGCCCGCGAGGGCGGCTTCCTGCACGAGGCGGGCCTGTTCGACCCGGCGTTCTTCGGCATCTCGCCGCGCGAGGCGATCGCGATGGACCCGCAGCAGCGCCTGCTGCTGGAGACCTCCTGGGAGGCCTTCGAACGGGCCGGCATCGACCCGGCCACCCTGCGCGGCAGCCGGACCGGCGTCTTCACCGGCGTGATGTACCACGACTACGTCGCCGGCCTGGGCGGTGAACTGCCCGAGGGCGTCGAGGGTTACCTCGGTACGGGCAACTCGGGCAGCATCGCGTCCGGCCGCGTCGCCTACACCTTCGGCCTCGAAGGGCCGGCGGTCACCGTCGACACCGCCTGCTCCTCCTCGCTGGTCGCCCTGCACCTCGCCGTCCAGGCGCTGCGCAGCGGGGAGTGCACGATGGCGCTGGCCGGCGGTGTCACCGTGATGGGCACCCCCGAGACCTTCGTCGACTTCAGCCGTCAGCGCGGTCTGTCACCCGACGGGCGGTGCAAGTCCTTCGCCGCAGCTGCGGACGGCACCGGCTGGGGCGAGGGTGTCGGTCTGCTGCTGGTCGAGCGGCTGTCGGACGCGCGGCGCAACGGGCACCCGGTGCTCGCCGTGGTCCGGGGTTCGGCGATCAACCAGGACGGTGCGTCCAACGGCCTGACGGCCCCGAACGGCCCGTCGCAGCAGCGCGTCATCCGCCAGGCCCTGGCGGGCGCGGGGCTGTCGGCCGACCAGGTGGACGCCGTCGAGGCGCACGGCACCGGCACCACGCTCGGCGACCCGATCGAGGCGCAGGCCCTGCTCGCGACCTACGGGCAGGCCCACAGCGACGAGCAGCCGCTCTGGTTGGGCTCCATCAAGTCGAACATCGGCCACACCCAGGCCGCCGCTGGCGCGGCGGGCATCATCAAGATGGTGATGGCGATGCGGCACGGAGTGCTGCCGCAGACCCTGCACGTCAACGAGCCTTCGGCGAACGTCGACTGGGAGGCCGGCGCCGTCTCGCTGCTCACCGAGGCGCGCCCGTGGCCCGAGACCGGTCGGCCGCGCCGGGCCGCGGTGTCGTCCTTCGGCATCAGCGGCACCAACGCCCACACCATCATCGAACAGGCGCCCGCCGTCTCCCGGACGCCGCAACGGCCGTCCCCGACGCAGCCCACGCCCGCGGGCCCGCCCGTGCTGCCCTGGCTGCTCTCGGCCAGGAGCGAGGACGCGCTGCGTGCCCAGGCCGACCGCCTGCTGACCGCCGTCGAACACTCCGACGACCTCGAACCGGCCGACATCGCCTTCACCTTGGCGACCGGCCGTGCCGCACTGGACCGCCGCGCCGCGGTCGTCGGCGAGAGCCGCGACGACATCCTGCGCGCCCTGCGCGCACTGGCCACGGGCGATCAGGCCGGTGGCCTGGTCCAGGGCGCCTCCGCTCCCGGGCGGCTGGCGTTCCTCTTCACCGGTCAGGGTAGCCAGCGGGCTTCCATGGGTGAGGAGTTGTGTGCCGCTTATCCGGTGTTCGCGGAGGCGTTCGAGGCGGTCCGTGCGGAGCTGGATCGGCATCTGGAGCGTTCGCTGCGGGAGGCGATCGCGGACGCGGAGCTGGTGAACGAGACCGGCTGGACCCAGCCGGCGCTGTTCGCGGTGGAGGTGGCGCTGTTCCGCCTGATGGAGTCGTGGGGGCTGCGGCCGGACTTCCTGGCCGGTCATTCGATCGGTGAGCTGGCCGCCGCGCATGTGGCGGGTGTGCTGTCGCTGGCGGACGCCGCACGGTTGGTGGCGGCGCGGGGCCGGCTGATGCAGGCGCTGCCGCGCGGCGGCGCCATGGTCGCCGTCCAGGCGGCCGAGGCCGAGATCCTGCCGCTGCTTCCCGAAGGCGTCGGCATCGCCGCCGTCAACGGGCCCACCTCCGTCGTGATTTCGGGCGACGAGCAAGGCGTACTGGACACGGCCGACCTGTTCGGGTCGGACGGCCGCAAGACCAAGCGGCTCGCGGTGAGCCATGCGTTCCACTCGCCGCTGATGGACGGCATGCTGGACGAGTTCCGTACGGTGGCGCGGGAGTTGACGTTCGAGGCGCCGCGCATCCCGATCGTCTCCACGCTCACCGGCGCGCTGGTGTCGGACGAGCTGACGGACCCGGAGTACTGGGTGCGGCACGTCCGCGAGGCCGTCCGCTTCGCCGACGCCGTACGGACTCTGGACGCGCAGCACGTCACCACCTACGTCGAACTCGGCCCGGACGGGATCTTGTCCGCACTGGGTCAGGAGAGCGCGGGCCCGACGGCCGCGTTCGTGCCCCTGCTGCGCGCCGGTCGCCCGGAGACGCGTGCACTGGCGACCGCGCTGGCCCACGCCCACGTCCGCGGCCTGTCCGTCGACTGGACGGCCGTCCACGCGGGGCACGGTGGCCGACAGGTGGACCTGCCGACCTATGCCTTCCAACACGCCTGGTACTGGCTGGAGTCCGCCGCACCACAGCCCGCCCCCAGCGAGGACCCGGCGGGCGCCCACTTCTGGGCAGCCGTCGAGCGCGAGGACAGCTCGGCCCTGGCGGCGGCCCTGGAGATCGAGGACGACGACCAGCTCGGTGCCCTTCTGCCCAAACTGGCGGCGTGGCGTCGGCAGAGCCGTGAGCTGCTGACGGTGGACGGGTGGCGTTATCGGGTGGTGTGGCGGCCGCTGTCGGATGTGGTGGCCGG
>NZ_JBIURH010000136.1:0-3606 GCF_044740765.1 Kitasatospora sp. NPDC088346
CACCACAGGACCGACGGCCATCCACCTGGATTTCTCGTGGCCATCAGCCGGGACTCAACTGGCCGCGCACCTGGACATTGCCACGGCCGCCGTCACTCGACCCTGTGGACGCTGGAAACCAACTGGTACGGCACCGTCGAGGGCCGCTGCGCCCTCAACCTCCTGCGCAACCTGCCGTTGATACATGTCGCGATGTCGCGGTACAGGTTTGTGGAGGACGGCCTGCGCATCGGGAAGGCAGAGACGCGAGCGGTCATCCGGGACGCGCGGGCCAACGTCAAGCTCTGGTACCGCGGGGCGCCCGGCGCTGGCAGCGCTCCGCCCGAGGCCGATGGCGGGCGAACGCTGGAGGCGGTCCGGCACATGCTCTACCCCGAACTGCAGACGGCGCTCGAGCGCACCGACGCTGACGCGTGCCCCAGGTGCGAGCGTCATCGCCCACAGGGCCTCGTCGCGGAGGGCCGGTTCGGCGGCGTCACCCTCTGCGAGCCTTGCGGCAGCCGCTGGCGCGAGTACGTGCTGGGGGCCCCCGCCCGGCACGCCGCTCAGCTGACCCGGCGTCTTTGACCGTCACCGTCGCCGAGCCTCCCCCGCCGTCCGCCGGTTCACCCGCCTGCCGTGCCCCGCGCCCACCAGGAGCCCAGCATGACCTCGTCCGATACGGAAATCCCGGAGGCGGCGGGCCGCCTGCCCATCGTGGGCCACGCCCTGAGTCTTCGGCGCGATGCGATCGCGTTCCTGCAGAGCCTGCCGCAGTACGGTGACATGATCGAAGTGCACCTCGGGCCCCGCAGGGCGATCGTCGTCACCACCCCGGACCTGGTCCGCCAGGTCCTCGTGGGAGACGCCAAGGCGTTCCACAAAGGGGCGATCTTCGACAAGGCCAGACCGTTCCTGGGCAACGGAGTGCTCCTCTCGAGCGGTCCCTTCCACCTCAAGCAGCGCCGCCTGGTGCAGCCGGCCTTCCACCGCCAGCGCGTCGCCCAGTACGTGCGGACCATGAACGACGAGACCGTGGCCGCCGCAGGAACGCTCGTTGCCGGCCGCACCGTCGACATGCGTAGGGTGCTGTACGACCTGGTGATCACCATTCTCGGAACGACCCTGTTCTCCACCGAGCTCGGCGGATGGGTCACACGCGAAGCCCAACGGTCGATGCCGATCATCCAGAACACCGTGCTCCGGCGGACGATCTCCCCCCTGCCCTTCCTGGAACGGCTGCCAACGCTGGCGAACCGGCGCTTCGACCGGGCTGTCGCAGGCATGGACACCGTGCTGAGCCACGTCATCGCGCAGTACCAGCGAGACGAGGAGACCGACCGCGGCGACCTCCTGTCGATGCTGGTGGCGGCCACGCACGCCGACACCGGGCTTCCCATGCCGGCGCACCAGCTCAAGGACGAACTGCTGAACATCTTCGCCGCGGGGATGGAGACAACAACCGACACCCTCGCCTGGGCCTGCTACGAGATCGGGCGACAACCCGGCATCCAGCAGCGGGCCTTCGAGGAGGCGGACCGCGTGCTGGCCGGCCGACCAGCAACGATCGAGAAGCTGGCCGAACTGACGTACATCCAGCAGGTGATCAAGGAAGTTCTCCGTCTGCATCCTCCGACGAACCTGCTCATGCGCCGGTCCGTCGCCCCCGTCACCCTCGGCGGAGTGCCGATCCCCGTCGGCACCGAGGTGATCGTCAGCCCGCTCTTGCTCCACCACAACCCGCGGCTCTTCCCGAAACCGACCCAGTTCGATCCGGACCGCTGGAGTCGCCCTGAACAGGCCCTGCCGCGCGGCGCCTACTTCCCCTTCGGACTCGGCAGCCGCCAGTGCCTCGGCGACACCTTCGCCCTCACCGAGATGCCCATCGTCCTCGCTACCCTCCTCACGCACTGGCGGCTGCACCCGGCTCCAGGGCACATCGTTCGTCCGGTCCAAGCGGTCACCGTCTCCCCTGGAAGGCTGCTGATGATTCCCGAGGCGCGTACCCGCCGCACCCCTGCGGCTTGACCACCCTCACATCCGCGCCCATCGACGCACAGCCGTCCCGAGCCGACGCCTCACCGCACCGATCGAGGCCACCGAAGGCGCACTTGAGGCCTGAGCCGATGGCCCCACCGGGCCCAGGGTGCCCTTGGGTCGGGTGGCCGGGCATTCGGGCCTGGCAGGGTGGGCTGACTTGCCTGGAGTGAGAAGGGGTTGTGGCCCCCTTGCTCGACGGCGGGATGGGTGACGCGGGCAAGGGGGAACCCGATGTGCGGGCGGTGGGCGGAGATGGGGGCGACCTGGGGCGGCACCTATGTCACAGACTGATGACCAGCGGTCCTTCGACTACTGGGGTGCGGTCCGCGATCGCCTCGAGGAGAGGCAGGTATCCATCGAGATCGGTCACGATGGCGGTGTCGCCGTAGCTGACCTGTGTGCCCTTTTCGGTCCAGCCCGTCCCGGCGTCCGTGACGGGGAACGAGAGCGGGGAGGCGAAGTGTCCGTCCGGGTCCCGGCCCTGGGGAACGCTGGAAGTGCCCCCAGATCTCGGCGCGTAGCGGCGCAAGCGCCGGGTCGGCCGCAGGACTGCCGCCGCCGGCCGCCGCGGCGCCGTGGTCCGCCTTCCGGTGCTCGGCCGCTGCCGGACCGGCGGCAGCGGGATCCCCGGGCCCGCTCGAACTGAGCAGCAGCCGCGAGATGACATCGACGACCCGCGCCGGCTCACCGAGCGGGGGAAGCGGCAGACCGGTCGGTGCGGCACCGGTGCCGTCGGGCCGCAAAGCGGCCGCCGAGCAATAGTCAAGAGTTGTGGGTGAGGCCCTCCGACTCGACGGCGGTGATCTCGGCTGCTGCGAGCCGGGCCTCCTCGTGCACCTCTGGGTCGGGGTGATGGAGGAAGGGTTCGATCAGCGGCCGGGCCTGCGGGTCGTGGGTGGCGCCGAGGATGTAGAGCGTGTGGACGAGGAGCGCGCGTTCCATCGTCGGCGTGGCTGCCGCCAGTGGTTCGACGAGGGTCAGAGGCAGGCGGTAGTGGTTGAACGCCTCGCTGATCGAGTTCAGGGCGGACTCGCGCACCTTGGTCACCGGTTCGTTGACGGCCACGCTGACCAGGCGTCCGACGGCCAGGCGAGCGGAGTCCGCGTCGAGTGCGGCGCCGCGCAGGAGGTCCCCAAGGACGGCGGCGGCGATGTCCCGACGGTCCGGATCGCGGTCGGTCAGTGCTTCAAGTGCCTCGAACATGTCGTTCATGCTGCCACCTCGGACCGCTCGACCAGGACACCGTTTTCGAAGTGCGCGCCGGCACGGACCAGCGGCACCAGGTGGGCGCCGGTGATCGCGCGCCACCGGGCCTGTGCGGACTCGACGATCTTGAACACCATCGCCAGGGCCGCAGCCGGGCTCCCCGCGCCGCGTGTGACCTTGGTGCGGAGTTTGACCGTGGAGAAGGTCGACTCGATGGGGTTCGTGGTCCGCAGGTGGATCCAGTGCTCGGCCGGGAAGTCGTAGAAGGCGAGCAGTTCGTCCCGATTGTGCTTCCCCTCGTAGCGTGGAGTCGTGACCCGATAAGGAGTTGAGGGTGGGGAAGCGACGTACGTACGACGCCGAGTTCCGGGAGGGGGCGGT
>NZ_JBIURH010000137.1:0-3549 GCF_044740765.1 Kitasatospora sp. NPDC088346
CGCCGCCGCGAACACCGGATACCCGGCATACAACTCCGCACCCATACCCGCCCGCTGGCTCCCCTGCCCCGTGAACAGGAACGCCGTCCGGCCGAAGGTCGACATGCCCGTCACCGTCCGGGTGTGGCTCTCGCCGGCGGCGAGGGCGGCCAGGGCTGCCGGCAGATCGACGTCCTCTCCGGCCACCACCACGGCCCGGTGCTCGAACGCGGAACGCGTGGTCGCGAGCGACCGGCCGAGCCGCAGGACGTCCGTGTCGGGAGCCGCCAGCAGGAAGGCCCGCAGGCGGGCGGCCTGCCCACGCAGCGCCTCGGCCGTGCGGCCCGACAGCACCAGCGGCACCGGGTGCACTGCGGTGCTGCCCGGTACGGGTGCCGGCTCCTCGGCGGGCGGCTCTTCCAGGACGATGTGCGCGTTGGTACCGCTGAAGCCGAACGAGGAGACCGCCGAACGGCGCGGCCGTCCGGTGTCCGGCCAGTCGCGGGCCTCGCTCAGCAGCTCGACCGCACCCGCGGTCCAGTCGACGTGCGAGGACGGCTCGCCGACGTGCAGGCTCTTCGGCAGTACGCCGTGCCGCATCGCGAGCACCATCTTGATCACACCGGCCGCACCCGCCGCCGCCTGGGTGTGCCCCAGGTTGGACTTCACCGAACCGAGCCACAACGGCCGGTCGGCGGTGTGCTCCCGGCCGTACGTGGCGAGCAGCGCCTGTGCCTCGATCGGGTCGCCGAGCCGCGTTCCGGTGCCGTGCGCCTCGACGGCGTCGACCTCGTCCGCGGACAGTCGGGCGTTGGCCAGCGCCTGCTGGATGACGCGCTGCTGCGAGGGGCCGTTCGGCGCGGTGAGGCCGTTGGAGGCGCCATCCTGGTTGACCGCGCTGCCCCGGACGATGCCGAGCACCCGGTGCCCGTTGGCGAGCGCGTCCGACAGCCGCTCGACGAGCAGAATGCCGACGCCCTCGCCCCAGCCGGTGCCGTCCGCGTCGTCCGAGAACGCCTTGCAGCGGCCGTCGGTGGCGAGCCCGCGCTGCCGGCTGAACTCCACGAAGGTGCTGGGTGTCAGCATCACCGTCACACCGCCGGCGAGGGCGAGCGTCGACTCACCCTGCCGCAGCGACTGGCAGGCCAGGTGCAGCGCGACCAGCGAGGACGAACACGCCGTGTCGATGGTGACGGCGGGCCCCTCCAGGCCCAGCGTGTACGAGACCCGACCCGAGGCGACGCTGCCCGAGGTGCCGGTGCCGACGTGTCCTTCGGCACCCTCGGCCGACTGCTGGAGCAGCATGCCGTAGTCGTTGTACATCACGCCGACGAAGACTCCGGTCCGGCTGCCGCGCAGACTGACCGGGTCGATGCCGGCCCGCTCGAACGCCTCCCAGGAGGTCTCCAGCAGCAGCCGCTGCTGCGGGTCCATCGACATCGCCTCACGCGGCGAGATCCCGAAGAACCCCGGGTCGAAGAGGCCCGCGTCGTGCAGGAACCCGCCCTCGCGGGCGTACGAGGTCCCCTGGTGGTCCGGGTCGGGGTGGTAGAGGTTCTCGACGTCCCAGCCGCGGTCCTCCGGGAAGAAGGACACCGCGTCGCGGCCGTCGGCGACCAAGCGCCAGAGGTCCTCCGGCGAGTCCACCCCACCGGGGAACCGGCAGGCCATGCCGACGATCGCGATCGGGTCGTCGTCCGGCGCGGCCGACGAGACTGCGGCAGCGGGACCCGCGGCGGGCAGGGCGCCCAGCAGCTCGGTGCGGAGCTGGTCGGCGAGGACCGCCGGGCTCGGATAGTCGAAGACGAGCGTGGCGGGCAACCGCAGACCGGTGACGCCGTTCAGGCGGTTGCGCAGCTCGACCGCCGTCAGCGAGTCGAAGCCCAGTTCCTTGAACGCCCGGCCGGTGTCCACGGCCGTGGCGTCCGGGTAGCCCAGGACGGCGGCGACCTCGGTGCGCACCAGGTCGAGCAGAACGGTCGTCCGCTCGGCCTCGCCGAGCGCGGCCAGCCGGTCCGCGAGTGCCGATCCGCCGCCGTTGCCGGTGTGGGCGGCCGCGCGCCGCAGCGGCGCCCGGACCAGGCCCCGCAGCATCGGCGGCAGCAGACCGGAGCCCGCCTGGTCCTGCAGCGCGGCCAGGTCCAGCTGGATCGGGACGAGGACGGGTTCGGCGGCGGCCAGGGCGGCGTCGAACAGCAGCAGGCCGTCGTCGGCGCCCAGCGCGACGACTCCGCCGCGGGCCATCCGCTCCACGTCGGAACGGACCAGGGCGGCGGCCATTCCGCCGTCCTCGGCCCACAGGCCCCAGGCGAGGGACGTGGCGGGCATGCCGAGGGAACGGCGGTGCTCGGCGAGCGCGTCCAGGAACGCGTTGGCCGCTGCGTAGTTGGCCTGCCCCGCCGCACCGAACACACCGGCCGCGGACGAGAACAGCACGAACGCGGCAAGATCCCGGTCCGCGGTCAGCTCGTGCAGGTTCCACGCCGCATCCACCTTCGGACGCAACACGGTGTCCAGCCGCTCCGGCGTCAGCGACGGCACGATGCCGTCGTCCAGCACACCCGCCGTGTGGACGACCGCCGTGAGGTCAACCCCGTCCAGCACCCGCGCCAACGCCGCACGGTCCGCGACATCACACGCCGCGAACTCCACCTGCGCACCCAACCCGGCAAGCTCGACCGCCAGTTCGGCCGCACCTTCGGCCAGAGCACCACGACGCGACACCAGCAACAGCCGCCGCGCACCGTACTCCGTCACCAGATGACGGCTGAACAGCGCCCCCAACGTGCCGGTCGCACCGGTCACCAGCACCGTCCCCTCCGGGTCCAGCACCGGAACAACACCACCGCCCGACGGCACCCGCACCAGACGCGGCGCGAGAGCCGCACCGGCCCGCAACGCCACCTGCGGCTCACCACGCTCCAGCACCCGCACCAGCACCCGCACCGATTCGGCGTCACCGTCCAGATCCACCAGCACGATCCGGCCCGGATTCTCCGACTGCGCCGACCGCACAAGACCCTGCACCGCCGCAGCCACCGGATCACCCGACGTCGCACCCCGCGTCACCACCACCAGACGCGAATCCACGAACACATCCCGCGCCAGCCACTCCTGCACCAGCCCGAGAGCCTCCCGCACCGCCGCGTGGGTCGCGGCCGCCAGGTCCGGGCAGTCGCCTCTCGCGGTGACGAGCGGGCACACCACCGTGGCCGGCACCGCGCCGCCGTCGGCCACGGCCGACAGGTTCGCGAAGCGCACCGCGCCCGGGAGGCCCAGATCGTCGGTGCCCAGCACCGCGATCGGGCCGGACGGCACCGAGGTCGGCAGCGGGACCGACACCCACTCCTGCCGGAACAGCGACTCCTGACCACCCGGGGCGGTCAACTGCCCCGCCTCGAACGGCCGCAGGACCAGCGACCCCACCTCGGCCACCGGCGCACCGGTGGCATCCGCGACCACCAGCGACACCGCGTCCCCACCCGCCGGAGCGATCCGCACCCGCACCTCACCCGCACCAACCGCATGCAGGCACACCCCGGACCACGCGAACGGCAACCGCCCCCCGCC
>NZ_JBIURH010000138.1:0-3382 GCF_044740765.1 Kitasatospora sp. NPDC088346
GGTGGGTGTCTGGTCGTTGTTTGAGAACTGCACAGTGGACGCGAGCATCTGTGGCCAAGTTTTTAAGGGCGCACGGTGGATGCCTTGGCACTAGGAACCGATGAAGGACGTGGGAGGCCACGATAGTCCCCGGGGAGCCGTCAACCAGGCTTTGATCCGGGGGTTTCCGAATGGGGAAACCCGGCAGTCGTCATGGGCTGTCACCCATACCTGAACACATAGGGTATGTGGAGGGAACGCGGGGAAGTGAAACATCTCAGTACCCGCAGGAAGAGAAAACAACCGTGATTCCGGGAGTAGTGGCGAGCGAAACCGGATGAGGCTAAACCGAAGTGGTGTGAGACCCGGCAGGGGTTGCCGCTTCGGGGTCGTGGGAAAGTTCTTCAGTCGTCTGCCGGCGGCTGGGTGAGTCAGAAACCGTATGGGTAGTCGAAGGACATGCGAAAGGTCCGGCGTAGAGGGTAAGACCCCCGTAGACGAAACTTGTACGGCTCACTTGAGCTTCTCCCAAGTAGCACGGAGCCCGAGAAATTCCGTGTGAATCTGGCGGGACCACCCGCTAAGCCTAAATATTCCCTAGTGACCGATAGCGGATAGTACCGTGAGGGAATGGTGAAAAGTACCGCGGGAGCGGAGTGAAATAGTACCTGAAACCGTGTGCCTACAAGCCGTGGGAGCGTCGGATGTGCAGCTTGCTGTGCGTCTCGTGACTGCGTGCCTTTTGAAGAATGAGCCTGCGAGTTTGCGGTGTGTAGCGAGGTTAACCCGTGTGGGGTAGCCGTAGCGAAAGCGAGTCCGAATAGGGCGGTTGAGTTGCATGCCCAAGACCCGAAGCGGAGTGATCTAGCCATGGGCAGGTTGAAGCGCGGGTAAGACCGTGTGGAGGACCGAACCCACCAGGGTTGAAAACCTGGGGGATGACCTGTGGTTAGGGGTGAAAGGCCAATCAAACTCCGTGATAGCTGGTTCTCCCCGAAATGCATTTAGGTGCAGCGTCGTGTGTTTCTTGCCGGAGGTAGAGCACTGGATAGGCGATGGGCCTCACCGGGTTACTGACCTTAGCCAAACTCCGAATGCCGGTAAGTGAGAGCACGGCAGTGAGACTGTGGGGGATAAGCTCCATGGTCGAGAGGGAAACAGCCCAGAACACCGACTAAGGTCCCTAAGCGTGTGCTAAGTGGGAAAGGATGTGGAGTCGCAGAGACAACCAGGAGGTTGGCTTAGAAGCAGCCACCCTTGAAAGAGTGCGTAATAGCTCACTGGTCAAGTGATTCCGCGCCGACAATGTAGCGGGGCTCAAGTACACCACCGAAGTCGTGTCATTCACATATATAGGCCCAACGGCTGTGTGGATGGGTAGGGGAGCGTCGTGTGCCGGGTGAAGCAGCGGAGGAATCCAGTTGTGGACGGTACACGAGTGAGAATGCAGGCATGAGTAGCGATACAAGAGTGGGAAACTCTTGCGCCGATTGACCAAGGGTTCCTGGGTCAAGCTGATCTGCCCAGGGTAAGTCGGGACCTAAGGCGAGGCCGACAGGCGTAGTCGATGGACAACGGGTTGATATTCCCGTACCCGCTTTGAAGCGCCAACGTCGAACCTCTTGATGCTAAGCCCGTGAAGCCGGCCCGGAGTCTTCGGACAAAGGGACGTGGTGGAGCCGGTGACCCAACAGGGTAGTAGGTGAGCGATGGGGTGACGCAGGAAGGTAGTCCAGCCCGGGCGGTGGTTGTCCCGGGGTAAGGGTGTAGGCCGAGTGATAGGCAAATCCGTCACTCATTGAGGCTGAGACCTGATGCCGAGCCGATTGTGGTGAAGTGGATGATCCTATGCTGTCGAGAAAAGCCTCTAGCGAGTTTCATGGCGGCCCGTACCCCAAACCGACTCAGGTGGTCAGGTAGAGAATACCGAGGCGTTCGGGTGAACTATGGTTAAGGAACTCGGCAAAATGCCCCCGTAACTTCGGGAGAAGGGGGGCCATTCCTGGTGACGAGTCTTGCACTCCGAGCTGGGGGTGGCCGCAGAGACCAGCGAGAAGCGACTGTTTACTAAAAACACAGGTCCGTGCGAAGCCGTAAGGCGATGTATACGGACTGACGCCTGCCCGGTGCTGGAACGTTAAGGGGACCGGTTAGTCACATTTCGGTGTGGCGAAGCTGAGAACTTAAGCGCCAGTAAACGGCGGTGGTAACTATAACCATCCTAAGGTAGCGAAATTCCTTGTCGGGTAAGTTCCGACCTGCACGAATGGCGTAACGACTTCTCGACTGTCTCAACCATAGGCCCGGTGAAATTGCATTACGAGTAAAGATGCTCGTTTCGCGCAGCAGGACGGAAAGACCCCGGGACCTTTACTATAGCTTGATATTGGTGTTCGGTTCGGCTTGTGTAGGATAGGTGGGAGACTTTGAAACCCAAACGCCAGTTTGGGTGGAGTCGTCGTTGAAATACCACTCTGGTCGTGCTGGATGTCTAACCTGGGTCCGTGATCCGGATCAGGGACAGTGTCTGGTGGGTAGTTTAACTGGGGCGGTTGCCTCCTAAAGAGTAACGGAGGCGCCCAAAGGTTCCCTCAGCCTGGTTGGCAATCAGGTGTTGAGTGTAAGTGCACAAGGGAGCTTGACTGTGAGACTGACGGGTCGAGCAGGGACGAAAGTCGGGACTAGTGATCCGGCGGTGGCTTGTGGAAGCGCCGTCGCTCAACGGATAAAAGGTACCCCGGGGATAACAGGCTGATCTTCCCCAAGAGTCCATATCGACGGGATGGTTTGGCACCTCGATGTCGGCTCGTCGCATCCTGGGGCTGGAGTAGGTCCCAAGGGTTGGGCTGTTCGCCCATTAAAGCGGTACGCGAGCTGGGTTTAGAACGTCGTGAGACAGTTCGGTCCCTATCCGCTGTGCGCGTAGGAGTGTTGAGAAGGGCTGTCCCTAGTACGAGAGGACCGGGACGGACGAACCTCTGGTGTGCCAGTTGTCCTGCCAAGGGCATGGCTGGTTGGCTACGTTCGGGAGGGATAACCGCTGAAAGCATCTAAGCGGGAAGCCTGCTTCGAGATGAGCACTCCCACCTCCTTGAGAGGGTAAGGCTCCCAGTAGACGACTGGGTTGATAGGCCGGATATGGAAGCCCTGTGAGGGGTGGAGTTGACCGGTACTAATAGGCCGAGGGCTTGTCCTCAGTTGCTCGCGTCCACTGTGTTGTTCTGAAACAACGACCCCACACCGTTTGGTCACGGGTGTGGTGCGGTTGACAGTTTCATAGTGTTTCGGTGGTCATAGCGTGAGGGAAACGCCCGGTTACATTCCGAACCCGGAAGCTAAGCCTCAAAGCGCCGATGGTACTGCAGGGGGGACCCTGTGGGAGAGTAGGACGCCGCCGAACAAT
>NZ_JBIURH010000139.1:0-3266 GCF_044740765.1 Kitasatospora sp. NPDC088346
GTACCTCACCCCACTCGAAACCCGAGCCAGACTGCAGCACGACTTCACCCCCGCAGCGTAAGCACCCGCTGTCCAGTTCCAAGGGGGAACTTCAACTGCCCAGACACGGCGGGCGAATCTGGCCCCAGAATCAGCTCGGCGCTCCAACGCCCGGTAGCCGACTCGGACTCGTGCTCGCCCTCGTGCAGCTCGTCATCGCCTGCTCCCGGTCTCCCGCGCAGGCCGGTCGCCGAAGGCGTCGTGTCACTGGCCTGGCCGGTGCCCCTGCATGCGGCTTCCGAGCAGTCGCAGCGATCCCCCGGGGAGTCACCGCCGGGCTTCACACCTCTGAGTTCGGAGCGGACACGAGCCGGACTGGGCTTGTCAGACAGCGGGGGTGGGCGGCTGCGGCGCTGTTGTGGGAGGTCAGAAGCCGGTGGTGCCCAATTCTCCCCTGGTGTCCCGCCCCGTGCCTGCCCACTTCTGGGCACCTCGGCCCCGGCTGTCTGCTGGGCGCCTTCAGAGGGACCACCGCCCGTGTGCGGCGGCCGCGGCCGGCAGGCCGCAGTCCGGATGGCCACGATCGCCTGCAGCCAGCTGTCGACATGCTGTGAGTCACCTCACGTTCCAGCGGAAGGCCTCGCTGACTATGGTGCGTGGAAACAGCTACTCATGAATGATCATTCTGCAATTCCAAATCACCGCCAGGTGAATTCATATCGAATACATTGACCCACAATAGATATTTGCAAACCATTCAGGAGCCACATCCAGAATTCAGCCGAAACTACGTTATGCATGGTCAGGATGCCTGCGAGTCAGGGAACTTACCCTCGCGGACACACCTTGAAATGGAGACGGTGAAGTCCGATTTCCCAACCGCCTCGCGAATGACCGGACGTTGCAGACGACGTCCAGCCGTAGATCTGCGGGCCTCGGCAGTGCTGATTCAGCCTCCGCCCCGGCCCCGCAGGAGATCACCGGCCCTGTCGGGGCCTCGAGCCGCAGGTCCCTCTGCGGCCGGACCACGCCAGGCACCGGCTCCGTTGGCAAGGAGAGCCCACATGAGCACCGAAAACCGCGGCACCGGCCCCGAACTGCCCGCGCACCCCCGCCGGACACCAGAGCGGCGCACGTACGTTCTCGACACCAGCGTGCTCCTGGCAGACCCCCTAGCCATGACGCGCTTCGAGGAGCACGAGGTCGTCCTCCCGGTGGTGGTGGTCACCGAGCTGGAGGCCAAGCGGCACCACCCGGAGCTCGGCTACTTCGCCCGCCAGGCGCTGCGCCTGCTGGACGACTTCCGGATCCGCCACGGCCGGCTCGACGAGCCGATCCCGGTCGGGGAGCTCGGCGGGAGCATCCGGGTCGAGCTGAACCACTCCGATCCGTCGATACTGCCGGCCGGCTACCGGGCGGGCGGCGGCGAGGCCGACACCCGCATCCTGGCCCTCGCCCGCAACCTGCAGGCCGAGGGGTACGACGTCACCGTCGTCTCCAAGGACCTGCCGCTGCGGATCAAGGCCAGTTCGGTCGGTCTGCTCGCCGAGGAGTACCGGGCCGAGCTGGCGATCACGTCCGGCTGGACGGGCATGACCGAGCTGCAGGTCTCCGGCGACCAGGTGGACTCCCTCTTCGGGGCCGGTCACGACGCCGCGGTGGACATCGAGGGCGCGGGCGAACTCCCGGTGCACACCGGCCTGGTGCTGACCTCCGAGCGCGGGCGCGCCCTCGGCCGGGTCACCCACGACGGCCGGGTCCGGCTGGTCCGCGGCGACCGCGAGGCGTTCGGACTGCGCGGCCGCAGCGCCGAGCAGCGGGTGGCGCTGGACCTCCTGCTCGACCAGGAGGTCGGCATCGTCTCGATGGGCGGCCGGGCCGGCACCGGCAAGTCCGCGCTCGCGCTCTGCGCGGGCCTGGAGGCGGTGCTGGAGCGTCAGCAGCACCGGAAGGTGATGGTCTTCCGGCCGCTGTACGCCGTCGGCGGGCAGGAGCTCGGCTATCTGCCCGGCTCCGAGTCGGAGAAGATGAGCCCCTGGGCCCAGGCGGTCTTCGACACGCTCTCCGCCGTCACCACCCCGGACGTGATCGAGGAGGTGATCGCGCGGGGGATGCTGGAGGTGCTGCCGCTGACCCACATCCGCGGGCGCTCCCTGCACGACGCCTTCGTGATCGTGGACGAGGCCCAGTCGCTGGAGCGCAACGTGCTGCTGACGGTGCTCTCCCGGATCGGCCAGGGCTCCCGGGTGGTGCTCACCCACGACGTCGCCCAGCGCGACAACCTGAGGGTGGGCCGCTACGACGGCGTGGTCGCCGTGGTGGAGAAGCTCAAGGGGCACCCGCTGTTCGCCCACATCACGCTGACCCGCTCCGAGCGCTCCCCCATCGCGGCACTGGTCACCAAGCTGCTCGAGAACCCCGAGATCTGACCGCAAGCCCACTCCCCCACTGCCGCGCCCCCGGGCGACGGCAGAGTCCGCCACCTCACGGCGCACTGCACCGCCCGATCGCCCTCACCGCTGCCGCAGCGCGGTTCCACAGCCCGAATTCGTCTCCTGCCGGCACCACTGACCCGACTCCGTACATCCCCGCATCCGCTAGGCCAGCCCACAACCCCCTTCGCAGGAGGTGAGAACCGTGACAGTGGACCGCGACACGCACACCCAAAGCGCCGGCACCCCACCCACCCCGTCCAGAGTTCCCAAGCAACGCATCACCGAGCTCCAGACCAAGCTCGCTAAGGCCACCGCCCATAACCAAAAGCTCGCCTCCACCCTCCGAGAGGCCCGCGACCAGATCGTGGCCCTCAAGGAGGAGGTGGACCGGCTCGCCCAGCCCCCCGCCGGATTCGGCGCCTTCCTCAATCGCAACGAGGACGGCACCGCCGACATCTTCACCGGCGGACGCAAACTCCGCGTGAACGTCAGCCCTAGCATCGACCTGGACGACCTGCGTCGCGGCCAGGAGGTGATGCTCAACGAGGCGCTCAACATCGTCGACGCGATGGCCTTCGAGAGCATCGGCGACATCGTCACCCTCAAGGAGGTCCTCGAGGACGGCGAGCGCGCCCTGGTCACCGGCCACACCGACGAGGAGCGGGTGGTCCGGCTCGCCGAGCCGCTGCACGGCCTCACGCTGCGCCCCGGTGACGCCCTGCTGCTGGAGCCCCGCTCCGGCTACGTGTACGAGGTCGTGCCGAAGTCCGAGGTCGAGGAGCTGGTCCTCGAAGAGGTCCCGGACATCGACTACCGGCAGATCGGCGGCCTGGGCAACCAGATCGAGCAGAT
>NZ_JBIURH010000140.1:0-3259 GCF_044740765.1 Kitasatospora sp. NPDC088346
TGATCAGGAACTACGCACCCGGCATTGCCGGCCTCCATTCTGCGAGTTCACTCGCCATACGCGACTTCGTGTCGCACCGCCCCAGTCGAACTGCAGCCACCGCCCGGGCTCGGGGATCCACGGGCGGTAGGTCCGCCGCTTGCCCGCCTTCCACGCGGTCTTCGCCGCGTTCACTGCCCGCCGGGTCGAGCGGGCACTGCCCGGGTAGCCCATCTTCACGAGCTTGTCGTGGACCACGTCGGCGCGGATCGTCGCCTTGGACTGCTCGATCCACTCCTCGATCTTCTCCAGGAACGCGTCGATCATCTTCGGCCGCGGCTCGCGCTCATACGGGTTGCGCCCGCTGGCGCGGGCCTCGACATACCGCTTGACCGTCTTCGGGTCGTGCCCTGTCAGGGTGGCCGCCGACCAGACCGTCTCGGTCAGGTCGTACGCCTCAAAGATTTCCATGATCTCTCTGTCAGACTTCGTCACAGGACCTCTCCGGCTGGTTGCTGTTGCTTCGCAAACACCAGCAAACCGGACGGAGAGGTCTCCTTCAGTTGAGGAAGCGATCAGGAACACCGCAGGCCGGACGGCCATCCACCTGGATTTCCGGTGGCCATCAGTCGGGACTCAACTGGCCACACACCGGGACTTTGCCAGGTTCTGATCCACTCTCTGTGGAGCGATGACGGTACGTCACCTGACCATGGGAAGATCAGCGTCCGTGTGACTACAGCGCGTTCTGGACGGCCTTCTCCCACCTGGCTCCCGTAACCGTCGAGGAGGTCGTCGTGGCCTCCGAGACCGTGTTCTTCTCGGCGCGGAGTTCGACCCGGCAGGCGGCCTGCCCCGGGTGCGGCACGGTCTCCGACCGTGTCCACGGCGGCTACCGGCGGCGCCTGGCCGATCTTGCGGTAGCCGGCCGATCGGCGGTGATCGACCTGCTGGTCCGCCGGTTCGTGTGCCCGGTGGCATCGTGCCCGCGCGGGACGTTCGCGGAACAGATAGCCGGCCTGACCGAGCCCTTCGCCCGGCGGACCCCGCCGCTTCGGCAGGCACTGGAGAAAGTCGCCCTGGCGTTGGCCGGCCGGCCGGCGGCCCGGCTGGCGAAGCATCTGTCCCTCCCCGCCAGTCCGAACTCCCTGCTCAGGCTGCTACGACGGCTTCCCGACAAGACGTCCGGCACTGCTCCGCGTGTGCTGGGCGTGGACGACTTCGCATTCAAGAAGGGCCACGTCTACGGCACGATCCTGATCGACATGGAATCGGGCGACCGCGTCGACGTCCTGCCCGACCGCACCTCCGAGACACTCGCCGCGTGGCTGCGCGAGCACCCCGGCACCGAGGTCGTCTGCCGGGACCGCGCCAGCGCCTACGCGGAGGCCGTCCGCACCGCAAGCCCCGGCGCCGTCCAGGTCGCGGACCGCTTCCACCTGTGGAAGAACCTCTGCGAGGCGGTCGAGAAGTGCGTCGCCCAGCACCGCAAGTGCCTCGCCGAACCCACCACCGGCGCGACCGCCGAACCCACGGTCACGGAGGCCGACGACACACCGCAGCCCGTGGCGGGCCGCCGCGCGATCAAACGGCGCGAGCGCCACGCCGCGGTACACGCCCTCTACGACAAGGGCGTGCAGATCCAGGTCATCGCCGACACGCTCCACCTGGACCGCAAGACGGTGACCCGCTACGCGCACGCGGCCACCCCTGAAGAAGCGTCCCTCGCCACCGGCTCCCGCAGCTACGGCCAGGTCCACGCCTATACGCCCCACCTGCACCGGCGCTGGAACGAGGGCTGCACCGACGCGGCACGGCTCCACGCGGAGATCGTCGAGCTCGGCTACCGCGGCAGCAAGCGGACCGTCCGCCGTCACCTGCAGGAGATACGAGCCAGCGGCAAACCCGCACCCGACAAGCCCCAAGAGCTCACCGTCCGGAAGGCAACCTGGCTGATCACCGCGCACCCCGACAAGGTCGACGAGAGCAAGGCGCTCAAGCTCAAGCAACTCCTCTCCCGCTGCCCGGAGTTGGAAGCTGCCGCGGAATGCGTGCGCGAGTTCGCCCAGATGATGACCGAACGCCAGGGCAGCAAGCTCGACGGATGGCTCGCCCGCGCCGAGAGCACCGGGATGAAGCCGCTGCAGAGCCTGGCTCGCGGCCTGCGGCAGGACTTCGATGCCGTCACCGCCGGACTCACCCTGGAGTGGAGCTCGGGCAGGGTCGAGGGCAACGTCAACAGGGTGAAACGGATCAAGAGGGACGGATACGGTCGAGCCGGCTTCGATCTCCTCCGCCGCCAGATCCTCCTGGCGGACTGACGGACGTCATCCTGTGTCATCGCTCCACAGAGAGTGGATCAGAACCCTTTGCCACGGCCGCCGACAACATCGCACTCTCCTTCCACCGAGCCGTTGCAGGCGTGGTCCGCCACCTGTTGGAATCGCACGGCCATCACGTGACCACTGTCGAAGCTCCCCACCAGGAGATCTTCGCCCTCCAGGCCCGCGGATCTGTCGATGTCCTGGTCTCCGCGTGGCTGCCCGGAAGCCACGGCGCGTACCTGGCCCCCTACCGGAACCAGGTGGTCGTGCTGGAACCCACCTACCGGCCCTACTGCACCTGGAGCGTCCCGCCCTACGTTCCACCAGCCCTTGTCGCCGAGATCACCGACCTCGCCCGCCCCGAGATCGCCGCACGCATGGCGGTCAACATCCAGGGCATCAATCCCGGTGCCGGAATCAGCCGGTTCTCCGTCCGAATGATCAGCGAATACGGACTCGACCGGCTCGGATACACCTTCACACCCGGTACCGAGAAGGAGTTCATCTCTCACGTGGAAGCGGCGATCGCACGTGAGGACTGGTTTGTCACGCCACTGTGGCGCCCGCAGTACCTCAACCGGCGCCACCGCCTACGCGCCCTCGGTGATCCGAAGGACCTGCTCGGCGGCGTCGACGCGGCCTCCACTGTGATCCGCCTGGACGCCGCCGAGCGGATCGTCCCCGCCGCCATGACGGCTCTGAAACGGCTCAGTTTGGGCAACGACGGCGTCGAGCTGCTGGACGAGATGATCGCGGTAGCCGGGTTGTCTCCACTGGAAGCCGCCCAACGCCACCTGCTCGCCCGCCGAGACCGAGGCGGAGGCCACGGCCAGGAAGGAAGAGCCGAAAACCGGAAGCCGGGACCGGGGCCGGTGCGGATCTTGGTGAGGATCCGCCAGGCCTTCAGGTTCGCGAAGCCGTGTTCGACCGGGGAGCGTGCGGCGGCCAGGATCTGG
>NZ_JBIURH010000141.1:0-3063 GCF_044740765.1 Kitasatospora sp. NPDC088346
GCCTGCGCAAACACAGCCGAGACGCCACTCGACCACTGACCACCCTCGGCATCACATGACCAAACCGGACGGATCGCCAGAACGACGCCGCCCTGCCAGAACATAGCCCGCCCTGCCGACGCCCCACCAAGCCGGTGAACCTATACGGTCACCGCACTAGCCAGGCAAAGCTTCCAAACCATCCTTGATTTCCTATTTCGGACATGTGGAACGCATTCTGGCATGGACGCGATAGAAGCCTCAAGTGTTCCTCAGATCCACAATTTCCGCGCACGAATTGTGTCAAGATCGAGAACGTCCCGACCGGGACACACAGAAGAATCGGGGAAAAGTCATGCGTATCCGTCGGTCCATATCGGTTTTGGCTATTTCTGCAGCAACCGTCATGGGTGGTGCGGTCAGTGCGAGCGCCGCCCCGGCTCCCGCCCCTGCGGTGAATTATGGCCAGTGCGACTACGACGGTCCCAGCGGCTGCACCACATACTTCCAGCCGACCCGGACGGCCTGCGAGGGCGTCGTCGCCTGGTATAACTCGGGCTACCACGGAGACGCCTACTTCGAGTACAAGTACCGGCTGTGCGCGACCACGTTCGCCGGCGGCTGGAGGGGCCGAGGCTGACCAGAACCCCTGCGGGGAGGAGGCCACCAGGCCCGGCCTCCTCCCCGCACCCACACCAACGCCCGCGCAAAGGCGTCAGCAGCCCGCTCCGTCGCGGACAAGCCGCCGTGAGATCATCCAGCACCATGAGAGGAAGCAGCACATGGGTTCCGTCATCGTCCTGCTCGCAGGACTGGCAGCCGCCGCCACCGCTGCCACCGTCTTCCTCTCCCATCGGGACAGGGGCCGCAGCCGTGAATCGGACGACCCCACAGGCTTCCTGATCGAGCAACAGCGCACCGCCAACGCCGCCGCACTGCGCGGAACCTACTCCAGCAACGCCGTCCACCACGGAACCGGCCTCGCTTCCGACGCACTGCACAAGTACTACTCCTAAGGGACACGACCGCATGGCACACAGGACCCGCATACTGGCCCTGGCCGCTCTCCTGGCGGCACTGTGCCCGGCCGCGACCTCCACAGCCCGGCCGGAGCCCACCCCCCTGCCCTGGCCACTGCGCGCCTTGCACGCAGACACGGCCTGGCGCAGCTCCACCGGTGCGGGGGTGATCGTGGCCCTGGTCGACAGTGGAGTCCAGGCGGATGCCGAACTGACCGGCCCACGGTTGCCCGCTGTGGACTTCACCCGCTCCGGTATCCCGGAAACCGATGACGATCAGGTCCTCTCCCACGGCACCATGATGGCGGCGCTGATCAATGGCGCCCGCGGCCTACCCGGCCTGGCGCCACAAGCCACGATCCTGCCCCTGAAGTCCGTCACACCGGGCCCCAGAGCCAACGCGCAAAGCGACGCCGACGCCATCCGCTACGCCGCCGACCACGGCGCCAAAGTGCTCAACCTGTCCTTCGGCCTGCCGGCCTCCCTGGACCCATGGGAGGAAGCGGTGCGCTACGCAGTCAGCAAGGACGTCGTGGTCGTCGCAGCGGCCGGCAACTCCGGTTCCTACCAAGCACCCCTGAGTTACCCCGCCGCCTATCCCGGTGTCCTGGCCGTCAGCGCGACCGGATCCGACGGCCGGCTGTCGCCCCTGTCCACGTGGGGGCCCGGCCTCGGCATCTCCGCCCCGGGCGCGCAGATGCCGCTCTACAGCCGCGGATGCGCGAAGTCGACCACCTCATTCGCCGTCTGCACAGGCGACGGCGGCACCAGCGCAGCCACCGCCTACACCTCGGCCGCCGCCGCCCTGCTCCGATCGGCACACCCGGACTGGGACGCCCAGCGCGTCATCACCCACCTGCGAAACACCAGCAGACCTCCACATGACGACACCGAGAAATACGGCGCGGGCGCTCTCGCCCCCGACCTCGCACTCAGCTCGGCAGAGAAAGCATGAACCGAGCCAAAACAATCAGGACTGCATTGGCGATTCGAATCACCTCCGAAATGGGCAAATAGGGAGCCTGCTACCTCTACCTCCGGTGGAGTTTAAACAAAAGGCCGAGAGCCCCCGCAGCCAACCGCCAGCCAACGACACCAGCCCGGCCCGGGACGGCCAGCTACGCCCACTCCACGCCGTGCTCCGCCAGCTGCGCGAGCTGGCCCGGGGTGAGCTTCGACCGGCAGGCCTTCTGGTTGTTGAGCCAGGTGCCCAGGGCGAAGTGCGACACCACTACCTGCTCCTCCGCGCCGGGGCCAGGGCCAGGGCGGCCAGGCCCTGCGCAAACCGGTCCGTCCGCGACACCGCCGGCCTCGCCTCCGACGCAGCCTTCGCGGCCACCAACCCCTGGTCCTCCTCGATCCCGATCGCCGCCAGCAGGTCCCGCTGATCGGCCTCCAAGGCCGGCCATCCGGCCCGCTACGCCTGCACCCACCGACCGAGCTGCTCACCCTCGAACACGGTGTCCAGCGGCAGCCGCGCCCAGTCGACCCGCCCGTCGGCCTCGAGCCACCACGACCTGGCGACCGCGTAGGCGCGCTGCCAGGTGATCGGCCACACCGGGCACCACCACGGGTCGATTTTCTCCAGCGCCCGCCGCCGCTCCGGCGCGAGCGCCCCCGACTCCCCGGCCAGCACCTGCGCGGCCGCCCGCAGCTCCGAGAGCCGGGTGCCGATCGCTGCGCCTGCACCTAGTGGCTGACCGCTCGCTCTCGCGCTCGGCGTCCCGGAGCCCGCCCCCGGCACGCCACTGCGGAGGAAGCGACCTGCGTGGGACGGCATCGACCGCAGACATTCGCGCCGCCGAGCCTGGAGCGCGCAAGCACCAGTGAGCCGTCCTAGAGTGCGACCCCGGCGCTCGCGCGAGACCTCAGTGGTGCGCGCGCTTCCCCACCACCCGCGATGCGCCCTTCCGACGTCGACGGCAGCGTGTTCGGATACGTCTCCGGCGGCGATCCATGCCGCCCTGGAGGGCGGAAGATTTCAAGTCCAGTGAGACGGTCGTGAGGCTATGAGGTTTGTGGTGCGGGCTCGCGGCGCTTGGCGGGGTCGTTGATCCACGCCGTC
>NZ_JBIURH010000142.1:0-3026 GCF_044740765.1 Kitasatospora sp. NPDC088346
TGGGCCGGGCGGGGAAACGGCGGGTGTGTTCGGGAAGATGGGGGGCGAGGATCGCCGACGCGGGGCTCAGGCCCAGGTCCGACGTGATCTGGGTCAGTCCGTCGCGCAGGGCGTCCACGACTGGGCCGAACGGTGCCGGCTCACGCAGCGGGTGGCACCAGCCGTGCAGCACCGGGATGTCGCTGTCGGAGCCCGGCGCGGCGAGTGCCTCGTTGACCAGGCGGGACTTGCCGATCCCGGCCTCGCCCTCCACGAATACGACCGCCGGCCCCGCGCCCAGCGTGGCCACCAGCGACCGCATCTCCTCCTGACGGCCGACAAACGCCAACCCCGTACGACCGGCCGCCACAACTCACCACCACCAAACACCGGAAGGGACAGGCCCCGAGACCCCACACTCCACTCCTTGTTCACGGTAGACCCGGTTACCACAGGCCGTCTTCCCGGGCAGGGCCGGCGGAGCCTGGCCGAAAAATTAGTCCCGGATACCAGCCTGAGCCGGTCGGCGGGCGCATTGTGGACGGGTCTGACGCCGAGGGTGGGTGAACAGCCACCGGATCCGAGCCGCTGAAGCGGAGATACGGTCGTGCGTCCTGGCCTGCTCGCCACGTCCCCAGCCCGCCGGTCTCCGCGCTGACCCTTCTCGGTCACCCGCTGCGAAGGTCTTGTCCGGAACTGTTGTTCTGCGGATCCAGGCGCGGTGTGCCGGCCTGCCCGCTCACCTGACGGGCTTCCTGCGGCTCCAGGCATACGAGGTCGGGACCGGATCCGGGCTCGGAGAACCCGCACCAGGCCCGGCGTTTTCCGGCTGGGTGTTCTACAGGTACTGCCCCGTGTTGATGACAGTGTCGATGGAGCGACCGGACTCGGCGCCCTGCTTGCCGGTGTTGGCACCGCCGGACCGCTGTCACCGCCGCCGCCCGCCCGCGCCGGGGACCCGCGCGTCAGGGCCGACGCAAGCGATCACCACCCGCCAGGTCTCCGTGCCGCCGGTCCGAGGCCATCCGGACCCGCACGGGCCAGGTCTGGGCAACCCTGACCGGCAGTGCCCGCCCGACGGCCTGGCCGCGACGCAGCGCACGTAAGCAGGGAAGGGTCCGGACGCAGAGGGACCTGCGGCTCGGTGCCAGGCCAGGCGGCTCGAGGCCCCGACAGGGCCGGTGATCTCCTGCGGGGCCGGGGCGGAGGCTGAATCAGCACTGCCGAGGCCCGCAGATCTACGGCTGGACGTCGTCTGCAGCGTCCGGTCATTCGCGAGGCGGTTGGGAAATCGGACTTCACCGTCTCCATTTCAAGGTGTGTCCGTGAGGGTAAGTTCCGGCGGAGAAGAAGGCACGCTGGCGCAGCACCGGGTGCCGGCGGCGCAGGGCGATCAGCCGGCCGAAGAGGCGTAGTGAGCTGTGGCGCGGTGTGTCAGTCAGTCAGTCAGGCGGGGGTGGGGTGGTGGAGGTCGTGGCGGGTGGTGTGGAGTTTTTTGAGGGTTCGGGCGACGTGGTGTTCGACGGTGGGGATGGACAGGGACAGGGCGCGGGCGATGTCCTGGTTGGTGGCGCCGGTGGTGAGGAGGTCGGCGACCTGCCGTTCGCGTGGGGAGAGCTCGTCGCCGTGGGAACGGCGACCGCGGGGGGTGGGGCGTTCCTGGCCGAGTTCGCGCAGCGTCTGCTGGCAGCGGGCCTGGTCGGCTGCGGCGCCGAGGCGCGTGTAGGTGTTCAGGGCGTCCTGGAAGGAGCGGGCCGCGCGGCCGGGGTTGTCGGGGTGGGCGGTGAGGTGGGCGTGGCCGGTGTGCTCGGCGACCTGGGCGGCCTGGTAGATCCGGCCGAGTGCCTTGTAACGGGTGCGTGCCTGCTCGAGGTGTTCGATGGCCTTGGTGGGGGTGGCTGTCAGGCCTTGGGTCCAGAGGATTTCGGCGTGGGCGCCGGGGGCGTCGCGGCCCTCGATCCCGCGAGCCGATTCGCGGATCAGTTCGTGTGCCTGTTCCGGCATCTTGCAGGTGAGGGCGGCTCGCACAGCGGTGGGCAGCAGGTCGAGTGCCCAGACCCAGATGCCTTTGGTCCGCTGGAGGTCGAGGGCGGGCTGTAGGCCTTCCCATGCACGCTCGGGTGCGCCCTCGGCGAGGTCGAGGCGGCCCATCGCCGCAGCGACCATGACCTGCCAGGGAGGATATTCGCCGTAGGTGGCCTCCAACACGGCCACCAGGCGTTTCCGGGCGCGTGTCCAGTGGCCGCGGGCGATGTCCAGGTGCGCGCGGATGAGCATCGGCTCGACCTCGAACGTGCCGCCTTCCTGGTCGGCTTCGGGGGCGAGCGATTCGAGGCGATCGTCCAGCCCGTCCCACAGGCCGTCGGCGAAGTCCAGATCCAGCCTTGTCGAGTCGCAGGCTGCCTCAAAGACTTGGCTACCGGTCCGCTTTGCCAGCTCCGTCGCCTTGTCGAGCAGCCGCTGGGCCCCGAGGTGGTCGCCCCGCAAGTGCGCCCCTATAGCGGCATTGAGCAGAGCCCGGCAGCAGTGGTTCTGAACGTCGCGGTCCTGGCTCTTCAGTGGCAGTTGATCGACTAGTTCCCGTGCTGTGGGGTCGCCGAGGGTTTCGAGGAGGATGATGTGGCTGGCCAGCACGTCTGCGTGGGCCACGGGGTCGTCGGTACGGGCCACGGTCTGCACGGCCCGCTCCATCCATGCGACGTTTTCCGGGATGGGTGCCAAAGAGGTGCCGTTGCCGAGGGTGGCCATGGCGACGGCGGCCAGGTCGGGGCGGCTGTCCAGTTCGCTGATCGCCCGTTCCATCTCCGCCCAGTTCTTGGGCTCTGAGGTTTGATTGAGGAGGGCGCGGGCGCGGTACAGCCTGATCTCGCCGCGGATGGCTGTGGGGAGGGCGGGGTCCGCGACGATGGCGCGCAGTGCCGTGACGGTGGTGGTGAGTTCGAGGCGCCGGTAGGCGATGTGGGCGAGGGTGAGGGCGTTGGTGGTGCGTTGCTGGGTGGGGAGGGTGGGTTCGGCGAGGAGTTGTTGGAGGAGTTGGGTGGCGATGC
>NZ_JBIURH010000143.1:0-2999 GCF_044740765.1 Kitasatospora sp. NPDC088346
TGGGTGTCACTGACGGCGTTGGGCGGCACGCACGGGACGGTACCGAAGTCGACCATGCTCTGCGAGTCGAAGCCGCTGCCGGTGATGGTGATCAGCCCCCCATCCGCGTATCGCATGCCCGACGGTCTACCGTCACCACCGACCGCCTATCAGCCGAACACCAATGAGCGTGTCCCAACTTCGTTCTCGCAGGTGAGCGGGCCTTGGCGGGGTGAGAGTTGATGCTCCGTCCTAGGTTGGGGGTGGTGATCGACTTCTTCTGAAGGAGACGATCCCTGGCCGGGCGGAGTGTCACGATGTGGTCTCGTTCTTGTTCGTCTCGAGGGATCACGGATCAGGTACTGCAAGGTCAGGACGGCCTTGACGACCACTGTGATCTGTCGGGGGCTGCCGCGGAAGTCGCAGGCCAGGACTTTCGCCCTGACATCAACGTCCGACGTCAACAGCCACCCTCAGCCGCGCGACCGGGGCCATTTGTCCCGCAGCCACGCGAGGTCGGTCTCGGCGCGTGTGCGGGTCGCCTGTTCGCGAGTGAAGACAGCTTTTGTCTTGGTCAGGACCAGGACGTAGGGGCGTCCCTGGCGCCGGGTGGTGTGGGAGACGGGCAGGCCGGCCTGGTCGATGCGGCTGTGGAGGTGGCGGCGTCCGTCCTTCGCGAGCGGCCACTCCATGACGTGGCGGGTACGGGAGGTGAGGAAGGCGTCCAAGTCGGGGCAGAGTCCGCAGCCGGTCCGGCATGTCCCGGCCGGGGTGAGGGACCAGTCGTCGGCCGCGCGTACGGGGCGGGTGAGGGCCGCGGTGAGCCGGCCCTCACAGTGGTCGGCGAGGGTCTGGAAGGCGCGGTCGGCGGGTGCGCCATCGCGGACGGTTGTCTGGTGGCGGGCCGCTGCACGCAGGGCGGGGAGCAGGCATTCCAGGGCGGTGTCCGGCAGGCCGCGCAGCGTGGCGGCGATGGTGTCGGCGGTCTCGGGCCCTGCCGCCTGCAGGACGCGGGCCAGTGATGCGCCGAGCCCCTCCATTCCTGTGCGGCGCTCCGTCTCGCGGCCGACGCCGAGCCAGCTGGTGAGCTGCTGCTCGACTGCTTGCCAGGCACCCTCGGCCAGCGGCGAGGCCATCGCGTCCCCATCGCCGTCGGCGGCCTGCAGTGCGGTGCACAGGCTGGGCAGCGATTCGAGCCACGCCGCGCGGTCGGCCCCGGTGTACGCGCCAACCGTGCCGAACCAGCTGCTGACGGCCCCGCGGGCCCACGTCCTTCCGTACCCCGCGGCCGCTGCCGCGAGACCCGGGGCGTGCCGCTCTCCCAGGGTCTCCACCCCGAAAGGCGCGAGGAGCATCGTGGCAGTGTCCGCTTCCCGCAGTCCCACCGCGACGGGCAGGGCGGCTGCGAAGAGCGCCGCGGCTGCCTCGCCCGAACCGTGGTGCTTCCAGAACGGGGCGAGCGACCGGGCGAGCGTGCGCGCCCGGTCGAGGTCTCCGGCATCCAGGCGGCCCTGAAGTTCCCGCAGTGCGCCCTCGGAGCCGGCCTCGGCGCGGGCCGTGAACGACCGCTGCCGAGGCCACAGGACCACAGCGGCCCGCCGGTACCAGCGGTCGAGGGTGTTGCCGTAGTTGCCCATGTAGCCCTCGTACTCGGACTGGTAGGGCGTCAGGTCCTTGTTCTCGGTGGTGGCGCACACCTCGGCGTACGCGACGGGCAGGTTGATCTGCTCGCCACCGGTGCCGTCCGGGCGGGTCCACCAGCTCAGCGTGATCTCGTCGTCGATCAGCTCGTTCAGTTCGTAGTTGGAGAAGTCGCCGCTGCGGCGGCGCTCGGCACCGGGTTCCCCGTCGGGGTCCAGGAGGCATTCACCCTCGCACTCCTCGTCCTCGCAGTCGTCGTAGTGCTCGACCTCACCGTAGTAGTCGTAGCGATCGTACGGCGCATGCGCCTCCCAGGACTCCTTCACCTCAGCCAACGCGAGGACCGCTTCGCAGTCCGCCTCTGCGGCGGCCTGGCGGAGCAGGGTGGTGCGGGTGGCGTCGGCTCCCTTGAGGCGGTCCCAGTCCAGGCCGCGCTGGGTGTACTCGTGGTCTAGGAGGTACACGAGGCGGTTCGGAGGCGCGGCCTTCTGCCGGCCGTAGGCGTGGCGCTCTTCGGCCGGCTTGGTGAAGTGTTCGGTCAGGCAGCGGGTCAGGTCGGCGACCGAGCCCCCGTCGTCTTCGCCGGCCGGGCAGATGCGTTCAGCGAGGAGGTTCATGGTGAGGGTGACGCGGTAGCCGGACTTGACGGGCTTGACCTCGTGCAGGCAGTCCGCGTAGAAGGCGGCGAAGGTCAGCTTCTCCCGGGACGCCTGGTGGACGACGCTGCGGCCGGCGTGCGAGACGACGAGTTCGCCGCCGGTGTGGTGTGAGGGCAGCGAGACGACCAGGGTGCCCACCATAAAGTCGTCCTTCTCGGAGTCTTGGTGCGGCAGGAAGAACTGGCCCTTGCCGTAGACGAGCAGCGCGTGCGGCTCGGCACGTAAGACGGTGGTGGGCGGCAGACCGAGCGCGGCGCGGACACCGTCGAGGACGCTGTCCAGGGTGCGGTCCCAGTCGGTGCCGCCGAGCGTGATGCGGTCCGGGGTGATCTCCCAGGTGTCGCGGACGCTGGTGTCGGACAGGGTCTGCTCGCCCCGGCCGAAGGATGCCTGCCGGGCCTGCGCGATCAGTTTTTTGGTGACCGGTGCACGCAGCGGCAGCTGCAGTTCCCCCACCCCGTCGACCTCGATGCGCAGCGCGCGGGCCGACATCTCGATACGGGTGCTGAAGTTCCCGCGCCGCTGTGCGTCGCCGAGCAGCTCCGCTAGCTGCTTCCGCGCTCCGTGTCCCATACTGTTTTGTCCCCAGGGGTGCAGCGTGCCGTATGGCCTGTCCCGGAGACCCTACTGACTTCGGCTGGTCAGGGTGAGGTTGGGGTGTCGAGGGTCAGGCCGGTGCCGGCTATGAAGCCGTCGAGGGTGTCGGGCCGGTACTGCAGG
>NZ_JBIURH010000144.1:0-2993 GCF_044740765.1 Kitasatospora sp. NPDC088346
CCGAGTTCGAACGCATCATCCGACAGCAACGACAACAAGCCGTCCACCAGGACGAGGCCGCATAGAGAGGACTCTACGAAACGAGGGGATGGACAGCGGGCCCGTCCCCTCCCGCGCGGCGTCGTCGAGCAAGGCGACGATGCGCTGGTAGTCCGGCGCCAGCACCCGCACCGACACACCCTCGCTCCACACCGGCACCACCGTTCCGGCAGCCGCGGCCACCGCCGGCTTCCCGCTCTCCGGCGAACCGTCCACCTCACGCGCACCAGCCAGCGCCGCGGCAAGCTCCTCCCGGGCAATCACCGACCGTTCATGCGCCCGTTCGGCCTCAGCGACCGCGGCCTGGGCGCGCTCCGCCGCCTCGCGGCACTCCTCCAGGCGCCGACGCGCATCCAGCTCCCGGTCCTCCAGCAAACCCAGCGGCGAGGGCAACCGACACCTCCGGCATCACGACGACACGACGCGCCAATACTGCCCGCCCACCCCTCCGCGTCATGCCTGACCAGCGGAAATCACACGATCACGCCCGGATTGATAACGGCTTCTGACATTCACTCATGCCTGGGAGATCGTCAGCTGAGTGGAACCAGGCGCTGATCGGACCACTGTCCAGCGCCTGGAGCGTTCACATCGGAAGTCTCACGAGATGACCGCCATCGCAGCCTGCGGCCCGGCCCGCCCAGGTGCGGCCCCTGCGGCCCCGGCCGGGTGCCCGGACAGGCATCACCGGTCGGCCGCGGTCCTCCAGGCCACGATCTGGCTGCGGGTGGTGCAGCCGAGCTTGGCCAGGATACGGGCGACGTGTCCCTCGGCGGTGCGGGGCGAGACGACGAGTCTGGCGGCTATCTCCTTGTTGGTCAGGCCGAGCGCGACCAGCGTCACCACCTCCGATTCCCGGCGCGTGAGCGGGGCCGGGTCGTGCGCGGCGGCGGCCTCGGGCCGGGCCGGCGTGGTGTCGCGCTCGTACGCGAAGACGTGGGCTTCTTCGGGGGTGAGCGCGGCACCGGCACGAATGGCTGCGCGCAGGGCGGTGCGGCCGAGGCCGTGGTGCAGGAGCGTCCGGCAGCGCTCGTGGCCGACTTTCAGCTGGCCCGGGACCTCGGGTGGGCGGCCGGCGGACCGGCGGGCGCTCTGGGCGGCACCGAGCAGGGTGGCGGCGCGTTCACCCCGGTCCTGTTCGGCGGCGCTCCAGGCGAGGACTTCGAGGAACTCCGCTGTGCCGGTAGAGAACTCCCCGGGGTCGCCCCGGTGGGGGGAGACGGGTCTGTTCCGCAGGGCGCGTCGGATCAGCGCGGCGGTGCTGCGCGGGCGGCCCTGGCCCAGGCGTGCGAGGGCGAGGGCCCACAGGGCGTCGGCCGCGGAGCAGTGGGCGTCGTGAGCCCGGCACAGTGCCACGGCCTGCTCCGCGTGGGCGCCGGCGCGGGGGTCTGCGAGGTTGAAGCACGCGATGGTGAGGTGGACCAGGGTGATCACGGCCTCACCCGGGTCGTTCGCCGCGTGGTGCTGGTCGAGGGCGTCCTGAAGCCGGGTGAGCGCCTGGTCGGGGTGCCCTTGGGCGAGCTTCGTCAGGCCTGCCAGGGTGGCAAAGGCGCGGTGGGCGTCCTGGTCGTGGTCGTCCGGCTGCGGCAGCAGCCGGCGCAGTTGTCCGACGCGGGTGTCGGCGGTGGGGGCGTCTCCTTCGAGGAGGGCCAGTCGGCCGTCCAGGGCGAGGGCCCGGGCGCGGGTGCTGGTCGGCTCCTCGTCGGCCGCGAGGCCGTGGGCGAGCCGGGCTCTGGCCTCCCCCGCGGTGCCGGGGGCCAGTGGGTGGCTCCACAGGCGCACGGCGAGCTCCAGGGCGGCGGGTGCCCGCCGCGGGTCGTCCATGGACCGTTGCAGGGCGGCGCACAGGTTGGGGTACTCGGTGTGCAGGCGCTCTCGCCAGGTGCTCTGGCGGGGGCCGAACCAGTCGGCCTCGGCCTGGCGGGCCAGCCGGACGTACCAGTCGCGGTGGCGCTCGTACAGGGTGTGTTGCTGGCCGGATGCGGTGAGCTGCTCGCGTCCGTACTGGCGTGCGGCGGCGGGGAGCCGGTAGCGGGTGCGCGGTCCCCGTTCCTCCAGCGTCAGGACGGACTTGTCGACCAGGGCGGTGAGGTGGTCGAGGAGGCCGGGGGCGGTGAGCTGGGCGCCGGTGCAGATGTGTTCGGCGGCGGGCAGGTCGAAGGTGCGGGCGAACACCGACAGACGTTGCCAGAGCAGGCGCTCGGGCGGTGTGCACAGGTCGTAGCTCCAGGCGGTGGCGGCCCGCAGGCTTCGCTGGTGGGGCGGGGCCGTGCGCAGCCCTCCGGTGAGCAGGTGCAGCCGGTCGTCGAGGCGGTGCAGGAGGTCCACCGGGGAGAGGGCGCGCAGGCGCATCGCGGCGATCTCGATGGCGAGTGGGGTGCCGTCGAGGCGGTGGCAGATCTGCGCGATGGTGGGGGCGTTGTCGTCGGTGACGGTGAAGTCGGGGCGTATCGCGCTCGCGCGGTCGGTGAACAGTGTGATCGAGTCGCAGGTGGCGGCCTGTGCTGCCGAGGGGCGGCGCAGGTCGGGCAGTGGCAGTGGTGGCACGGTGAGCACGCGTTCGCCCGCCACCTTGAGGCTCTGGCGGCTGGTGGCGAGCACCACCAGCCCGGGCGCGGCGCTCAGGAGGGTGTTCACGAGGGCGGCGCAGGCGGGCAGGAGGTGCTCGCAGTTGTCTAAGACCAGCAGCATCCGCCTACCGGCAAGCTTGTCGGCCAGCGCGGCCACGGCGTCGGGGTCGAGGGCGCCGGTGTCATCCGGGCAGGTGGCAAAGCCGGACAGGCCGAGCGCGGCGACCACGGTGGGCGTCGGGGAGGTGCTGGTGTGTAGGGGGGCCAGCGCCGCCAGGCGCACTCCTGCGCCTCGTCCACGACGGGATCGGCGGCGTGCCTCAGTCCGCGCTCTCGGAGATCATTTCCAAGAGCGCCGACGCTTTTCCCAGGACCTCCACCGCA
>NZ_JBIURH010000145.1:0-2807 GCF_044740765.1 Kitasatospora sp. NPDC088346
GCTCATGTTGCTCTTGCCACTCACTACCTGGACTGCTTCCTCCGGGACTCAACCGTCCCAGTATCAGGCTGTCCAGCTCAGTGGGGGAACTTCAGAGGCCGTCGAGCAGGGCGTAGACGCCGGTGCGGAAGGAGCGGTCGGCGTCGCCCCGGCCGCTGTCGGCCACGGCGTGAGCGAGACGGGGGAAGGTGTCGTGGGGGAGGGCTGCCAGGGCGGTGGATCGGCCGGCAGTCGGCGTCGTGTCGAGTTCCAGGGCGCCGATCAGACAGGCGACGATCGCGGCAGGGCGGTCGGGCTCGCCGGGCCGTGGACGCCGGCCCGGGCCAGGAGGTCCAAGACGCACTCGGTCCACCGCAGGGCGGGTGCGCCCGTCGGCCTCCTCCTGGGCCTGCGTCAGTTCGGCCAGGGACGGCCCCAGTTCGGCGGTCAGCTCCGCCGCGCGGTCCGCAGGGACGCCGGTCGCACTCGCACCCGGCGCTCCGGTCGGGCGGAATCTTGCCAGGAAGTCCCGGAACGTCACCACGCGAGTCCTCCTGCGGGTCGGCCCCCACTCCAGTCTCCACGCGGAGCGGCGGCTGTCATCCGGGACGTACCTTGACGGTGACCTGCCGGGGCAGGACGTCTCCCGGACCGGCCGGCAGCGTGGCTCACTCGGGTGCGGGTGCGGGTACGGTGACGACCGGGCAGTGGGCGCGGTGCAGCAGGCCGTGGGGGACGGAGCCGAGCCGCATTCCGGTGAACCCGCCTCGGCCGCGCCGTCCGACGACGACGGCCAGTGCGTTCTCGGAGGCCTTGGCCAGCTCCTCGACGGGATGTCCGCGTACCACCTGGCGGGTGATGGTGACGCTGGGGTGGTTCGCTGTCTGCTCGGCTACCGCCTCGGATAGCAGGCGGCGGCATTTCTGGAGCGCGTTGACTTCGTCGGTGGACTCCAGGAGCGACGGCTGCCATACCCACAGCGCCCGCAGGTGCGTGTCACGCGCTGCGGCGGTCCCGAAGGCGTGCTCGACGGCGGCGTGGGAGGCCGGGCTGCCGTCGACTCCGACGACGAGGTGCGGCGGCTGCTCGGTGCTGTTTCCGGGTTCCAGTACCACGACCACCGGGCAGGCGGCGTGGGCGCTGACCGGTACGGCCACCGAGTTCGCGCTGAGGAGCTCTTCCAGGCGGCTGAGCCGCCGCGAGCCGAGGACGACCAGGCACGCGTTGTGCGATTCGCGGTACAGCGCCTGGGCGGGCGCGCCCTCCTCCAGGACGGTGGCGATGTGGAGGCCGGGATGCCGACCGGAGACGGAGGCGGCGGCCTCGTCGAGGAGTCGCTGCCCGGCCTTCCGCTGTTTGGAGCCGTCGGTTCCGCGCGGCCCGTGGTGGCCCGGCGGCACCGCGTGGACCAGCCGCAGGGGTGCTTCACGGCGCTCGGCTTCGTCGGCGGCCCAGTCCAGGGCCGGCCGCACGCTGTCCCGCACGTCCACACCGACGACGACGGGACGGGACTCTCCAGGGCCGATCATCGCTCCTCCAAGCGGAGTCGTATCTTGCCCCCATGGGCACCGTACGGGTACCGGTACCGCCACCGGCAGGGCCGAGTGGCCCCGACCGCGGAGGGCCGGGCGCACCTGGTCGGCCCGCCGTATACCGCGACCAAGCGGATGATTCGCGACGCGGCCTGGCTGCGGCCAGGCCTCACACTCCGGCGGCGGTGACGACGGCGTCGGTGGCGAAGCCCAGTAGCAGGATCATCCAGGTGGTCAGTACCTTCATCCCGCCGCGACGTGCCACCGCGAGGAGCTCGATGATCACGTAGAGGATGGAGCCGGCGGCCAGGCCCAGGAACGCGATGCTCACGGTGTCGTTGACCACCTGCTGGCCGATCAGAGTGCCCACGAAGGTGGGGCCGCCGCCGATGAGGCCGAGCAGCGCGAGGCTGCCCCAGGAGGGTCGCTCGCTTGCTGCGGCCAGCGGGGCGACGATGCCGAAGCCCTCGGTGGCATTGTGCAGGCCGAAACTGATGATCAACAGGATGGCGAGCGAGAGTTCGCCCTGCGCAGCGGAGTTGCCGATGGCCAGGCCTTCCGCGAGGTTGTGCAGGCCGATGCCGATGGCGATCATCAGGGCAAGGCCAGCGGCCCTGGAGCGGGCCCGGGGAGCCAGTTGTTCGGTCACGGCCGAAGCGCCAGGCCCCTGCGACAACGAGACCCGCGATGCCTGACGGCGGGCGATCCATCGGTCGTAGTAGACCAGGCCCATCAGGCCGACGGCCAGGCCCGACGTGAGCACCAGGCCGCCGGTGGCGGCGCCGGCCCAGTGGTGGTCGCTGAGTGCGGCATCGGTCGGTTCCCAGGCGGCCGTCAGGATGTCCCAGAGCAGGAAGAGCAGGAAGAGCAGGATGCCGATGGCGACCGCGTTCAGCGCGGTCCTCAGCCGCGCAGCGGGGCTCTGCAGGCGTCCGATCGGAAGGCCGAGGAAGACGGTGAGGCCGGCGATGGCGCCGAGCAGGGCGATCTGCGGACCGGACATGGTGGGCTCCGAGAAGCGCGAGAGTCAGGGCAGGCTGGATTAAAGGTAAGGCTTACCTAAGAAGTCTGGTTCCGTCTCGTCCCGGCCGCAATCCCGGTCCGGGCATGTCGTTCACGGTGTTGCCCGTCGATGGTGTCGGCCGCTGATCGCCGGTCTCTGGCGGCTCCTTGGATAACGTGGGCAGAGTCAGCCTCGCCTGCTAGAAGGCTCGTGAAGATCTTGCTGAGGGGCTGTCTGGCTGCGGGCCGGGCGGCCCCTTCTGGTTATGCGCTGGCGGGGGTGAGGTGCCAGGT
>NZ_JBIURH010000146.1:0-2711 GCF_044740765.1 Kitasatospora sp. NPDC088346
GCTCACGTGCGCGGTCTGCGGATCGACTGGCCGGGGCTGCTGGCCGACCGCGGCGGTCGTGCGGTGGAGCTGCCGACCTACGCCTTCCAGCGCGATTGGTACTGGCTGGAGCCGACCGCGCCCGCACAGGGTGCGGGTCTGGCGACGGTCGACCGTGTGGATTCCCGCTTCTGGGAGGCCGTCGAGAGCGAGGACCTGACCGCCCTGGCGGCGACCCTCGACGTCGAGGGCGGCAGTGAGCTCGGTGCGGTGCTGCCGATGCTGGCGGCCTGGCGCCGTCAGAGCCGCGAGCAGTCGACCGTCGACGGCTGGCGCTACCGGATCAGCTGGAAGCCGGTGACCGACACCGGCGCCGGCACGCCGTCCGGCACCTGGTTGCTCGCCGTTCCGGCAGGCCACGGTGGTGACGCTGCTGTCGCTACGGGACTGGAGGAGCTGTTCGCAGGTCGGCGGATCGATCTGCGGCGCGTCGAGGTCGACTGCGCCACCGACGACCGCGACAGCCTCGCGGAGCAGCTGCGCGACACCGTCTCGGACGGTGTGTCCGTTGCCGGTGTGGTGTCGTTGCTGGCTGCGGCCGGTGGTGCGGTGGCCACGCTGACGCTGGTGCAGGCGCTGGGTGATGCCGAGGTGGGCGCTCCCCTGTGGTGTGTGACGCGTGGTGCGGTGGCGACGGGTCGTTCTGAGCGGGTGGCCGATCCGGTGCAGGCGCAGGTCTGGGGTCTGGGCCGGGTGGTTGCTCTGGAGCACCCGGAGCGCTGGGGCGGGTTGATCGACCTGCCGGAAGCCCTCGACGGCAAGGTCCTCTCGCGTCTCGCGGGTGTGCTGGCCGGTGGTGGTGAGGACCAGGTGGCGGTGCGTGCCTCCGGGGTGTTCGGCCGTCGTCTGGTGCGGGCCGTTCGTGGCGAGGCCGCCGGGTGGTCGCCGTCGGGGACGGTGCTGGTGACCGGTGGTACGGGTGCGCTGGGTGCGGAGGTGTCGCGCTGGCTGGCCCGGGGCGGTGCGGAGCACCTGGTGCTGACCAGCCGCCGGGGTCTGGACGCGCCGGGTGCGGTCGAGCTGCGGGACGAGCTGTCCGAGCTGGGTGTGACGGTGACGGTCGCCGCGTGTGACGTCGCGGACCGGGAGGCGCTGGCCGAGCTGCTCTCCGCGCACCGGCTGTCGGCGGTGTTCCATACCGCTGGTGTGCTGGACGATGGTGTGGTGGACGGTCTGACGGCTGAGCGTTTCGCCACGGTGGCGCGTCCGAAGGTGGATGCGGCCCGTAACCTGCACGAGCTGACGGCGGACCACGACCTGACGGCGTTCGTGCTGTTCTCCTCGATGGCGGGTTCGGTCGGCAGTGCCGGTCAGGGCAACTACGCCGCCGCCAACGCCTTCCTGGACGCGCTCGCCGAGCAGCGTCGTGCGGACGGTCTGCCGGCGACGTCGATCGCCTGGGGTGCGTGGGCGGAAGCCGGCCTCGCCACCGAGGATGTCGTGGCCGACCGACTGCGTCGCGACGGAGTCGTCGGGATGACACCGACCCTCGCCATCAGTGCGATGCAGCACGCCCTGGATCAGGGCGACACCGCGCCGACGATCGCGGCGGTGGACTGGGAACGGGTGGCGGCCGAATCGGCTGCTGTGCGGGCGGGTCGGCTGTTCGACGAGATTCCCGAGGCGCGTCGGGTCCTGGAGGCTGCTCGGGCGGCGTCCTCGGAGACGGCGACGGTCGGTTCCTCGCTGGCGCAGCGGCTGGCCGGGATGTCGGTGGCCGAGCGTGACCGGGCGGTCCTGGACCTGGTGCGTGCGCAGGTGGCGGCCGTCCTCGGTTACGCCGGGTCGGAGTCGGTCGAGGCGGGTCGGGCGTTCAAGGAGCTGGGCTTCGACTCGCTGACCGCCGTCGACCTGCGCAACCGTCTGAACGCGGCGACCGGCCTGCGGCTCTCCGCGACCCTGGTCTTCGACTACCCCTCGGCGACGGCTCTGGCGGAGCACCTGGGCGCGGAGCTGGTGGGTGCCCGCCCGGCGGTGCTGATGCCGACTGCGGTCCTGCCCTCGGCGCTGTCGGCGGACGAGCCGATCGCGATCGTCGCCATGAGCTGCCGTTTCCCGGGTGGTGCCAACACTCCCGAGGAGCTGTGGGAGCTGCTGCTGTCCGGCGGCGACGCGGTCGGGGAGTTCCCGTCGGACCGTGGCTGGGACGTCGAGTCCCTCTACCACCCGGACCCGAGCCACCAGGGCACCACGTACGCCCGCGAGGGCGGGTTCCTCTCCACGGCGACCGACTTCGATCCGATGTTCTTCGGGATCTCGCCGCGTGAGGCGCTGTCGATGGACCCGCAGCAGCGGCTGCTGCTGGAGACCTCCTGGGAGGCCTTCGAACGGGCCGGCATCGATCCGACCTCGGTACGCGGAACGCAGGCCGGTGTCTTCGTCGGCACCAACGGTCAGGACTACGCGAACCTGCTGGTCGACGGCCTGGAGGGGGTCGAGGGTCACCGGTTGACCGGCACGGCCACGAGTGTGGTGTCCGGCCGGCTGTCGTACACCTTCGGTCTTGAGGGGCCGGCGGTGTCGGTGGACACGGCGTGCTCGGCGTCGCTGGTCGCTCTGCACCTCGCGGTGCAGGCTCTGCGGAACGGTGAGTGCGATCTGGCGCTGGCCGGTGGTGTGACGGTGATGTCGACGCCGGACCTGTTCGTGGAGTTCAGCCGGCAGCGTGGTCT
>NZ_JBIURH010000147.1:0-2708 GCF_044740765.1 Kitasatospora sp. NPDC088346
TACCTCACCCCACTCGAAACCCGAGCCAGACTGCAGCACGACTTCACCCCCGCAGCGTAAGCACCCGCTGTCCAGTTCCAAGGGGGAACTTCAGTGGCCCGTCTGGAGGAGGACGACGCCGAAGCCGGCCTCACCGAAGCCCTCGACGCCACCATCCTGGAGGAGACCTCCCCCGGCCGCTACGGCTTCCGGCACGTCCTGGCCCGCCAGACCGTCTACGACAAGATCCCCGGCCCCCGCCGCCGGCGCCTGCACCAACGCACCATCCACGCCCTCGACACCGGCCCCAACCCACCCCTCGTCCAGATCGCCCACCACACCCGCCAACTCGACGACCCCCACACCTGGATCCCCCGCGCACAAGCCGCCGCCGACCACGCCACCCGCATCGGCGACGACGGCATCGCCACCCAACTCCTCCAGCAGCTCCTCGCCGAACCCACCCTCCCCACCGACCAACGCACCACCACCGCCCTCACCCTCGCCCGCATCACCTACCGCCGCCTCGAAATCACCACCACCGTCACCGCACTGCGCGCCATCCTGGCGGACCCCTCCCTCCCCAGCGCCGTCCGCGGCGAGATCCGACTCAACCTCGCCCGGACCCTCCTCATCCAGACCATGGAGATGAAGTACCTGCGGGAGCTGGAGCGGGCAATAGACGAGCTCGACAGCCGACCGGACCTGGCCGCCGTCGCCATGGCCGGCCTCGGCATGGGCGCCTACTCGGTACCCGTCGCGCAGGACATCGCGTGGATGGAACGGGCCGTGCAGACCGTGGCCCGCACCGACGACCCCGTGGCCCACGCATACGTGCTGGCCGGCCGCATCACCCTGCTCGAACAGATCGGGGACCGCGCGGCCCGGACGCTGCTGGAGCAACTGCCCCGCCAGGACCAGGACCGCGGCATCCAGGACCAGTGCTGCCAGGCCTTGTTCAACGCGGCGGACGGGGCAATGTGGCGGGGTGACGACCCCAGGGCCCGCGAGCTGATCGACGAGGCGAAGGAGCTGGCCGACCGGATCGGCAACCAAACCCTGGCAACATATGTCGACACGTGCGGGCTGGAACTGGACTTCGCCGACGGCCTGTGGGACGGGCTCGATGACCGCCTCGAATCCCTCGCCCCCGAAGCGAGCCAGGAGGGCGGAGCGTTCGAGGTGGAGCCGATGCTGATCCGTGCGCAGCTGGACATCGCCCGCGGACACTGGCCACGCGCCCGCGAACGCCTGGTGAGCGTGCTGGAGGCCACCGCTGACTATCTTTCAGTGCGGATGAAGGCTGCCGCGGGCCTGGGCTGCCTCGACCTCGCCGAAGGCGCACCCGACGCGGCCTGGGAACACCTGCAGCCGACCTTGGACGCCCAGCGGGCCAAGGGCATCTGGGTGTGGGCGGTGGGCCTGCTTCCCACCGCGGTGCGGGCGGCTCTCGCCTGCGACCTGGCGGAACAGGCCGACGAACTGATCCGCGAGACCGCCCGCGGCATCGAGAGCCTCGACGCCCCCGGCGCCCAGGCCGAAATCCTCTGGGCCCAAGGCCTGCTCGCCACCCCCACCACTCCCGAGAAAGCCATCGGCCACCTCGAACACGCACGCACCCGCTACCAGGCCCTCGACCGGATCTACCACGCCGCCCAGGTCGCCGAGCACACCGGCCACGCCCACCTCACCGCCCACCCCGACAACCCCGGCCTCGCCGCCCGCACCTTCCAAGACGCCCTCAACACCTACACCCGCCTCGGCGCCACCGCCGACCAGGCCCGCTGCCAACAGACCCTGCGCGAACTCGGCCAGCAACGCCCCACCCCCCGCACCCGCCGAACCCACGACGCCGACCTCTCCCCCCGCGAACACCAAGTCGCCGACCTCCTCACCACCGGCGCCACCAACCAGGACATCGCCCGCGCCCTCTCCCTCTCCGTCCGCACCGTCGAACACCACCTCGCCCGCACCCTCAAAAAACTCCACACCACCCGCCGCGACATCCACCACCCCACCCCCACCTGACACACCGCCGCAGTCAGCCACGTCTGCTCTACGGCGTGGCCTTGCCGCAGCCCATCAGCGACACAGCCGCATCGATCACCTGTGCGGTGAGTCCCCGGCCGAGGCCTCGCAGCGTCCACCGGTCGGACGGTTGCGCGAAGAGTCACCGCCTACGACCGGACCATCCCTCAGCAGGCGCAGGTGCGGCGGCCCCTCCCTCTCTGTCAGCCTTGGGTGAGACATCCCGCTTTGGCGGGTTAGCCTGAGAGGGCCCCGAGTAGGAGTTCCACCCCTGATGACCAGCACCAATCCGTCCGCTGCCAGCCCGGCTCCCAGGCCGAAGCGCCGCACGTTCAGCCCCGAGTACAAGCTGCGGATCGTCGCCGAGTACGACGCCGCGCCCGAGGGTGAGAAGGGTGCGGTCCTGCGCCGCGAGCGCCTGTACCACTCCCACGTCACCGAATGGCGGGCCGCGCGCGATGCCGGCGCCCTGGAAAACCTGGCCGACCGCCGCACGAGCCCGGTGCGCCCGAAGAAGTCCGCCGCCGAGGTCGAGAACGAGAAGCTGCGCCGGCAGGTGGAACGGCTGGAGAAGGAACTCGCCCGGAACAAGGCTGCGGTGGAGGTCCTGGGAAAAGCGTCGGCGCTCTTGGAAATGATCTCCGAGAGCGCGGACTGAGGCACGCCGCCGATCCCGTCGTGGACGAGGCTTTCACCGCCGT
>NZ_JBIURH010000148.1:0-2636 GCF_044740765.1 Kitasatospora sp. NPDC088346
AAGACCAGTGCCACCGCGTCGGGGGCCTCGGCCGCCCGCTCCTCGAACACCTCGTGGACCGTGCGGTCCGCGTCGTACCCGGCCTCCGTCCGGTTGAGGCCCACCAGCAGGTCGTGCCGCTCCTCCTCGGCCAGTACGTCGAGGACTCCGACGCGGGTCGAGGGGTCCGCGGCGGCGGTGGCGAGGACGCGCGCCAGCCCGTTGGCGAGCCGTTCGGCCGTGGCGGCGTGGAACACGTCCGTCGCGTACTCGAAGCAGATCTCGATCCCGCCCGGCTCGCCGTCGGCGTCGTGGGTCTCCAGCGCGCCGACCGTCAGGTCGAACTTGGCGCGGTCGACGGCGAGCCGCTCGACGCCGGTCCGCAGCCCGTCGATCCGCAGCGCCCCCGCATCGGCGTTCTGCAGGACGAGCATCACCTGGAACAGCGCGTTCCGGGCGTCGGAACGGACCGGGTTGAGGGCCTCCACCAGCCGGTCGAACGGCAGGTCCTGGTGGGCGTACGCGGCGAGGTCGGTCTCCCGGACGCGGGCCAGCAGTTCGGTGAAGGTCGGGTCGCCGGAGGTGTCGGTGCGCAGCACCAGGGTGTTGACGAAGAACCCGACCAGGTCGTCCAGCGCGTCGTCGGTGCGGCCGGCGACCGGTGAGCCGATCGGGACGTCGGTGCCCGCCCCGAACCGGGTCAGCGTGGTGGCCAGGGCGGCCTGGATGACCATGAACAGGGTGACCTGGTGGGCGCGGGCGAGCTCCAGCAGCCGGGTGTGCAGTCCGGCGTCGAGCAGCACCGGGACGGCCGCCCCCCGGTGCGACGCGACGGCCGGCCGGACGGTGTCCAGCGGAAGCGTCAGATCGTCCGGGAGGCCAGCCAACTGGTTCGTCCAGTAGGCGAGTTGGGTCGACATCAGGCTGTCCGGGTGGTCCGGGGAGCCGAGCAGTCCGCGTTGCCAGAGGGTGTAGTCCGCGTACTGGACCGGCAGTGCGGCCCAGTCGGGGCGGCCGCCGCCGAGCCGTGCGGTGTAGGCGGTGGCGAGGTCGCGCAGCAGCGGCCCCATCGACCAGCCGTCGCCGGCGATGTGGTGCAGCACCAGCAGCAGCACGTGCTCCTCGTCCGACACCCCGAACAGCTCGGCGTGCACGGGCAGGTCGACGCCGAGGTGGAACGGGCGGCGCGCGCTCGCGGCGAGCAGCTCGGGCAGCCCGCTCTCGGCGCACCGGGTCAGCGTGAGCGTCAGGGTGCGTTCGTCGGCGTCCATGAGTTGCTGGTACGGCGTGCCGTCCGCCGCCGGGTAGCGGGTGTGCAGGACTTCGTGCCGGTCCACCACGTCGCCCAGGGCGTCGGCGAGCGCCGCACGGTCCAGGGCGCCGTGCAGCCGCAGGGCGAGCGGGATGTTGTAGGTGGCGTCCGGCCCGTCGATCTGGTCGACCAGCCACAACCGCTGCTGGGCGGGCGAGAGCGGCATCGGCTCGGGACGCGCCTGCGGTACGAGGGCGGCCCGGACCGGACCGGTGTCGGCGAGCCGAGCGGCCAGACCGGCGACGGTGGGGGTCTGGAAGAGGGTGCGCATGGTGAGCTCGGTGCCGAGGGTGGTGCGGATGCGGCTGATGAGGCGGGCGGCGAGGAGGGAGTGGCCGCCGAGGTCGAAGAAGTTGTCGTCGATGGTGACGGTGGGGAGGTTGAGGAGTTCGGCGTAGAGGCCGCAGAGGATCTCTTCCTGGGGGGTGCGGGGTGTGCGGCCGTGGGAGAGGGTGGTGAGGTCGGGTGCGGGGAGGGCTTTGCGGTCGACCTTGCCGGTGGCGCCGAGCGGGAGGGCGTCGAGGATGACGATCGCGCCGGGGACGAGGTGGTCGGGCAGGGTGTCGGCGATGCGTTCGCGCAGGTCGATCGGGTCGATGGTGTGGTTCGCGGCGGTGGTGACGTAGGCGACCAGGCGCTTGTCGCCAGGCCGGTCCTCGCGGACCATGACGGCTGCCTGGCCGACGCAGTCCTGCCGGGTGAGGGCCGCTTCGACCTCGGCGGGTTCGATGCGGAAGCCGCGGATCTTGACCTGGTTGTCGGCGCGCCCGAGGAACTCCAGGGCGCCGTCGGTGCGGCGGCGGACGAGGTCGCCGGTGCGGTACATGCGTTCGCCGGGCGGGCCGTAGGGGAGGGCGACGAAGCGCTCGGCGGTGAGGTCGGGGCGGCTGACGTAGCCGCGGGCCAGTCCGGCACCGGCGATGTACAGCTCGCCGACCACACCGACGGGGACGGGGCGCAGCCCACCGTCCAGCACGTAGGCGGTGGTGTTGGCCACGGGTGAGCCGATGGGCAGCTGACCGGCGTCGAGGTCGGCCGCGCGCACCTCGTGCTGGGTGGCGAAGACCATGCTCTCCACCGGCCCGTAGACGTGCAGCAGATCCAGGGCGGGGTAGGCCTCGCGGACCCGGCGGAAGTGTTCGAGCGATGCGGCCTCGCCGCCGGCCATCACGCACCTGACCCCGGCGAAGCTGTCCGGGTACTCCTCGGCCAGCACGTTGAACAGCCCGGTCGAGAGGAACAGGCTGCTGACCCCGTGGTCCTTCACGAGGCGTGCGACGGTGGCGGGTTCGGGTTTCTGTCCGGGGTGGAGGACGGCGGTTCCGCCGTGGAGGAGGGCGGCGAA
>NZ_JBIURH010000149.1:0-2565 GCF_044740765.1 Kitasatospora sp. NPDC088346
TGCAGTTCGACTGGGGCGGTGCGACACGAAGTCGCGTATGGCGAGTGAACTCGCAGAATGGAGGCCGGCAATGCCGGGTGCGTAGTTCCTGATCAGTGTTCGAGATCGGTCCCCTCCTCGACGTGCGTCCGCAGGTCCTGCCTGCTGGGGGTGCGGAGCTTGAGGAAGAAGCCCAAGGGCCCCCGTTCCGTCCGGGGGAGCAACCGGGCGAGGGGAAGACCGGACGGGTGAACGTGAGTGAACCTCTGATGATGCCTCGTCATCGCAAGCCTGGAAGACGGGAAGGACACCAGGTGATAGGGCCTGGCCGCTGGTGGAGGCGGCAAGCGGCGACCTGAACCAGCCCCATAGGTCGCGTGAACACCGCTGGCCCCGGGGTTTAGGAGGCACCCACCCCGGTCGCATCTCACATACGCGGAACGTGGAAACCCCGTCGGGGTCCGAGCCGGTCATCCGGCTCGGTAGGCCGATCGCAAGAGGGGCGGAAGCCCCCGGCGGGACAGGATGCCCAAGAAGCAGATGCCGGTGGCCGAAAGGCAACGGGACTCGCGGCAACGGTCCGTCGCTCCAGGCGGCCGTCGCGGGGAACCGACCGGATGCCGGTCTTCCGACCGGGCCCGAAAGGGCGCTGACGTGGGCAGGTGAGCCTTTGAATAGATGGTCTCGCGACCTTGCGAACTGAGGGACAAGTTGGACACCGTTGAGGTGAACGGACCCGAGGGCGGTCTGGAGTGGGACGCCATCCTCTGGCGGCACCACGAGGAGAACGTAACAAGGCTGCGGCACCGGATCTTCAAGGCGGCGCGGAACGAGGACTGGGCCCGCGTCCGGTCCTTGCAGAAGATGATGCTGGGCTCATGGTCGAACTCGCTGATCAGCGTGCGACAGGTGACCCAGCGCAATGCCGGGCGTCGGACGGCCGGGATCGACGGCGAGGTCGCCTTGTCGTCGCAGTCCAGAGCGGAGGTCGCGGAGCGCGTGCACCGTGACCGCTCGACCTGGGACCCGGCGCCGGTCCGACGCGTGTTCATCCCGAAGGCCAACGGCAAGCAGCGTCCGCTCGGCATCCCAGTGATCATGGATCGGTGCCACCAGGCGCGGGTCCGCAACGCGCTGGAGCCTGAGTGGGAAGCCCGGTTCGAGTCCCGCTCTTACGGATTTCGTCCCGGGCGGAGCTGTGCCGATGCGATCGGCGCCCTCTACAACGCGCTCAAGGGGTCACGGACCCAGAGAGTGTGGATCCTGGACGCCGACCTATCGGCCGCGTTCGACAAGATCGACCACGCTCGGCTTCTGGAAAACCTCGGATCGTTCCCCGCCAGGGATCAGATCCGGGGCTGGCTGAAGGCCGGGGTGGTCGAGAAGGGCATGCTCGTCCGCACTGAGGAGGGAACTCCCCAGGGCGGCGTGATCAGCCCCTTGTTGATGAACGTGGCCCTGCACGGCCTGGAGGAGGCCGCAGGGGTCCGCTACCGCGAGCGCGGCGTTCACGCCGGAATTGCGAAGGCGAACTCCCCGATCCTGGTTCGATACGCCGACGACCTGGTGGTCTGCTGTCACACCGAACAGCAGGCCCAGCAGGTCAAGGAACAGCTCGCCGAATGGCTCGCGCCCCGGGGACTGGTCTTCAACGAGGAGAAGACGCGCGTCGTCCACCTCGAAGACGGCTTCGACTTCCTGGGGTTCAACCTGCGTCGTTATCGGCGCGGGGACAGGCCAGGCAAGCTGCTGATCACACCGAGTCAGGACGCGGTCAAGCGCATCCGGAAGAGGCTCGCCGACGAGGTGCGCGCACTGCGCGGCTCGAACGCGATGGCGGTCATCGCCAAGCTCAACCCGGTCATTCGGGGATGGGCGGCCTACTACCGGGGGGTGGTGTCCAGCGCGTTGTTCAGCAGACTGGATCACTACATGTGGCAACTCACCTACCGGTGGGCCTGCCACACCCACCCCAACAAGTCGAAGAAGTGGATCGCTCGCCGCTACTTCGGCCGGTTCAACCGGTTCAGGAACGACTGGTGGGTGTTCGGCGCCCGCGATCACAGCGTGAACGATCGCGGGGATGTCGCCTTCCTGACCAAGTTCTCCTGGACTGCCATCGTCCGGCATCAGCTGGTCACCGGTTGGGCATCTCCGGATGACCCCGATCTGGCCGACTACTGGGCTGCCCGACGGCGCAAGATGCCTCCGCCGCTGGACGGCTACAACGTCCGTCTGCTCTCTGAGCAGGACGGACGGTGTCCACTCTGCGGGGACCACCTGCTCAGCCCCCACCAACCTCCCCGGTCCCCTCGGGACTGGGAGCGGTGGTGGCTGAACGTCGTCAAACGGGCGATCGCCGCCGATTACCTCACCCACCACGGGCGGGACGGCCGATCGGACGGGAACCGAACGCGCCTGGTTCACGCCTCCTGCAACCGGAGCCTGACGGCCTGGCAACGCAGGGGCCCGGTTCCATCCACCGCAATGCCCTCGGGGCTTGCTTGAGCCGAGGTGCGGGGAAACCCGCTCGCCCGGTTCTGAGGGGGCGGGGACGCAGCAATGCGTCCCCGCTACCCGACAGGG
>NZ_JBIURH010000150.1:0-2533 GCF_044740765.1 Kitasatospora sp. NPDC088346
CGACACCGACCCAGGACCCGCAGGTGGGCAGCAGCTGATGCGGGCGATCCACGACGTGCTGGCCGCGATCGGACCCGCGGTGCTGGTGGTCGAGGACGTCCACTGGGCCGACGACGCCACCCGCGAACTCCTCCTCCTGCTGGCCCGCAACCCGCCCCCGCACCTGCGTCTGCTCATCACCTACCGCCGCAGCGACCTCCCCGTCGGCACCGCCCCGCTCGGCTCCCCCTACCGCCGCCCAGCAGGCGTCGGCGGCCACGACATCACCCTGCACCCCCTCGACCAGGCACAGGTCCAACAGCTCGCCGCCGGTGTCCTCGGCAAACCCGCCGCGCACGCGCTGGGACGCCAGCTGTTCGAACGTAGCGCGGGCCTGCCCCTCGTCGCCGAGGAGGACCTCCTCGCCCTCACCGCCACCGGGCGCCGCCCCACCGAACGATCACCCCACTCCGGCTCCAGTGCCCTGGAGGGCCTCCCGGCGCCCCGGGCTCTGAGGGAAGCGGTCGGTGCCCGTCTCGCTGTGCTCAACGTGGTCGCCGTCGCGGCCGTACACGCCGCCGCTGTCCTCGGTGTCCCCGCGACAGAAGAACTCCTCGCCACCGTCGCTCACCTGCAGGAGGACGACGCCGAAGCCGGCCTCACCGAAGCCCTGGACGCCGGCGTCCTGGAGGAGACCCTCCCCGGGCACTACGGCTTCCGGCACGTCCTGGCCCGCCAGGCCGTCTACGACAAGGTCCCCGGCCCCCGCCGCCGACGCCTGCACCAACGCGCCGTCCAGGCCCTCGACACCGGCTCCAACCCGCCCCTGGTCCAGATCGCCCACCACACCCGCCAACTCGGCGACCCCCACGCCTGGATCCCCCGCGCCCAGGCCGCAGCCGACCACGCCACCCGCATCGGCGACGACGGCATCGCCACCCAACTCCTCCAACAACTCCTCGCCGAACCCACCCTCCCCACCCAGCAACGCACCACCAACGCCCTCACCCTCGCCCACATCGCCAACCGGCGCCTCGAACTCACCACCACCGTGACCGCGCTGCGCGCCATCGTCGCGGACCCCGCCCTCCCCACCGCCGTCCGCGGCGAGATCCGTCTCAACCTCGCATGGGCCCTCCTCGGCCATTCATCGGAGCTGAAGAACTGGCGGGAGGTGGAGCGGGCGATCAGCGAACTGGACAGCCGCCCGGACCTGGCCGCAGCCGCCATGGCGACCCTCGGCATGAGTCTCTACGGCACGACCCCCGTCGCGGAGGGCATCGCGTGGATGGAGCGGGCGGTGCACGCCGTGGCCCGCACCGACGACCCCGTGGCCCACGCACACGTGCTGGCCAGCCACATCACTCTGCTCGAGTTGCTCGGCGACCCCGCCGCACGGGAACTGCTGGAGCAACTGCCCCACCAGGGCGAGAACCGCAACGTTCAGCAGCAGTGCTGCCGGGCCCTGTTCAACGCCGCGGACGCGGTGGTGTTGCGGGGCGACGGCCCCAGGGCCCGAAGGCTGCTCGACGAGGCGACGACGCTGGCCAATCGGACCGGCAACCAAGCCCTGGCGGCAGCGTGCGAATCGACAAGGCTGGAGCTGGACTTCGCCGACGGCTTGTGGGACGGGCTGGACGAGCGCCTCGAATCCATCGCCCCTGAAGCCGACCAAGAGGGCGGCGCGTTCGAGAGAGAGCCGATGCTCATCCGTGCGCAGCTGGACCTCGCCCGCGGACACTGGGCACGCGCCCGCGAACGTCTCACAACCCTGCAGGAGACGACCACCAACGTCGACTATCCTCCCTGGCGAATCATGCTCGCAGCAAGCATGGGCCGCCTCGAACTCGCCGAGGCCGCGCCAGAGGCGGCTTGGGAACGCCTGCAGCCGGCGCTCGAGCTTCAGCGGACCAAAGGCATCTGGGTGTGGGCGGTGGACCTGGTGCCGACCGCCGTCCAGGCGGCCCTCGCCTGCGGACTACCGGAACAGGCACACGAACTGATCCGCGCGACCGCCCGCGGGATCGAGGGCCGCGACGCCCCCGGCGCAGCGGCCGAAGTGCCGTGGGCTCAAGGTCTGCTCGCCACCCCCACCAACCCAGATGAGGCCCTCGGTCTTCTCGAGCAAGCGCGCACCCGGTACGAGGCCCTCGGGCGCGTCTACCAGGCCGCCCAGGTCGCCGAGCACACCGGCCACGCCCACCTCGTCGCGCACCCCGACAACCCCGGCCGCGCGGCCCGCTCCTTCCAGGACGCTCTGAACACCTACACCCGTCTTGGCGCCGCAGCCGACCAGGCCCGCTGCCAGCAGACGCTGCGCGAACTCGGCCAGGAACGCCCCGTTCCCCGTGGCCGCCGTTCCCACGGCGACGAGCTCTCCCCACGCGAACGGCAGGTCGCCGACCTCCTCACCACCGGCGCCACCAACCGGGACATCGCCCGCGCCCTGTCCCTGTCCGTCCCCACCGTCGAACACCACGTCGCCCGAACCCTCAAAAAACTCCACACCACCCGCCACGACCTCCACCACCCCACCCCCGCCAGACTGACTGAC
>NZ_JBIURH010000151.1:0-2467 GCF_044740765.1 Kitasatospora sp. NPDC088346
TCCAGCAGCGACCAGCCATCCGCGAACGGCGCCAGAGCAACAGCACACTCGGCCATCCGAGCCCCGAACACCGGAGACGATTCAAGCAGTTCGACGGCCATCGCCGCCCACTGCGAACCCTGACCCGGGAAGACGAACGCCACCTTCCCCGCGGGCCCGACCGTGCCCCGGACCAGGCCCGCCGCGACGCCATCCTCGGCGAGCGTGCGCAGGGTCGTCCTCAGCTCGTCGGCGTCGGTTCCCACCACGACGGCGCGCTGCTCGAACGCGGCACGGGTGGAGGCCAGTGCGAGGCCGATCGTGTCGGGTGCGGTCTGCGGCGCGGCGTCCAGACGGTCGAGCAGCCGCCGTGCCTGGCCGGCGAGTGCCGCCGTGCTCCGGGCCGACAGCACCCACGGCAGGGCGGAGGTCACGGCCGGGGCGTGCGGCCGGCTGTCGTGCCCGTCCGCCACGCGCCCGTCGGCGGTCTCCGGGGCCTGCTCCAGGATGACGTGCGCATTGGTGCCGCTGAATCCGAAGGAGGAGACGGCGGAGCGACGCGGTCGGTCGTTCTCCGGCCAGTCGCGGGCTTCCGCGAGCAGTTCGACCGCGCCCGCCGTCCAGTCGACGTGCGAGGACGGCTCGCCGACGTGCAGGCTCTTCGGCAGCACGCCGTGCCGCATCGCGAGCACCATCTTGATCACACCGGCCGCACCGGCCGCCGCCTGGGTGTGCCCCAGGTTGGACTTCACCGAACCGAGCCACAACGGCCGGTCCGCGGGCCGGTCCTGGCCGTAGGTGGCGAGCAGCGCCTGCGCCTCGATCGGGTCACCCAGCGTGGTGCCGGTGCCGTGCGCCTCCACGGCGTCGACCTCGCCGGGCGTCAGTCCCCCGTTCGCCAGGGCCTGCTTGATCACGCGCTGCTGGGAGGGGCCGTTGGGGGCGGTGAGGCCGTTGGAGGCGCCGTCCTGGTTGACCGCGCTGGCGCGGACGATGCCGAGTACCGGGTGCCCGTTGCGCTGTGCGTCCGACAGCCGCTCGACCAGGATCATGCCGACGCCCTCGCCCCAGCCGGTGCCGTCGGCGTCCTCGGAGAAGGCCTTGCAGCGGCCGTCCGCGGCGAGCCCGCGCTGCCGGCTGAACTCCACGAAGGTGCTGGGCGTCAGCATCACCGTCACACCGCCCGCCAGGGCGAGCGTCGACTCACCGGTCCGCAGCGACTGGCAGGCCAGGTGCAGCGCGACCAGCGAGGACGAGCACGCCGTGTCGACGGTGACGGCGGGGCCCTCCAGGCCGAAGGTGTAGGAGACCCGGCCGGACGCGATGCTGCCCGAGGTGCCGGTGCTGATCTGGCCCTCGGCGCCCTCCACGGACTGCTGGAGCACCATGGCGTAGTCGTTGTACATCACACCGACGAACACGCCGGTTCGGCTGCCCCGGACGGAGCCCGGGTCGATGCCGGCCCGCTCGAACGCCTCCCAGGAGGTCTCCAGCAGCAGCCGCTGCTGCGGGTCCATCGACATCGCCTCACGCGGCGAGATCCCGAAGAAGGCCGGGTCGAACTGCCCTGCCCGGTGCAGGAATCCGCCCTCGCGGACGTACGAGGTGCCCTGGTGGTCCGGGTCCGGGTGGTAGAGGTTCTCGACGTCCCAGCCGCGGTCCTCCGGGAAGGGGGAGAGCGCGTCGCGGCCGTCGGCGACCAGGCGCCACAGGTCCTCGGGTGACGTCACCCCGCCCGGATACCGGCAGGCCATGCCGACGATCGCGATCGGTTCGTCGTCCAGGACGGCCGAGGGCGCGGTGGGAGCGGCGGTGGGCACCGTGCCCAGCAGCTCGGTGCGGAGCTGCTCGGCGAGCACGGCCGGGTTCGGGTAGTCGAAGACCAGCGTGGCGGGCAGTCGCAGACCGGTGACCGCGTTGAGGCGGTTGCGCAGTTCGATGGCGGTCAGCGAGTCGAAGCCGAGGTCCTTGAACGCACGGTTGGTGTCCACCGCTGCCGAGTTCGGGTAGCCGAGCACGGCGGCGACCTCGGTGCGCACCAGGTCGAGCAGGGCGGTCGTCCGCTCGGCCTCTCCCAGTGCCGCCAGCCGGTCGGCGAGTGCCGACCCCCCGGTGTTTCCGCCGACGGCGGCCGCCCGGCGCAGCGGCGCCCGGACCAGGCCCCGCAGGACCGGCGGCACCGGCCCGCCCGAAGCGGCCTGGGCCCGCAGCCCGGCGAGGTCGAGACGGATCGGCACCAGCACCGCCTCACCGAGACCGTCCGCCGCATCGAGCAACGCCAGACCCTCCGCCGCGGACAGCGCCTGCACACCACCGTGCGCCATCCGCTGGACGTCGCCGTCGTCGAGGGCATCGCCCATGCCGCCCGCCCACAGGCCCCACGCGAGGGACGTGGCCGGCAGGCCGAGCGAACGGCGGTGCTCCGCGAGCGCGTCCAGGAACGCGTTGGCCGCGGCATAGTTGGCCTGCCCCGCCGCACCGAACACAC
>NZ_JBIURH010000152.1:0-2453 GCF_044740765.1 Kitasatospora sp. NPDC088346
CGAACCCCCGGATCCGCCACCACCGCCGCCAGCAGACGCTGGAACCGCGCCACCAACCCCTCGGCCGTCGACCGGTCGAACAGATCCGCCGAGAATTCCACGCTCCCGGTGAGGCTCCGGCCGGCCTGCTCGACGAAGCCGAAGGACAGGTCGAACTTGGCGGTGGCCGCCGCGGGCTCCCACGGCTCCACCTCCAGGCCGGGCAGGTCCAGGCGGTCGGCGACCGCGCCGTCGTCGAAGGTCAGCATCACCTGGAACAGCGGGTGGTGCGCCATGGAGCGGGCCGGGTTGAGCACCTCGACCAGCCGCTCGAACGGCACGTCCTGGTGCGCGAACGCCGCCAGGTCGGCGGAGCGGGTACGACCGACCAGCTCCCGGAACGTCGGATCACCCGACACGTCCGTCCGCAGCACCAACGTGTTCACGAAGAAGCCCACGAGATCGTCCAGAGCCTCGTCCGTACGGCCCGCGATCGGCGTCCCGAACGGAATGTCCGAACCCGCGCCCAACCGGGACAGCAGCGCCGCGACCGCCGCCTGCACCACCATGAACACCGTCGCCCCGGACTCCCGAGCCAACGCGATGAGGGCCGTGTGCACGTGCGGGTCGAGCGTGAACTCGACCAGCTCACCGCGGCTGCCGGACTCCGCCGACCGCGGGCGGTCCGCCGGGAGCTCCAGGAGCTCGGGCGAGCCGGCGAGCGTCGCACGCCAGAAGTCGAGCTGGGCGGAGATCAGACTGTCCGGGTCGGACTCCGCACCCAGCAGGCGGCGCTGCCAGAGCGTGTAGTCGGCATACTGCACCGGCAGTTCGCCCCATCCGGGCAGGCCGTCCACCGCCCGGGCCGTGTAGGCCGTCCGGAGGTCGCGGGCCAGCGGGAGCATCGACCAGCCGTCGGCGGCGATGTGGTGCAGCACGATCAGCAGCACCGACTCCTCGGCACCCGTCTCGAACAGCCACGCCCGGATCGGCAGGTCCACCGTCACGTCGAAGGAGCACCCCGCGGCCTCGGCCACGGCCGCCTCGTCGGCGCCCGGCACCACCGTCAGCAGCTCGCCGAGGTCCATGGGCGTGACCAGTCGCTGGAACGGGACACCGTCGATCTCGGCGAAGACCGTCCGCAGGCTCTCGTGCCGCACCACGACGTCCCGCAGCGCCAGCCGCAGCGCGGCCACGTCGACCGGGCCCGAGAGCCGCAGCCCGATCGGGATGTTGTACGTCGACGAGGGACCCTCGAAGCGGTTCAGGAACCACAACCGCTGCTGCGCGAACGACAGCGGGACCTCGGCGGGACGCTCCTGCCGGACCAGGCCGGCCCGTGCCCCGGCGGCGCCGCCGAGCCGTTCGGCCAGGCCCGCGACGGTGGCGGCCTCGAAGAGGGCGCGGATCGGAAGCTCCACGCCGAGCTCGGCGCGGATCCGGCTGACCAGCCGGGTCACCAGCAGCGAATGCCCGCCCAGGGAGAAGAAGTTGTCGTCGATGCTGACGCCGTCCAGACCGAGCACCTCGGCGAACAACGCGCACAGCACCCGCTCCCGACCGGTCCGCGGCGCACGGCCCGCCGTCACCAGCGCGAGATCCGGCGCCGGCAACGCACCCCGGTCCAGCTTCCCGTGCACCGTCAGCGGGAACGCCTCCAGCAGCACGAACGCCGACGGCACCATGTACTCCGGCAACGACCGCGCGACATGCGCCCGCAGCTCGACCGGGTCGACGACCGAGTCGACGCCCGGGTCGGCCGCGGCACCCGCGACCAGGTACGCGACCAGCCGCGGGTCGCCCGGCTGGTCCTCACGCACCACCACCACGGCCTGCGACACCCCCGGATGCCCCGACAGCACGGCCTCGATCTCACCGAGCTCGATCCGGAACCCACGGATCTTCACCTGGTCGTCGGCCCGCCCCAGGTACTCCAGCACCCCGGCCGCGTTCCACCGCACCAGGTCACCCGTGCGATACATCCGCCCACCCGGCTCCCCGAACGGATCCGGCAGGAACCGCTCCGCCGTCAGACCGGCACGGTTCAGATAACCGCGCGCCAAACCCACACCGGCCAGGAACAGCTCACCCGGCACACCCGGCGGCACCAACCGCAACCCACCGTCGAGGACATAGCCCCGCGTGTTGTCCAGCGGCCGCCCGATCACCGGCGCCGACGACCCCGCCAGCGAACCCGCCACCGCGTCCACCGTGCACTCGGTGGGCCCGTAGTAGTTCAGACTCACCGTCCGCTCCGCAGAACGCAGTTCGGCCCAGAGTTCCTGCCCGGTCGCCTCCCCTCCGACGGAGAGGACGGCGGGGACGTGGTCCTGTCCGTCGGCGAGCAGCCCCTCGGCGAGGAGCACGGAGACGTACGACGGGGTGAGGTCGAGGAAGTCGAGCCGGTGTTCGGCCACGTAGCGGGTCAGGGCGGCGGCGTCGAGTCGGACGTCGTCCGAGATCAGGTGCAGTTC
>NZ_JBIURH010000153.1:0-2441 GCF_044740765.1 Kitasatospora sp. NPDC088346
GAACTGCACCTGATCTCGGACGACGTCCGACTCGACGCCGCCGCCCTGACCCGCTACGTGGCCGAACACCGGCTCGACTTCCTCGACCTCACCCCCTCCTATCTGTCGGTCCTGGTGGCCGAAGGGCTGCTGGACGCCGAGCGCGAGCACGTCCCGGCGCTGGTGATGGCGGGCGGCGAGGCGGTGAGCACCGATCTGTGGGCCGAACTGCGTTCTGCGGAGCGGACGGTGAGCCTGAACTACTACGGGCCCACCGAGTGCACGGTGGACGCGGTGGCGGGTTCGCTGGCGGGGTCGTCGTCGCCGGTGATCGGGCGGCCGCTGGACAACACGCGGGGCTATGTCCTCGACGGTGGGTTGCGTTTGGTGCCGCCGGGTGTGCCGGGTGAGCTGTTCCTGGCCGGTGTGGGTCTGGCGCGCGGTTATCTGAACCGTGCCGGTCTGACGGCGGAGCGGTTCCTGCCGGATCCGTTCGGGGAGCCGGGTGGGCGGATGTACCGCACGGGTGACCTGGTGCGGTGGAACGCGGCCGGGGTGCTGGAGTACCTGGGGCGGGCCGACGACCAGGTGAAGATCCGTGGGTTCCGGATCGAGCTCGGTGAGATCGAGGCCGCGCTGTCGGGGCATCCGGCGGTGTCGCAGGCCGTGGTGGTGGTGCGTGAGGACCGGCCCGGCGACCAGCGGATCGTCGCCTACCTGGTGGCCGACCCGACCGTCGACCAGGTGGAGCTGCGGGCGCACGTCGCTGCCGCTGTGCCGGAGTACATGGTGCCGTCGGCGTTCGTGCTGCTGGAGGCGTTCCCGCTGACGGTGCACGGGAAGCTGGACCGGCGTGCGTTGCCGGCGCCGGATCTCGCGCTGGTGACGGCGGGCCGTGCGCCGCGGACCGGTCGGGAGCGGGTGCTGTGCGCGCTGTTCGCCGAGGTGCTCGGTCTGGACGGCGTCAGCATCGACGACAACTTCTTCTCCCTGGGCGGGCATTCGCTGCTGGTGACCCGGCTGGTCAGCCGGATCCGCGCCGAGCTCGGCGTGGAACTCCCGATCCGCGCCCTCTTCGAGGCCACCACGGTGGCCGCACTGGACGCCTGGATCACGACGACGGCCCGGAGCGCCCGAGCCGGGCTCACGGTCCGCGAGCGGCCCGACATCGTCCCGCTGTCGTTCGCGCAGCAGCGGCTGTGGTTCCTGAACCGCTTCGAGGGTCCCTCGTCGACGTACAACATCCCGATCGGGTTGCGGCTCTCGGGCCGGGTCGACGTGGGCGCGCTGCGGCTGGCGCTGCGGGATCTGGTCGAGCGGCACGAGAGCCTGCGGACGGTGTTCCCGGAGGCCGACGGCGTCCCGTTCCAGCGTGTCGTACCGCCGGCGGAGGTCGGTGACCTGCTGGAGCTGGTCTCCGGTGCCGACCCGGAGTCGGTGGCCGCCGCCGCCGAGCACAGCTTCGACGTGACATCCGAACTGCCGTTTCGGGCGTGGCTGTTCGAGGTCGACGCCGAGGAGTCGGTGCTGCTGATCGTGCTGCACCACATCGCCGCCGACGGCTGGTCGATGCTCCCGCTGGCTCGCGACCTTCGCACGGCGTACAGCGCCCGTGTGACGGGCCGGGCACCCGAGTGGGACGGCCTGCCGGTGCAGTACGTGGACTACACGCTGTGGCAGCGGGAGTTGTTGGGTGAGGAGTCCGACCCGGACAGCCTGATCTCCGCCCAGCTCGACTTCTGGCGCGCGACCCTGGCCGACCTGCCCGAACTGCTGGCCCTTCCCACCGACCGCACCAGGCCGACCGAGGCCGCCCACCACGGCGAGGTCGTCGAGTTCACGCTCGGCGCCGAGCTCAACGCGGCCCTGAACGCCTTCGCCCGGGAGTGCGGGGCGACGGTGTTCATGGTGGTGCAGGCGGCGGTGGCGGCGCTGCTGTCCCGGTTGGGCGCGGGATCCGACATCCCGCTCGGGACGCCGATCGCGGGCCGCACCGACGTGGCCGTCGACGACCTGGTCGGCTTCTTCGTGAACACGTTGGTGCTGCGGACGGACGTGTCGGGTGATCCGACGTTCCGGGAGCTGGTCGGGCGTGCCCGCGATGTGGACCTGGCGGCGTTCGCGCACCAGGACGTGCCGTTCGAGCGGCTGGTCGAGGTGCTCAACCCGGTCCGTTCGATGGCCTGGCACCCGCTGTTCCAGGTGATGATCGCCTTCAACGACACCGGTGCCGGCGACGCCCTAGACCTGCCGGGCCTCACCGCCGAACCGGTCGTCGCCGACGGCCGGACCGCCAAGTTCGACCTCGCCTTCGCCTTCGGTGGGTCGGTCGACGGTGATCAGCACGGCGAGCTTCCGGCATCCGTGGAGTACGCCTCGGAGCTGTTCGACCGTTCGACGGTCGAGGTGTTGGTGGCGCGGTTGGTGCGGTTCCTGGAGGTGGTGTCGGCTGATCCGGAGGT
>NZ_JBIURH010000154.1:0-2363 GCF_044740765.1 Kitasatospora sp. NPDC088346
AAGTAGCCGAGCTCCGGGTGGTGCCGCTTGGCCTCCAGCTCGGTGACCACCACCACCGGGAGGACGACCTCGTGCTCCTCGAAGCGCGTCATGGCCAGGGGGTCTGCCAGGAGCACGCTGGTGTCGAGAACGTACGTCCGCCGGTCGCGTTTGCGAGAGCGGGTCGCCGGCTCGGGCCGGGTGCCGCGGTCTTCGATGCTCATGTGGCGTCTCCCTGGCAGGGGCTGGTGCCGGCTCTGGAGTGCATGCGGACGAGCTCCGCGCCCCGGACGGCAGGCCGGGGCGGCTCGCGGTCGGACAGGTTGCTGGTGGGCTGGGACGCAGGCTGCATCCGTGCCGAGTCCTGCAAAATCGACGGTCGAACACTGTTGTCTGCGGCAGCTGGGGCATTCGCGAAAGTGATTCGACGGCTGACGATCGCCTTGCCCCGGAAGTCAACTCTCTCTACCGGCGCCGGCCGACAATCCGCGAGGTGGACGGCACGGCCAGTGATATGGGCGTTCCTTTCAATGAACGATAGTCAGTGATGCTCGGCGCTCAAACGTGAGGTGGATCACATCCCTTCCGGTGTCGGCCGCGCTCGGCGGCCACCATCCGGAGCACAGTCGATCGAGTACGTACCGCAGCAAGTCCGCGACAGGCGACCCGACCACCCTTCCCCACCGCGCGCCAGAGGTGGATTCCGTACCGAGAACCCTTGAGGTGCACTCAGGTCCGCGCAGCAGCGACAGGCTCACCGCATGGACCATGGCCGACTCGACGCCCATGGCCACAACGTCACCCTCGCCGCGGCAGCTGCCTGACGACACCCCACCCGATCGATCACTGCCCCTCAACATCGACCGCCGAGGGGCCGTCTCGCCATGCCGACCAACCGTTGAGTTTTCCGGTCAGGCCGTCGGTCATGTGCATGGCGTGGCGCAGGACGCAACTCAGAAAGCGTGAGCTACCACGTCCGGCTCTGTTGCCGGATTCGTCCGCTCGCGCGGCTTCTGGTGGCGGCGAGAGCGATCTCCAGCTCCACATACGACTCCTCGGCTCTGCGGAAAGCGACTTCGAGAGCCACTTGGGCGTGGGGGCCGAGGAGGCCGCGCGCGGATTCCCCGATCGCGTCGAGGACGTCGGCCCAGCGGCCGGCCGTGGCTTTTGCGCCGGTGAGGAGGGCCTCGACGTCGTCCGGGCGTGCGGCCCGGGTCTCGGCCAACGCGCGGAGTTCACGGATCAGCGTTTCCATGTCGGACATCGGGTCCCTCCATCTGCCACTGATCAAGGCCATGGGCGCACGCCCGACGGTCGGAGCACCGACTCACACTCCGTCCAGCTGTGCCACGAGCCTGGGCCGGACCACCCGGACCGGGACCGGCCTGGCGGGACCCACCCCGGGGCACGGGCCCCCGCCGGGGAGTTCCACCAGGCGGCAGCCGAGCCCGCGCAGCCGGGCAGCCATGTCGGCGGCCTTGCCGTCGTCCAGGTCGAACACGAACGCGCCCGGTACGAGCAGGGTTCTGATCCAGCCCCACTCGATGGACCTCACGACACGTTCGAGCTGCGGCAGGCCGTCCGCACGGCGTCGGCCGTTGTCCATGTACCGCGCGGGCTCCGGCAGGGCGTGCCGGTGCGCGAGCTGTTCAAGCGCACGGCGGTGGCACTCCATCCCGGCGCTGTCGTAGGGGTAGCACCGCAGGTACATGGCTACCCCTGCACAGCCGGTTCTCTGTCTGGAGGACGTGAGCATGCTGCTTCACCTACTGGTCGATTTCAGGAAGCGCCGCCATACCGTCGGCGGTGCCGTTGGCCGGCTGTGACCTGGCAGGCAGGAGAGCCGCTTGCGGTGATAGGTGGAACGGGCGCGGGCCGCGCGGCGCTGCCGGGTCCTGCTTGCCGGTTGTCCCCGTGACGCTCGTCGGCAGGCACTTCCGCCGACTTGTTCGCTTTGGCATATCCCATCCCAGGCGGGCGCGTGCCGGCAGGTGTCGCGGCGGGATGTGCGGTGGGCGGTCGCACTGTGCGGCCAGTGGTGCGCCGAGCGGTCGAGCGGAGGCCGGGGCGGCGACGGGCTGCCGGCCCCGGCGGTTCAGGAACGGTGGTGGTCGGTGTTGGCGGCGTCAGTGCTGTGCCGGGGGGTCGGTGAGTTGGGACTGGATGAGGTTCATGACGGTGTTGTCGGCGAGGGTGGTGGTGTCGCCGATGTCGCGGCCTTCGGCGATGTCCCGCAGCAGGCGTCGCATGATCTTGCCGGAGCGGGTCTTGGGGAGTTCGCTGACGACTTTGATCTGCTTGGGTTTGGCGATGGGGCCGAGGGTGCGGCCGACGTGGTTGCGCAGGTCGGTGATGAGGTCGTCGTCGGCGGTGGCGGTGTGGCG
>NZ_JBIURH010000155.1:0-2341 GCF_044740765.1 Kitasatospora sp. NPDC088346
GCCGCCGCCAACGCCTTCCTGGACGCGCTCGCCGAGCAGCGTCGTGCGGACGGTCTGCCGGCGACGTCGATCGCCTGGGGTGCGTGGGCGGAAGCGGGCCTCGCCACCGATGAGTTGATCGCCGACCGCCTGCGCCGCGACGGTGTGGCGGGCATGACCCCGAGCCTCGCCATCAGCGCGATGCAGCACGCCCTCGACCAGGGCGACACCGCCCTCACAGTCGCGGACATCGTCTGGGAACGGCTGGCGGCCGAGTTCGAGGCCGTCCGCCCGGGTCGGCTCTTCGCCGACATCCCCGACGTCCAGAGGTTGAAGGCCTCGGCAGGGGCCGGACAGTCCGCCGCGGCCTCCCCGGCCTCCGCCGGTTCCTCGCTGGCGCAGCGGCTGGCCGGGATGTCGGTTGCCGAGCGCGGCCGGGCGGTCCTGGACCTGGTGCGTGCGCAGGTGGCGGCCGTCCTCGGTTACGCCGGGTCGGAGTCGGTCGAGGCGGGTCGGGCGTTCAAGGAGCTGGGCTTCGACTCGCTGACCGCCGTCGACCTGCGCAACCGTCTGAACGCGGCGACCGGCCTGCGGCTCTCCGCGACGCTGGTCTTCGACTACCCCTCGGCGACCGCTCTCGCCGACCACCTCGCCGCCGAACTGCTCGGCGTGCAGCCCGCTCTCCCGACCGTTGCCGTCGTCGCCGCACCCGTGGACGACGAGCCGATCGCGATCGTCGCCATGGCCTGCCGCTTCCCGGGCGGGGTCCGCTCGCCGGAGGGGTTGTGGGAGCTGCTGCTGCGCGGCGGGGACGCCGTGGTCGACTTCCCGACCGACCGCGGTTGGGACCTGGACTCGCTCTTCGACGACGACCCCGACAAGCTCGGGAAGGTCTACACCCGCAAGGGCGCGTTCCTCCAGGACGCCACCCGCTTCGACGCCGCGTTCTTCGGCATCTCGCCGCGCGAGGCGACCGCCATGGACCCGCAGCAGCGCCTGCTGCTGGAGACGTCCTGGGAGGCCTTCGAGCGGGCCGGCATCGACCCGGCCGCCCTGCGCGGCAGGCAGGCCGGCGTGTTCATCGGCACCAACGGCCAGGACTACATCTCGCTCCTCACCGAGGGGCAGGAAGGCGCGGAGGGCCACCGGCTGACCGGCACGGCCACGAGCGTGGTGTCCGGCCGTCTCTCCTACACCTTCGGTCTTGAGGGCCCGGCCGTGTCTGTGGACACCGCGTGCTCGGCGTCCCTGGTCGCCCTGCACCTCGCGGTGCAGTCGCTGCGCAACGGTGAGTGCGATCTCGCGCTGGCCGGTGGTGTGACGGTGATGTCGACGCCGGACCTGTTCGTGGAGTTCAGCCGGCAGCGCGGCCTGTCCGTCGACGGCCGGTGCAAGGCGTTCGCCGGCGCGGCGGACGGTACCGGCTGGGGCGAGGGCGCGGGCATGCTGCTCGTCGAGCGGCTCTCGGACGCGAGGCGCAACGGGCACCCGGTGCTGGCCGTGGTCCGTGGTAGTGCCGTCAACCAGGACGGTGCGTCGAACGGTCTGACCGCGCCGAACGGTCCCTCGCAGCAGCGGGTGATCCGCCAGGCCCTGGCCAGTGCCGGTCTCTCGGCTCAGGACGTCGACGCGGTGGAGGCGCACGGCACGGGCACCCGCCTGGGCGACCCGATCGAGGCGCAGGCGCTGCTCGCCACCTACGGCCAGGAGCGCCGGGACGGCCGAGCACTGCTGCTCGGCTCGGTGAAGTCCAACATCGGTCACACCCAGGCCGCCGCCGGTGTCGCGGGCGTCATGAAGATGGTGCTGGCGATGCAGCACGGCGTACTGCCGCAGACGCTGCACGTGGACGCCCCGACCCCGCACGTCGAATGGTCCGAGGGCGCAGTCGAGCTGCTGACGGAGAACCTCGCCTGGCCGGAGACCGGTGAGCCGCGTCGTGCGGGTGTGTCGGCGTTCGGTGTCAGCGGGACGAACGCCCACACGATCCTGGAGCAGGCCCCGGCCGTGGTGGAGGATGTGCCGGCCGTCGAGCCGGTTACTCCGTCGCTGGTCCCGGTGGTGCTCTCGGCGAAGAACGCGGACGCCCTGCGGGCCCAGGCCGAGGAGCTGACGGCTCTGGTCGAGGGTGACGAGTCGCTGAGCCTGCTGGACGTGGGTTTCTCGCTGGCGACGAGCCGGGCCGCGTTCGAGCACCGAGCCGGGTTCGCCGCGGCGGACCGTGCGGAGCTGCTGGCGGGGCTGTCCTCGCTGTCGGGTTCCGGGGTGGTGGTGGAGGGGCGTACGGCGTTCCTGTTCACCGGTCAGGGCAGCCAGCGGGCCGGCATGGGTGCGGAGTTGTACGCGGCGTATCCGGTGTTCG
>NZ_JBIURH010000156.1:0-2339 GCF_044740765.1 Kitasatospora sp. NPDC088346
TCCCCGGCCCATTCCCCCATTGCCACAAGAAGCAGTCTGGCCCCGCCGCTCACGCGGCGGGGCCAGAACCCAAGATCTTCACGAGCCTTCTAGGGCTGCGCACACGTCGTTTCGGTTCCTCTGATGCGGTACTAACGCCGCGTTCGATAGCCAGCGTTCCACGGTCTTGGGTGTGACACCAATGCGGGTCGCCAGCTGATGCGGTGTGAGGTTGGCAGCTGCCATACCTCGTCGGAGAGCGATGTTCAAGAGTCATCCCCCGGACGTTTGGGCCTTCTTGGACGCTAGCGCGTAGACCGCCTTCATGTCTCGCATACGGGGGTGCTTTGGCCCACCTGAGAGCGAAGGATCGACAGTGCGCCGAGGAAGCCCACCGGCCCGAACGGAGGAGCAGTCCGTGCCGAAGACGTACGCCGAGTACAAGACGGAGCAGCGCAAGCAACCCGCCGCCGGCAATCCGCTGGACGAGTACGACCCGGAGACCAGTGCCCGAGTTGCGGAGCACCCGGCGAACGGCTGGCCACCGTGCACGTGTCCCAGTTGCACCGGCGGGTCCGCGTGATGGCCCCGTACGCGGCCCCGCCGTGCGGCGTGCCGTGCCTCCCCCGGCCGTGACCAGAGCGGTCTCCAAGACTCCCGTCCCGGCGGACGGGAAGCGTCAACATCTCCGCCGGGACGGGGCACCACCCGCTGTGCAGCGCCGCGCAGCGGCAGCACCGCCGGGCACGGCGCCCGCCGTACCCGCAGACGAGAAAGAGGAACGCACGTGGACAAGTCCGTGGACTTCAACCCGGCGTCGCACCCGGGCCTGGCCTGGTCGGTGGCGTCGTACTCCCACCTGGACGACACGGTGGAGTGCTTCGCGGTCGCCGACGCCGGGGACGGCCTGGTGGCGCTCGCCAACATCAACAACGACGGCGCCGTGATCACCGGCACCCCCGGTGAGCTGCGCAAGCTGCGCGACGCCTTCGCCGCTGGCCAGTACGACCACCTGATCGGCGCCTGACACACCAGCAAGTGAGCGAGAGGCGACCGCCCCAACTCAACTGGGGCGGTCACCCCTCCTGCCCCACCCTACGAGAAGGGAGCGCCACCGTGCAGACTGCACTGTCCCGCCTGGTCACCGACCCGGATACCTTCCGGACCGCATGGCCCTCGGTGCCCACGGTGTACGACCGTGACGCGGCGGACCTGCAACAGCTCGCCACCAGGCAGGCGGCCCGCGAGATCCTGGCCGACCCCGATATCCGTCCGGGCGGGTTCGGCATGGTCCGCGAGGGCGTGCTGACCGCCGAACGAACGTCCGCGGACCACCCGACCGACACCCTGGTTCTCAACGGCCTGCACCGGTCCTACCCGCCGATCATGCAGTTCTGCAAGGAACTGTCCGCCATGCTCGGCCACCCGGTGACGGGGAACTTCTACCTCACCCCGGCCGGGCAGGCGCAGGGGTTCGGGTGGCACTGGGACTGCCATCACGTCTTCATCGCGCAGGCCGAGGGGGCGAAGGAGTGGCGCATGTTCGCTCCGACCTTCGTGAACCCGCTGGAGCATCACAACTGGTCCAAGATCGGGTTCTCTCCCGAGGACAAGGCCCGGTTCGCCTCGGACACCCCGGACTTCTCGGTCACCCTGCGGGCCGGGCAGGTGCTGTTCATCCCGCGGGGGTGGGTGCACGCGGGGCGGACCACCGAGGAACACAGCCTTCACATCACGTTCGGAGTGCAACTCCTGACGAAGCACTGGGCGTTGCGCAAGCTCTGGGAGCTGAGCGAGGACAGCGAGGCCCTGCGCGATGAGCTTCCGCCGAACCTCGGTGGGCAGGACTTCACCAAGCTCGCCGGCGATCTGGTCGAGCTGTTCCGTGACGCGCTGACCGAGCTGCCAACCGACAACGTCGCTCTCCGGCTCCGCTCGGCACAGCGTCTCTCGGTGCTCGGCCAGGAACCCAAGTAGAGCGGCGGACCATCGGAGCATGGCGGGACGGAAGAACGGCGGCAAGCACCGTAGGCGGTGTCAGTGGCCCGGATGCCAGCACTACGCGAATCTGCGGGACCTGGACACCGGACAGGACTTCTGCCTGTCGTGTGCTCTCGCCATGCTCTACGCCGCGGACGACCCGATCACCAACTTCCGTGAGTTCGACGACTCGACCGAGTACGCCGATGCGCTCCGGGAGCTGGCACCACTCGGACTCTTGGGTTGGCCGGGCTCCACTCCACCGGATGGCCCGCTAACCTCGGACTGAAGTTCCCCCACTGAGCTGGACAGCCTGATACTGGGACGGTTGAGTCCCGGAGGAAGCAGTCCAGGTAGTGAGTGGCAAGAGCAACATGAGC
>NZ_JBIURH010000157.1:0-2307 GCF_044740765.1 Kitasatospora sp. NPDC088346
CACCGCGAACAACGCCGGCTGCGTGAACGCCGTCTCCCCGATCAGCGCCTCGTCCGCCACGGCCTCCCGCAGCGAACGCTCCAACAACGGATCCAACTCCGCACACACCGCGTCGAACGCCGCCGCGAACACCGGATACCCGCCATACAACTCCGCCCCCATACCCGCCCGCTGGCTCCCCTGCCCCGTGAACAGGAACGCCGTCCGGCCCGCCGTCCCGGCGACGCCCACCGCGGTCGCCGACCCGTCGGCGGCCAGCGCCGCCAGCCCCGCGAGCAGTTGCTGCCGGTCGTCGCCGACCAGCGCCGCCCGGTGCTTGAGCGCGGCCCGGCCGGTGGCCAGGGAGAGGGCGACGTCCGCCAGGTCCGGGCTCGGCTCCGGGCGGGTGGGGTCGTCGGCGAGGTGGGTGTGCAGGCGCTCGGCCTGGGCGCGCAGCGCGGCGGCGTCATGGCCGGAGAGTACGAGCGGGACGGGCTTCGGCAGGGTGTCGGGCCGATGGGCGGTCCGGGGAGGCCGGGCCGGTTCCGGGGCCTGTTCGATGATGGTGTGGGCGTTGGTGCCGCTGACACCGAACGAGGAGACGCCGGCCCGGCGCGGGCGTCCGGTCTCGGGCCAGGGGCGGGCCCGGGTCAGCAGTTCGACGGAGCCGGCCGTCCAGTCGACGTGGGGCGTGGGCTCGTCGACGTGCAGGGTCCGTGGCAGGATGCCGTGGCGCATCGCCATGACCATCTTGATGATGCCGCCGACGCCGGCCGCCGCCTGGGTGTGGCCGATGTTGGACTTGAGCGAGCCGAGCCACAGCGGGCGGTCCGCGGGCCGGTCCTGGCCGTACGTGGCGAGCAGGGCCTGCGCCTCGATCGGGTCGCCGAGGCGGGTGCCGGTGCCGTGCGCCTCGACGGCGTCGATCTGGTGGGCGGTCAGCCGGGACGCGGACAGCGCCTGCCGGATGACGCGTTGCTGTGCCGGGCCGTTGGGGGCGGTCAGGCCGCTGCTGGCGCCGTCCTGGTTGACGGCGGTGCCGCGGACGACGGCCAGCACGGGGTGTCCGTTGGCGAGGGCGTCCGACAGCCGCTCGACGAGCAGCATGCCGACGCCCTCGCCCCAGCCGGTGCCGTCCGCCGCTCCCGCGAAGGACTTGCAGCGGCCGTCGGCGGCCAGGCCGCGCTGGCGGCTGAAGTCGATGAAGGCGTCGGGGCTCGCCATCACGGCGACGCCGCCGGCCAGGGCCATCGTGCACTCACCGCTGCGCAGCGCCTGAACGGCCCAGTGCAGGGCGACCAGGGAGGAGGAGCAGGCGGTGTCGACGGTCACGGCCGGGCCTTCGAGCCCGAGCACGTAGGCGACGCGGCCGGAGGCGACACTGCCGGAGTTGCCGTTGCCGAGGTAGCCGGCGACCTCCTCGGGTACGGAGACCAGGCGGGAGGCGTAGTCGTGGTACATCACGCCGGCGAACACACCGGTGGCGCTGCCCCGGACGGATTCGGGGTCGATGCCGGCGCGCTCGAACGCCTCCCAGGAGGTCTCCAGCAGCAGCCGCTGCTGCGGGTCCATCGCGAGGGCCTCGCGCGGCGAGATGCCGAAGAACGCGGGGTCGAAGTCGGCGGCGTCGTGGAGGAAGCCGCCTTCCCGGGTGTAGGAGGTGCCGGGGCGGTCGGGGTCCTCGTCGTACAGGGCGGAGACGTCCCAACCGCGGTCGCCGGGGAACTCCGAGATGCCGTCCGCGCCTTCGGCGACCAGCCGCCACAGGTCCTCGGGCGAGGTCACGCCGCCCGGGTAGCGGCAGGCCATGCCGACGATGGCGATCGGCTCCGGCTCCTGGTCCTCCAGCTCCCGCAGCCGGCGGCGCGTCTCGCGCAGATCGGCGGTGGCCCGCTTGAGGTAGTCGAGGAGCTTCTCTTCGTTCTCCACGTGCTGTGTCACACCCTTGAACCCGGTCGTGGGGGCCGTGCCGGCCGCTCCTGGACGTCCGAGCGCGTCCGGAGGGCCCTGGGCACGGCCACCAATGAATTCGCGATGAAAACGTTCGCCCGGAATTCCCGCCCTGCGGGAGGGATCCCGTCCCGGTGATCGGCGATTCCGGCACCGGCGCCTCGCGCCCGCCGGCGGTTTCCGCACTGCTCGGCGACCGGAATTCCGGTGGTGTTCCGCGGAATTCGCCCGCCGCGCCGTCACGCTAACAGCGGCGCCGGGCGGAGCGGATCCCCTAACCTCCCCCTAGAAGGCTCGTGAAGATCTTGGGTTCTGGCCCCGCTGCGTGAGCGGCGGGGCCAGACTGCTTCTTGTGGCAATGGGGGAATGGGCCGGGGA
>NZ_JBIURH010000158.1:0-2239 GCF_044740765.1 Kitasatospora sp. NPDC088346
CCGTCCGCACCGCGGGGGTCCAGGGGGTCACCAAGCGGTTCGGGGCCGTCCAGGCCCTGACCGGGGTCACCCTGGACTTCCCCGGCGGCCAGGTCACCGCGCTGATGGGGGAGAACGGCGCGGGCAAGTCCACTCTGCTGAAGATCCTCGCCGGCGACCACCAGCCCACCGAGGGCCACGTGGTACTCGACGGGCAGCGCGTCGACCTCAGGTCCCCCGCCGAGGCCCGCGCCGCCGGCATCCGCATCATCCCGCAGGAACCCGAGATCATCCCGCACGTCTCGGTCGCCGAGAACGTCTACGCCGGCGCCCTGCCCCGCGCCACCGGCCGCCGCCTGGACCGTGCGGAACTGCGCCGCCGGATCACCGCCGACCTCGAACGGCTCGGCTTCGCCGGCGTGCTCGACCCCGACCTGCTGGGCTCCCGACTCACCCCCGCCCAACGCCAGCTGGTCGAGATCATGCGGGCCCTCACCGGCGAGGCCAAGGTGATCGCCTTCGACGAACCCACCTCCTCGCTGTCCGAACACGAGGTCGACGCGCTGTTCGCGCTCATCCGGCGGCTGCGCGACGACGGCATCGCCGTCGTCTACGTCTCGCACCGCATGCAGGAGATCTTCCAACTCGCCGACCGCATAGCCGTCCTGCGCGACGGCGCCCTGGTCGGCGTCCAGGACGCCGCCACCACCGACGACAGCGCACTCGTCCGCCTCATGGTCGGCCGCGACCTGTCCGCGATGTTCTCCCGCGAGCACGTCGCCACCGACCGCCTCGTCCTCGACGTCCGCCACGTCACCACCGACGACGTCCACGACATCAGCCTGCAGATCCGCGCCGGCGAGGTCGTCGGCCTGGCCGGACTCATCGGCGCCGGACGCTCCGAACTGGCCCTCGCCCTCGCCGGCGACCTGCCCATCCACAGCGGCACCGTCACCCTCGACGGCAAACGGCTGCGCTCCGGCAACCCCGGCGAGGTGATCCGGGCCGGCCTCGGACTCGCCCCCGAGGAACGCAAGGCCCAAGCCCTGTTCCTGCAGCGCTCCATCCGCGACAACACCTCGCTCGTGGTGCTGGAACGCCTGCGCCGCCTGCGCTTCGTACGCCGCGGCGCCGAACGCGACCTCGCCCAGCAGTACACCGACCGCCTCCGGGTACGCACCCCCTCCATCGAACACGAGGTCCGCAAACTCTCCGGCGGCAACCAGCAGAAAGTCGTCCTCGCCCGCTGGCTGGCCCGCAAACCCAAGGTCCTGATCCTCGACGAGCCCACCCGCGGCATCGACGTCGGCGCCAAGGCCGAGATCTACCAGATCATCGCCGACCTCGCCAAGGAAGGCGTCGCCCTGCTGGTGATCTCCTCCGAACTCCCCGAGGTCCTCGGCCTCGCCGACCGCGTCATCGTCATGCAGGGCGGCCGGATCACCGGCGAACTCGACCGCACGGAAGCCTCCGAGGAAGCAATCCTCGCCCTGGCCATGGCCGACGACCTCAGCGCGCCCACCCCCGCCCCTGGAGCATCCTCATGAGCACCACGACCACCCCTCGGCCGACCGCCACGGGCAAGCCCACGGGCCGCACCGGCACATCCGTCCTCTCCTCCGTCGGCGGGCAGAACCTCAGCCTGATCGGCGCCCTCGTCGCCGTGATGGCCCTCTTCGGCCTCCTCAACGAGAACTACCTCAGCATCTCCAACATCCAGGTGATCGCCGAAGCCGCCACCATCACCGGCCTGCTCGCGATCGTCCAGACCGTCGTCATCATCTGCGGCGGCCTCGACATCTCCGTCGGCTCCCAAGCCGGCGTCGCCTCCGTCGTCAGCGCGATGGCCTTCACCGGCGCGAGCTCCAACGCCTTCGTCGGCATGGCCGCCGCCGTCGGCGTCGGCGTCCTGATCGGCATCCTCAACGGCGTCATCATCGTCTACGGACGCGTCAACCCCACCATCGCCACCCTCGCCGGCCTCGCCGCCTACAAAGGCCTCGCCCAACTCCTCTCCGACGGCCGCGCCCAGGGCTACGTCCTCAACGACGACATCTTCGTCTTCCTCGGCCGCGGCAAGATAGCCGGCCTCCCCGTCATGGTCTGGATCCTCATCGTCGTCGCCCTCGCCGTCCACCTCCTCCTCAAGTACACCGACATCGGCCGCAACATCTACGCCATCGGCGGCAACGACACCGCCGCCCGCCTCGCCGGCATCAACATCAACAAGTACCTCGTCGCCGTCTACGCCCTCATCGGC
>NZ_JBIURH010000159.1:0-2212 GCF_044740765.1 Kitasatospora sp. NPDC088346
CGATCTCGGGCCTCAACACCTCAAGATCTGCACAGGGGACGGCGTGTACTGCGTCAGGCGCTCCTCAGCGACCCACAGATGGAGCACAAGAGCCCGAAATTGTCCTTCTGGCACATGAGGCAAGTAGGTGATTGCTGGTCCACCTGTGTCCTGTGCCAACGCCGGCCTCGCCACGTCGGACCGCACGGATGAGCGTGCCGAGGCCCGCGAGCGCGGCCATCGCCACCAGGTTCGGCCTCTCGCCCACCAGCCCGAACACCGGTGGAGTGCCCTGTCACGACCCACTGCGATGATGACCGCCAAAGCCGACAGGAGGGGGCACAGGACGTGATTGAGCTGGCCGAGCAGGTCATCCGGCGGATCGCCGCGGACGTCGTCAGACATGCGCCGGAGGGCTGGACCGAGGCAGTGCTGAACTTCACTGCGGGTGTCGGTGTGTGCTTGAGGTCCGGTGGATACACCGTAGCCGGGGAGCCCTGGCAGCCGTTCCGCCGCTACGACTTCTACCCCGAGCTGTGGAGCCTGGCGGAGGCCATTCGCGCCAGCCGGGGCTGGGAGCACGCCGGCCTGGAGGTCCGGTGGCGGCCGACGGGAGAGTTCGACCTGGTCGAATTCCCGGATGCGGTCACCAACGCCCACGGGAACGGCACCGGCTTCCAGGTCGTGCTCGATCACGACTACCGGCTGCCCCAGCCGGGCCTCGGGCAGGAGCCGGGAACGGGCGGCGTGGCCGGCGACCCGGACCTGGCGGTGGCCCGGTTCCGTGCGTACATGGAGCGCCGCGCATCGATCCTGGGGCAGCCCGAGCAACTGCCGCCTCCCGCTTCGGCCACTGCGCTCGACGAGGCCGAACGCCGCCTCGGCCGCCCGCTGCCCGCCGACCTGCGGGCGCTGTACCTGATCGCCGACGGAGACGGCATCGGCTACGAGAACCTGAACCTGTTCGGCAACAACCTCTGGCTGTCGCTGGAAGGCCTCGTCGAATGCCAGGCTGAGTGGAGTGAACCAGTCTGGTTCGGCTGGGACTTGGAGTGGGACGCGGTCGTCTTCGATGCCGACCCCGCCGATACCGTCCGGCGCTGTGGCGGGCACCTGGGCTGGCTTCCCTTCGCCTCTGGCCAGGACGGCAACTTCCTGTCCGTGGACACCGCCCCCGCCCGCAAGGGCCGACCTGGTCAGGTCATCCGGATGGGCCGCGACTACGACCACGGCCCGGAGTACGTCGCGGACTCGGTGACCTCACTGCTCGGCCACTACCTGGACCTGCTGGAAGAAGGCGCGTACGAGGTACAGGACGGCAACATCCGCATGAGGGAGCCCGACCGCGGCTTCGACCGCGGAATAGCCGTCGGCGAGATCCCGGCGGAGGTCCCGCCGACCCTCCAGGACATCACCATCAACACCCTCTCCGGCGCGGTTGACCTCACCCCGCTCACCGCCGCCCCGAACCTACGACGGCTACAGCTCCACAACGGTGCTACCACGGATCTTGCCCCGGTCCGCGCCCTGCCCGTCGAGACCCTGCACATCACCCTCGACGGCACCGACCTGGCTCCCCTCGTCGACCACCACCACCTCGCCGTCCTGAACCTGGGCACCACGGCCGCGACCGACCTCGCACCGCTGCGTGCCGTCCCGAACCTGCGCTGCCTGGACCTCTCCCGAGCCGCCGCCACAGACCTCGCCGTCGTGGCCGATCTCCCCGGCCTGCGCTACCTGGTCCTCACCGCACAGCAGTGGTCCGTCCTGCTGGACGAAGGCAACGCACCGCCCAACCTCGCTGCCGCGCGTCTGGCGGGTGCCGATGTCAGTTTCGACGACGCCCTGGCCTGGTCGGCTCGCCTCGGCCGTGGCGGCGGTGACGCGTTCCGCCTTTCCAGCACCTTCGGGCCCAGTGGCAGTTGAGTCCCTTGCGCTCCCGCGAACATCTCCAAGCTGGTAGATCGACAACTGCCGCGGCGGGCTGGTCTTTCCCTGGGTCACTGGGGCGCGCTGGAGTCGGTGCTCGCGGCCCGCACCATCTGACGCAGGCTCGCGCGCGCCCCCTCCAGGTCCTCCACCGCCTCGGCGAGCGCCTCCTGAGGCTCTCGTTTCTCGTTCTCCCAGGCGCTCTTTTCAGAGCGTGGTGGTGAACTGCGCTGTAGCTCGATGAGCTGCGGTTTTGCGGTTGGGCGGGTGTGGTTGCGGCTGGGACGGGGCAGCCAGCGGACGG
>NZ_JBIURH010000160.1:0-2171 GCF_044740765.1 Kitasatospora sp. NPDC088346
GCGCAAGCGCGTGCTCCTCGCCGCGTGACCGGCACCCGCTCCCGGCCCGCTCGGTGACGATCAGTCATATCAGCACGGAAAGTGATCCAGAACCAGTTTTCACCCGACGCCGACACGGACCCGGCACAACGAGCCGGGGACCTGCATGGCGCGCAGGCCGTCTCGCCACCTGGCCCTGGAACCGGATCCGCCGTACCGCCCGGAACTGGCGCGTCACGTTCTCGGCCCCTGGAGCTGACGGAACCGGCCTTCTGCTGCCCTCGGCCCGCCTGTCCCAAGGCGAGCCGGGGGCAGCGTCGTGCCGCGGCCTTGCCGGGCGAGGGTCGGTGACCGCGCGGGCGAAGAGGACTTCGTTCTCGCGGGCATCGTCGCCTGGCTGAGCGGTCGACCTCCTCGCGGGGGCGGAGAGTATCCCGGAAGGAGCGAGTCACGAGCAGCTGTACGCCGGTCTACCCCCGCGTGATGTGGAGAAGACATCGGCCACGCGATCCGCATCGCCCTCCGCGCGGGCGGAGAGGCCGACGGGCGACGGGCGAGCGCGGGCCTGGTCGATTCCCGGTCTGCCCGGACCGGCCGACACGGTGCCTGCGGCGACCAGGGGGTTCGATGCAGGGAAGACCGTCTGTGCCCACCAAAGAGGCCAGGCCGGGGGCCACCCCCGACCTGGGCTTCGGTGTCTGCGGTGTGCTGCCGTCAGTGGCGGGTGGTCATCGAGATCCGGGCGAGGACGGCGGTCGCCTGCGCCGGGTTGGCGTGGAGCCAGGCGGTCAGGTGCTCGCGGACGGCTTCGGCGACGCAGGCGCGGACGGGGCCGTTGCCCAGTCGGTCGCGGGTGGCCCCCTCGAACTCGGGGTAATCGAGCTTCACCGACACGACCGCCGTGAGGCCCGCGCCGAGCTGAGTGGGGATGAAGTCGAGGTCGGACGGGGTGAGCAGCTGCTGTTCCCGGGCGTAGGCGTTGACCGCGGCCGCCAGGCCGTCGCGGAAGCCGAGCTCGTGCGTGCCGCCGCCGGTGGTCGGCCGGCTGTTGGCGTAGCTCGCGACCCGCTCCTCGCCGGAGGCGCACCAGCGGAGAGCCACCTCGACGGTTCCCTCCATCTCGGCGTACTCGCGTTCGAAGGCGATCACGTCCGGGTGGAGGGAGGAGCTCTGCTCCGCGCTGTGGTCGCTCGGTCCGCCCGGGAAGCGGAAGCGGACGGCCTGGGGCGCCGCGGGGTCGCGGTCATCGGTCAGGGTGATGTCCAACTCCCGGTTCAGGAAGGCCAGTTCCCTGAAGCGCTCGGCCAGCGCGTGGAAGGAGAACTCCAGTGTCTCGAAGATCTCGGCATCGGGCCGGAAGGTGATCGCGGTCCCGCTGCCGTCGGCCGGTCCGGTGCGGGTGGGCGCCGCGACGGCTACGCCTCGCTCGTACTCCAGCACCCAGCGGGCGCCGTCGCGTCGTACCTCGGCGGTCAGACGGCCCGACAGCGCGTTGACGACGGCCAGTCCCACGCCGAAGTAGCCGGCGTACAGGAAGCGCCGGTCGGCGGGCTGCGCCCCGCAGCAGAGCACGGTCAACCGGGTCTCCAGCGCAGGGCCGTCGCTGTGGCCGGCGTGCTCGACCGGGAGGCCCGTGCCGTCGTCGGCGACGCGGACGCCGCCGTCGGCGGTGAGGATGATCTCGACACGGCTGGCGGTGCCGCCGAGGACCTCGTCCAGCGCCCGCTCGGCGACCTCGAACACCAGGTGGCGAAGGCCGCGTTCACCGACCGATCCGATGTACATCCCGGGCCGCTTCCGAACCGCCTCCAAGCCCTCCAGAACCACGATCGCGCTGGCGTCGTACGCCTTGGATTCCTCGCTCATGATGCCCCCTCCGAGGGTGTCCGACAAAGCTCCCCCAGCCTAGGAGATTTCCGAGAAAACACCAGGTCAGAGCCGGTTTGGCGAGGCCACTGACGGGCTCCTGAGGGGCAATCGGGAGCGCCCGGCCAGCGAGGGGTGCGCACTGCCGCCGCAATGCCGCCGCGGCCCTCCGAGGGCCGCCTGCGGCACTGTTTCGGGCGTGTCGGCGACGGTTGAACCGTGACCCACTCTGGCCGGTTGAGTTCTGACCCTCGCGTCGCTGGTTGATCTTGGTTAGTCGTTGTCAGTGGTCGAGGTGGGGATGCGGCCGAGTTCGCGGCCCTTCA
>NZ_JBIURH010000161.1:0-2168 GCF_044740765.1 Kitasatospora sp. NPDC088346
GCCGGCAGACCACCCGCCAGCGCCTCCAGCCCCGCCACCGCGGTGGCACGGTCACCCGCCACCACCACCGCACGGTGCTCGAAACCCGCCCGCGAAACGACCAGCGAGTGGCCGATGTCCGTCAGGGACACCTCCGGCCGCTCCGCGAGGTGAGCACCGAGCCGGGCCGCCTGGCCGCGCACCGCACGCTCACTGCGGCCGGACAGCACGAGCGGTACCGCACCGGCGACCGGGGGGAGCGTCGCGGCTTCGGCTTCGGCTTCGGCCGAGGCCTCCGGGTACTCCAGGATGGTGTGCGCGTTGGTGCCGCTCATGCCGAACGAGGAGACGCCCGCCCGGCGCGGGTGGCCGGTCTCCGGCCAGGGGCGGTTCTCGGTGAGCAGTTCGACGGTGCCGGCCGACCAGTCCACGTGGGGGGACGGCGCGTCGACGTGCAGGGTCTGCGGCAGCACCCCGTGTTCCATCGCGAGCACCATCTTGATGACGCCCGCCACACCGGCGGCGGCCTGGGTGTGGCCGATGTTCGACTTGATGGAGCCCAGCCAGAGCGGCTGTTCGGCCGGACGGTCCTGGCCATAGGTGGCGAGCAGGGCCTGCGCCTCGATCGGGTCACCGAGCTTGGTACCGGTGCCGTGCGCCTCGACCGCGTCCACCTCGTCGGCCGACAGCCCGGCGACCGCGAGGGCCTGCCGGATGACACGCTGCTGCGCGGGCCCGTTGGGCGCGGTGAGGCCGTTGGAGGCGCCGTCCTGGTTGATCGCCGAACCGCGGACCAGGGCCAGCACGCGGTGCCCGTTGCGGCGCGCGTCGGACAGCCGCTCCACGAGCAGCAGGCCCACACCCTCGCCCCACCCCGTGCCGTCCGCACCGGCGGCGAACGCCTTGCAGCGCCCGTCCTCGGCGAGTCCGCCCTGCTGGCTGAACGAGATGAACGCGCCCGGTGAGGACATCACGGTGACGCCTCCGGCCAGGGCGAGTGAGCACTCACCGCCGCGCAGCGCCTGGACGGCCATGTGCAGCGCGACCAGCGAGGAGGAGCAGGCCGTGTCGACGGTGACCGCCGGGCCTTCGAGCCCGAAGGTGTACGAGAGGCGGCCGGACACCACACTGGCCGCGTTCCCGGTTCCCAGGAACCCGCCGATGTCCTCGGAGGACTCGATCGCCAGCCGCAGGTAGTCCTGGCCGTTGGTGCCGACGAAGACGCCGGTCCGGCTGCCGCGCAGTTCCTCCGGGTTGATGCCGGCCCGTTCGAACGCCTCCCAGGAGGTCTCCAGCAGCAGCCGCTGCTGCGGGTCCATGGCCAGCGCCTCACGCGGGGAGATCCCGAAGAACGTCGGGTCGAACTCGCTCGCGCTGTAGAGGAATCCGCCGTCGCGGGTAGCCGAGGAGTACGCCGCGCCGGTGTCCTGGAGGGCCTCCAGGTCCCAACCACGGTCGGTGGGGAATCCGGCGATCGCGTCACCGCCGGTGGACAGCAGCCGCCACAGCGCCTCCGGAGTGTCGACCCCGCCGGGGAACCGGCAGCTCATCGCGACGATGGCGACGGGGTCGTCGTCGGCGGCGAGGTTCGCTGCGTCAAACGCCTCCTCCGGTGCGGCGCCGAGGAGTTCACCCTTGAGGTGGTCGACCAGGGAGCCGACCGAGGGGTAGTCGAAGACGACGGTCGCGGACAACGGAAGTCCGGTGGCGACGCCCAGCAGGTTGCGGAACTCCACCGCCGTCAGGGAGTCGAAGCCGAGCTCGCGGAACGCCTTGCCGACCTCCACCGCCGCAGGGTCCGCGTAGCCGAGCACGCCGGCGACGTGGCCGCGTACCAGGTCGAGCAGAGCGGCGTCGCGCTGCTCCTCGGACAGCCCGGCGAGTTGCTGCACGAGCGAGGAGCCGACACCGTCCGTCCCACCCTCGCCGAGGGCCTCGCGGGCCTGCCGGACCTCGGGGAGCTCGTCGAACAGACGGCTCGGGCGGACCGCGGTGAACGCGGGCGCGAACAGCGCCCAGTCGACGTCGGCGGCCACCACGGCCGACGGACCGTCCCCGCCGGAAGCGAGCTCGCGACCCAGGAAGGCCAGGCCCAGTCCCGGATCCATGGCGGGCATGCCGCCGCGCCGCAGCCGCTCCGCGAGACCCGCGTCCGTGGCCATCCCACCCTCGGCCCACGGACCCCACGC
>NZ_JBIURH010000162.1:0-2102 GCF_044740765.1 Kitasatospora sp. NPDC088346
ACGGCACCGAGCAGGTGAACTCCAGGTCCGACGCCGCCGTCGCGGCCAGCGCGTCACCCGGTTCCAGCAGCTTCGATAGAGACGCGACCAGGCGCTTGACCGCGTCGCGGTCCAGCTCGTCCTCGCGGCCGAAGGTGAACAGCACCTTCGGCACCGCCCGCCCCTTCACCGGATCCCACTCGTTGTGGGCCAGATGCAGGTACCGGACCGTCCCGGACTTGTTCTCCCGCTTCGTCGTCTTCACGTACACGGCTCCAGACGATAGGACGAAGTGGCAGGCCAGCGCAGGCGAATCAGGAAAGTCGCGTCTCTAGGCACTTTCGACCGTTCGCGCCATCCGCAGCACGATGACCTGCGCCTTCAGCCCGCCAGGCCCTCCAGAACCCTCGAATTACGTCGAACCCGGGCAGGCGAGTCCAGCGGTCGGCCGCGGAGGGTTCACGCAGTTTCGGGCGGGTCCAGCCGAGGGTCTGCTTCAGGAAGCGGAAGACATCTCAGGTGGTTAGGGCGTCAAGCCGCAGCCGTGATTGACGAGGTAGCAGGGGAGGTGAAGGCGTGGTGTTCGTCGAACAGCTGCCGCTTCTGGAGGCAGTGGAAGAGTTGGCCCAGCAGACGGTTGAGGAGGTTGCGCTGTGCGCCGGCGTGCCAGTCTCCGTGGTCGCGTCGGCGGCGGTAGTGGGCATCGGCACCGGGTGAGGCTCGGAGCGAGGAGAAGGCCCAGAGGAATCCGGCGTGCATGAGCCGGTCGTTCTTCACCATACGTCGGCCGATGTAGCTCTTCTTGCCGGAGGCCCTGGTGATGGGTGCGGAGCCGGCGTAGGCCTTGAGACCACGGGCGTCGGCGAAGCGGGTGCGGTCGTCGCCGATCTCCGCCAGGACCCGGGCGGCGAGCTGGACACCGAGACCGGGAAAGCTGAGGTATATCTCGGCGTCGGGGTGCTCGCGGAAGGCAGCCTCGACGGCCTCGGCAAGGTCGTCCCCGGCCTGGCAGGCGGCGTCGAACTGCTTCAGCAGGGCAAGCAACTGGTGGCCGAAGGCGTCCTCGACCGGTTCGGGATGGCGGGCGTGCTCCGCTCGGAAGACCTCGCGGAGCCGTTCGGCCTCGGCGTCGACACCGCGCTGGCGACCGGCGCGCTTGAGCGCGGCCCGCAGCTGGGCCAGGGAGAGCTTCCCAGCCCTTGCCGGGGTCGGCGCCGCCTTGAGCACAGCCCGGGCGTCCGGCCGGGCCAGACCGCCGTACTTGCTCTGGAAGGCATCCAGGGCAGCGGGGAAGTACTCGCGCAGCAGCGAACGGATCTGGTTGCCGAGCTGCTGCCGGTTCCAGACTGCATCCTGTTGGGCGCGAGCCAAGACGGTGACGGCTCGGCCCTGGTCGGAGTCGGCGGGCAGGGGGCGGTGCATGGGCATGTCGGTACGTAGGATGTTCGCCAGGACCAGGGCGTCGCCCGGGTCGGACTTCTTGCGTGAGACGCCGTGCCGGTCCCGGTAGCGGGCGGCGGCGAGTGGGTTGATCGCGAACACCCGCCGATTTCCGGTGCGCAGGACAGCGACCAGCAGACCTCGGCTGGTCTCGATCGCCACCGGAATCGGCTCCGCCGGGGTATCGCCGTGCTCGGCGAGCAGGTCCAGCAGCAGCCGGTAGCCGGCCGCGTCGTCGGTGATCCGGCGCTTGGCCACCAGCTCACCGGTGTCGCCGACCAAGGCGACGTCGTGATGCGATTCGGCCCAGTCGATACCGCAGAAGATCTTCAACCGACTCTCCCAACGTTGCCTGTTTTCGCAGGTCACGAGCACATGCGGGTCACGCGGCGTCCTAATCCCAGGACTCTTCGGTCCGCCATCTCAGTAGCCGTTCATGACACCAGCGCGTCCCAGGGGCCCCTCTCTGCACCAGAGCTCGGAGCTCGCGGATCAACAAGGAGTCAGAGCGTGGTGGTGAAGCGATTGGCGTTCGGCTATCTCGGGTGGGTGATGCCTCGCACACAGGTGCTGGTGGCGCGGTGGGCATGAAAGAGCGGGCTCCTCGGTAGAGACGTGGTTGTCGAGACCCGGCTCGTTCAAGGAGACCCGCTGCGCACTCAGTTGACCACTTCCAATGCCGC
>NZ_JBIURH010000163.1:0-2054 GCF_044740765.1 Kitasatospora sp. NPDC088346
CTCCCTCCTCGCCGCCCGCCTCATCAGCCGCATCCGCACCACCCTCGGCACCGAGCTCACCATGCGCACCCTCTTCCAGACCCCCACCGTCGCCGAGCTCGTCGAACGCCTCGGCGACACGTCCGACACCCCACGGCGCGCCCGTCCGGCGCTGCGCCGCCGCGCCCGGAACGGAGAGACCGGATGATCCCGCTGTCGTACGCCCAGCGGCGCCTGTGGTTCATCGACCGCCTGGAGGGCCCCAGCGCCACCTACAACGTGCCGGTGGTCCTGCGCCTCACGGGCGAGCTGGACGTCCCCGCGCTGCGGACGGCGCTCGCGGACGTCGTCGCCCGCCACGAGAGCCTGCGCACGCTCTTCCCTGAGCAGGACGGCAACCCGTACCAGCTGATCCTGGACGCGGACCGGGCCGCCCCCGACCTGGAGCCGGTCCGTACCACCGAGGCCTTCCTGGCCCGGCGGGTCCAGGACGCCTCCCGGTACGTCTTCGACCTGTCGGCCGAAATCCCGCTGCACGCCAGGCTGTTCGCGGTCGGCGAGCGCGAGCACGTGCTGCTGGTGGTGATGCACCACATCGTCAGTGACGGCTGGTCGCTCGGGCCGCTGCTGCGCGACCTGGCCGAGGCGTACACGGCACGGATCGCCGGCGGCGCCCCGCAGTGGGACGAGCTGGAGATCCAGTACGCCGACTACACGCTGTGGCAGCAGGAGCTGCTCGCCGACGAGGAGGACCCGGAGAGCGTCGCCGGCAGCCAGTTCGCCTACTGGAAGGAGCAGTTGGCCGACCTCCCGGAGGAGCTGCCGCTGCCGCTGGACCGTCCCCGGCCCGGCGTGCCGAGCTTCACCGGCGACGCGGTGCTCACCTCGGCCGGCGCGGAACTGCACGGGCGGCTGCTCCAGCTGGCCCGCTCCGAGCGCGCCACGCTCTTCATGCTGATGCAGGCCGCCTTCTCGGTGGTGCTCAGCAGGTTCGGCGCGGGCGAGGACATCCCCGTCGGCACACCGGTCGCCGGCCGCGGCGACGACGCGCTGGACGACCTGGTCGGGTTCTTCGTCAACACCCTGGTGCTGCGCACCGACACCTCCGGCGACCCGAGCTTCCGCGAGCTGCTCGGCCGCGTCCGGGACGGCGACCTGGTCGCGTTCGAGCACCAGGACATCCCGTTCGACCGGCTGGTGGAGGTGCTCAACCCGGTCCGCTCGGCGGCCCGGCACCCGCTGTTCCAGGTGATGCTGGTCCTGCAGAACAACGCGCAGGCGACGCTCGCCCTGCCGGGGCTCGACGTCCGGGCCGAGAACACCTCCACCGGCGCCGCCAAGTTCGACCTGACCGCGGCGGTCCGCGAGCGCTACGAGGAGGGCCGCCCGGCCGGGCTCGACCTCACCCTGGAGTACGCGAAGGACCTGTTCGACCGCTCCACCGCCGAGCGCCTGCTCGACGCGACCGTCCGCCTGCTGGCGGCCGTCGCCGACGCGCCCGACCTCCCGATCGGCCGGCACCGGATCCTGTCCGAGGACGAGCTGCTCCAGTTGCTCGTGCACTGGAACGACACCGCGGCCGAGTACGCCGACGACCGCTGCGTCCACGAGCTCTTCGAGGAGCAGGTGGTCCGCACCCCGGACGCGGTGGCGCTGGTCTTCGAGGGGACCCGGGTCACCTACCGCGAACTGAACGCCCGCGCCAACCGGCTCGCCCGGCACCTGGCGGACCGCGGTGTCGGCCGGGGCTCGGTGGTCGGGGTGTTCCTGGAACGCGGGATCGAACTGGTCGTCGCCACCCTGGCCGTCCTCAAGGCCGGTGGCGGCGGCTACACGCAGCTCGACCCGAAGTTCCCGACCGACCGGCTGACCGCCGTGCTCGGCGAGATCCGCGCGGAGGCCGTCGTCACCTGCGACGCGCTGGCGGAGCGGCTGGTCGAGTCGGGCGCCCGGCTGCGGTACGTCCGGGTGGACGGGGAGGCCGACCTCATCGCCGCACTCGACGCCTCGAACCCGGGGGTGCGGGTGTCGGTCGAGGACGTGGCCTGCGTGATGTTCACCTCCGGCTCCACCGG
>NZ_JBIURH010000164.1:0-2045 GCF_044740765.1 Kitasatospora sp. NPDC088346
AGGATCGGACGGAGGCCGCCCTCACGTCCGGCGAATCCCCATCCGGGTGATCATGTTCGAGGCGACGTTCGAGCCTGATGGATAAAGCACAAGCTGAACGACTGTCAGTGATGCTCCAGACCCGGCCGCTTCGCGGCCGAGGCCGCAGGCGTAGTGTGCCCGCTGTGATCGAACTGAACTTTCGAGTGAAGGACCGGAATCGTCCGGTGAAGTCGTACGTGGTGCTGGCCGTTGTCGTCCTGGGCGCCCAGGGGATCGCCGCGTTCGTCCGGCTCGGCGCGGTGGGCTTCTCCTGGCTGGCGGGCGGGACCATCGCCCTCCTCGCCCCGCTTCTCTTCCTGTCGTACCGGAGCTGGAGCCGGGTCGGGGCCGACGGAATAACCATCTGTTGGGGCCTTGGGCGTGGCCGCACCTACCCGTGGCGCGAGATCCGGTGGATCGACGTGCGCGAGACCAAGGGCCAGGGCTCGTCGTCGTACGCGGTCCGGATGTTCCTGGAGGGCGGACGGCGTCGTTCGTTGCCCGGGCTCTACCGCAGTGCCATGCATCCCACCCCCGACTTCGACGAGCAGTTCCAGCGGGTCGTCAACTGGTGGGAACTGAGCACGGACCAGACCGCACGGGTCCAGCCCCCGAAGCAGTTCCGGGACCGGCTGACCCCCATCGTGCTCGGCCTCGTCGTCGTACCCGCCGTCACTGTCCTCGTCATCGTCGTCGCTCTCGTGGTCCTCCCGCCGCACTAGGGTCTCTCCCGACCGGCCCGGCGCTGATCCGAACGTGCGGACCGTCCAGGCCCGCAGCCCAGCCCTGCACCGTGTCAACCGCGACATCCCCACCCATGACTGGCTCGACGGGCGAACTTCGAGCCGGTCACCTCAACTGCGGTTGCAGTGGAATCGGGTCCTCGAAGCGAAGGCCGCCCCGGCCGACCACCTACGCGGCCGGCTCCTGGCCGCCGGGCCTCGAGCCGACGGCATGCAGCCGGCGGCGGGTCATCAGAGGGCGGTATGTGACGTGATGTCGCGCCTGTTGTCACCGGATCGTGTGGGGTCGCAGCATTCGCACCGACGCTGCGCGCTGAGAAGACGATGACTGTCTGTCAGTGTGCCTGGCAGCAAGGCGCCGAGGCCGAGGTCCAGCGTGCGGTGCGCAAGGCGCAGAGTGTGCAGCTGCCCAGGCTCCACGGGTTTGTGCGTGGGGCCCGCTTGAACGAGTGTGGTCGCCGCTCTCGCGGCACACGGGCCGGTGATGGCCGCTCGGCTGCTGGAGCTTGGGGGATGTCGGTGCTCGCCGGGCCGGTGGTCAGGCGGCGAAGGCGGCGAGAAGCTTGTCGGTGAGGCGGTCGAGATAGTCAGGGCCGGTCGGGGTGTGGACGACCGCGAGGCGCCAGTAGAGGGGGCCGGCGAGGAAGTCGAGTGCGAGTTCGCGGTCCACGTCGGCGGGGGAGTTCGCCGCGTTCGTGCCAGCCCGGGGTTGCGGGCGCTCTCGGCGAGCAGGTCGGGAATGATCTTCGATGGCAATCGGTGACGTAGCGCGCCGGCGGCGTCGGCAAGAAAGGCACGTACATCGCCCGGGCGCAGGTCTCCGTCGGGGAGCAGCGGGACGAGTTCCGCCGCATGGCCGAGCCGCAAGTCCTCCTCGACCTGGAGGGCGTCTTCGAGGCGGAGGGGGCGTACGCCGCGACGTTGCCTGACGTGATGGCCCTGCTCGCCCAATGGGCGCCAGCGGTGCAGGCCCTCACGCTGACCGGCCACCTCCTGGCCCAGGCCGGCACCCAGGGCTGAGGGGATTCGGCGGCTGGCAGCCCTCAGTCTGATGCGCCCGAAGGTCGGGGCCGAGCGGCCGCTCCACGGTGATGCCGAGGGCATCGGCGTGCGCCTGGAGGAGGAAGCCACAGACGGCGGCCTCACCCAGGCGCAACGAAGCGACCTGAGAGGGTCTGTACGGTCATCGGCTCTGGCCCGTAATCGGGATGCTGTTGGTGATCTTCACTGGTGAGGGTGAGGTTCCATCGATCGGCGGCTGCTGCGCGTGTCTGCCTGGTG
>NZ_JBIURH010000165.1:0-1973 GCF_044740765.1 Kitasatospora sp. NPDC088346
CCTGCGTTCCGCGTAATTCAGCGGCCTAGAGTCACGAATTTGGGGTCTGACCTGCGCGGACATGGGTGAGGGCGCCTGAGAGTCGTTTCTCTAGGCGCTGGTGTTCGTGCTGGTCAGCGGGGTGCGGGTTCGAGGGCGATGATCTGCTTCGGTGCGGGGATGCCGAGCTTGGCCAGAAGGTCGGTCTGGGGCTTGGTGAGGGTGGTGACCTGTCGGAACAGGCCGGTAGGGCCGGTGAATGTGCCGAGGTGGAGCCGGTCGAGCTCGCGGCGGATGATCGTCCAGGTCTCGTCGGTGGTGGTCTCGATGATGCGGATCAGCAGCAGGGCGAGCCAGCAGAGGACGACGTGTGCGCGTATGCGCTCCTCGAGCCGGTGATAGACGGGCCGCAGGTCGATGATCTGTTTCATGTCCCGCCAGCCCCGCTCGACTTCGAGGAGTTGCTTGTAACCGAGGGCGATGTCCTCGGCCGACAGATGCGGGTCGGAGCATCGCAGCAGGTACTTGCCGTCGAGGTTCTCCTCGGTCTTGATCTTCGCGGTGTCGATGCGGAGCTTGCCGGCCGGGGTGGTGCGGAGGTAGCGGTTGAGGCCGGGCTTGTCGGCGAGCTTGCCGCGGAGCTCGCCGCGCTTGAAGTCGCTGAGCTTGTCGGTGTCTTCGATCAGGGTCGTGAGCTGGGAGACGAGCTGTTCGCGTATGTGCTGGTCACGGGTGGCGGCTTCGGGGTTGTGGCAGATCACGAACCGTTCGGTGTCGGAGATCCGCACCTCCTTGACCCGCATGTTCCCGGTGATCTCGCTGTAGCGGCCCTGGCGGGACAGGGTGGCCTTCACCTCTGGACTTCCTGAGCGGAGTTTCTCGCCGACGATGTAGGCGTGGTCGCCCTGGCGGAGGTAGCGGCGGTTGCGTTCGCTGGAGAATCCCCGGTCGGTGACCCACACGATCTTGCTCAGGGTCCAGTCCCGCATGTCGTCCTTGACCTGCCGGATCAGCTTCTGGTCACCGGTGTTGCCGGGCCAGGACCAGACGCGGACCGGGATCCCGTCCCTCGTGACGGCCATCCCGATCACGATCTGCGGCAGGTCGTCGCGGGAGTCCTTCGACTTGCCGAAGGTGCGGAACCCGGCCTGCTCCGCGGACTCGCCGTCCTCTTCGGCGGTTGGGCGGTCGTCCGTCAGGAGGCGGCCCCTGTCGTCGCGGGCGGCGGGTTCGTCGGCCTCCTCCAGCTCGAAGTAGGTGCTGGTGGTGTCGAAGAACAGCAGGTCGACCTCGAGGTTGAGGAGGTTCGCGACCTCGTCGAACACCCGCTTCTCCAGGTCGTCGGTCACCTCGTGGAGCCAGTCCATCGCCCGGTAGCAGGCGTCGTCGTCGGTGGCCGGCAGGCCCTCGACATGCACGTCGTGCGTGGCCCAGTTGGCGGCGGCCAGCTTCGACGACGGAGCCAGGGCCCGGTTCGCGACCAGGGAGAACAGCACCCGCTCGGTCACCGACATGTCCCGGCGCCGGCCCCGTTTGGGCTGCCCGACCTGCCCGACGATCCTGTCGATCCTCAGCCGCCGCCAGAGATGATCGAGGACGTAGGTGCCGCCGAACGGCACCGACGAGACGAACTCCAGGTCACCCGCTGCCGTCGACGCCAGCGCCTCACCCGGCTCCAGCAGCCTCGATAGAGACGCGACCAGGCGTTTCACCGCGTCCCGGTCGAGGTCGTCCTCACGGCCGAACGTGAACAGGACCTTCGGGACCGCCCGGCCCTTCACCGGATCCCACTCGTTGTGGGCCAGGTGCAGGTACCGGACCGTGCCGGACTTGTTCTCCCGTTTCGTCGTCTTCACGTACACGACTCCAGACCCTACGGACCAACTGCAGGTCAGCGCAGGCAAATCCGCAAAATCGCGTCTCTAGGCGAATCCGACCGCGTCACCAGCCCCCACCCAGCTGACCTGCACCTTCAACCCGGCAGGGACTCCAGA
>NZ_JBIURH010000166.1:0-1817 GCF_044740765.1 Kitasatospora sp. NPDC088346
CCTGGGCACGCTGGTGGCCTGCCTGGACACGACACTGCGGCGGATCGGCGGGGCGCCGACCTACGTGCTGACCGACAATGCGAAGACGGTCACCGTCGAACACATCGCCGGGATTCCGGTGCGGCATCCGCAGATGGTCGCTGCGGGCCGGCACTACGGCTGCCAGGTCGTGTCCTGCGTCCCCTACGACCCGGAATCGAAGGGCGGGGCGGAGGCCACGGTCCGGATCGCGAAGGCCGACCTGGTCCCGACCACGGCGAACCTGCTGCCGGCCTACGACTCATTCGCCGAGCTCGCGGACGCCTGCCGGATCTGGTGCGACATGGTGAACACGCGACGGCACCGGGCGACCGGGCAGATCCCCTCCGACCGCCTGGACATCGAACGCACCACGCTGCACGTCCTGCCGATCGAGCCCCTGGCCCTCGCGCTCGGGGAGGAGAGGGTGGTCGGGGCGGACCGCACGATCAGCTTCAACGCGGTGCGCTACTCGACCCCGCCGGGCTACACGGGCGCCAGGGTCTGGTGCCGGGTCGTCGGTGACGAGCTGTCCATCACGGCCCGCACCGAGTCCGGTGACCTGTCGGAGATCTGGCGTCATCAGCTGTCCACTCCGGGCGTCCCGCAGATCATCGACGAGCACTACCCGGACCATCCCGACGGCCGCCAGGTCCACCAGCCCAGGCTGCGGCCGCGCTCGGAGGCGGAGATCGCGTTCGTGGGCATCGGCCCCGGCGCCGGCCGCTGGCTCAAGGAGGCCGGTCCCGCCGGAGCCTCACGGATCCGGGCGAAGATGGCCCACGCCGTCGAGCTGGCGACGGTTCTGGGTTCCGAGCGGGTCGATCAGGCCCTCGGTCTGGCGGCCGCGGCCGGCCGGTTCGCCGAGGACGACCTGGTCTCCATCCTGGAGCATGTCGCGGCGAACAAGCCCGCCGGGCAGGTCGTCCGCGCGGACGAGGCCCACTCCGTCCAGAACGGCACGATCGGCTGGCAGGCCCTCGGGCGGTGACCACCACCCCGCATCGCTCTGATCAGCATCCTGACCGCACGTCATCGAAGAGAACGGCATGAACGTGAGCTTTCCCCAGGCCCCGGCCCTTCCCGAGGAACTCGACAAGCTGATGCGCCGGATGCGGCTGCCCTACATGCGCAAGGCCGCACCGGACGTCCTGGCCACCGCCCGCGCTCAGCGGTGGGATCCCGCCGAGGTGCTGCGGCTGCTGATCTCCGAGGAGGTCATCGGACGCGACGCGGCCACCCGCCGGCTTCGCCGGCACGCGGCGAACTTCCCCACTGGCAAGACTCTGGCGTCCTGGCGGGCCGAGGACTCCACGATCCCCGAGCCGACGCAGAACTCGCTGGTCACCCTCGAGTGGATCAGCCGCGCGGAGAATCTGGTGATCGCCGGCCCGTCGGGGACCGGGAAGTCGCACTTCACCGAGGGTCTGGCCCAGGCTGCGATCGAGAAGGACCTGCGGGTGTCGTGGTTCACCCTGGAGACCCTGGCCGCCGCGATCGGCAAGTCGAAGGTCGACGGCTCGACCGCGCGGACCGTCGCTCGGATCTGCCGGGCCGACCTCATCGTGATCGATGATATTGGCCTACTGCCGGTCGGCGAGGACGCCGCCGAGGCGTTCTACCGGATCATCGACGCCGCCTATGAGCGCCGCTCGATCGCGGTGACCAGCAACATCCACCCCTCCGGCTTCGACACGATCATGCCGAAGACCCTCGCCGGGGCCTCCACCGACCGCCTCATGCACCACGCTCACCTGGTCACCACCAGCGGCGACTCCCACCGCCTCGCCGAGGCCCTC
>NZ_JBIURH010000168.1:0-1793 GCF_044740765.1 Kitasatospora sp. NPDC088346
TGCCGGAGTACATGGTCCCGTCCGCGTTCGTCGTCCTCGACGCGCTGCCGCTGACCGTCAACGGCAAGCTCGACCGCAAGGCCCTCCCCGCGCCCGACCACACCGGCGGCGCCGCCGGGCGCGCCCCCCGGGACGCCCGCGAGGAGATCATCTGCGGCCTGTTCGCCGAGGTGCTCGGCCTGACCGCGGTCGGCCCCGAGGACCACTTCTTCGACCTCGGTGGCCACTCGCTGATCGCCACCCGCCTGATCAGCCGCCTGCGGACGGTGCTCGGCAACCAGCTGACCGTCCGGGACCTCTTCGAGGCCCCCACCCCGGCCGGCCTCGCGCACCGGGCCGCCGCCGGCGGCGAGAGCCGCCCGGCCCTGGTCCGCCGCGAGCACCCCGCCGAGCTGCCGCTCTCGCACGCCCAGCGCCGGATGTGGTTCCTGCAGAACCTGGACGGCTCGGGCGCCACCTACAACGTGCCGCTGGTCGTCCGGGTCACCGGCCCGCTCGACCTGGACGCGCTGCGCGCCGCCGTCACCGCCGTGACCGGGCGCCACGAGAGCCTGCGGACCGTCTTCACCGAACGGGCCGGCACGGTCTTCCAGGAGGTGCGGCCCGCCCCGACCGCGGCCGGGGCGCTGCACCTGGTGGCCTCCGGCGAGCAGACCCTCGCCGCCGACATCGAGGCGGCCGTCCGCCACGGCTTCGACCTCTCGGCCGAACTGCCCCTGCGGGTCAGCGTGTTGGAGATCGGTCCGGCGGACCACGCGATCGTGCTGCTCTTCCACCACATCGCGGGCGACGAGTGGTCGATGCTGCCGTTCATCGAGGACCTGAACGCCGCGTACCTCGCGCACGGTGCCGGCCTGGCCCCCGACTGGGCGCCGCTTCCGGTCCAGTACGCCGACTACACCCTCTGGCAGCAGGAACTGCTGGGCTCCGCCGAGGACCCGGACAGCCTGCACAGCCGGCAGGTGGAGTTCTGGAAGCAGGCCCTGGCCGGTCTGCCCGAGGAACTGCCGCTGCCCACCGACCACCCGCGCCTGCCGACCGCCGGCCACCGCGGCGACACCGTGTACGCCCAGGTGCCGCCGACCGTCTACCGCGGCCTGCGGGAGGCCGCCCGGGCCACCGGCACGACCACCTTCATGGTGCTCCAGGCGGCCGTCGCCACCCTGCTGCACCGACTCGGCGCCGGCACCGACATCCCCCTCGGCGCCCCCGTCGCGGGCCGCTCGGACGCGGCGCTGGACGGCCTGGTCGGCTTCTTCGTCAACACGCTGGTGCTGCGCAACGACCTCTCCGGCGACCCGACCTTCGCCGAACTCCTCACCCGGACCAGGGAGTCGGACCTGGCCGCCTTCGCGCACCAGGACCTGCCCTTCGACCGCCTGGTCGAGGCCGTCAACCCGCCCCGGGTGGCCGGCCGGCACCCGCTGTTCCAGGTGATGCTCGGCTACCAGCACAACGACGGCCAGGGCGGCAGCCTGCTCGGCCTGGAGAGCCGGATCCTGCCGTTCGAGCTGGGCGCGGTGAAGTTCGAACTCGACTTCAACTTCGAGGAGACCTCCGTCTCCGAGGAGATCGACATCGCCTTCGAGTACGCGGCCGACCTCTACGACCGCACCACCGCCGAGTCCCTGGTCGAGCGACTGCTCGCCCTGCTGGAGCAGGTCGCCGCCGGCCCGGGCCGCCGGATCGGCTCGTTGGATGTGTTGACGGTGGGTGAGCGGGGTCTGGTGTTGGGGGAGTGGGCGGCGACGTCGCGGGTGTTGCCGGATGCGACGGTGGCGGATCTGTTGGCG
>NZ_JBIURH010000169.1:0-1755 GCF_044740765.1 Kitasatospora sp. NPDC088346
GCAGCAGTGCCTGCCGGAGTCCACCACCGCCGTCCTCACCCCGGTCCTGCGCCGTGACCGTCCCGAGGCCCGGAGCCTCACCACGGCCCTCGCCCAGCTGCACGTGCGCGGCATCCCGCTCGACTGGGACACCGTCCTCGCTGGCGCGGGCGCCGGTGCCCCCCGGATCGACCTCCCGACCTACGCCTTCCAGCAGGAGAACTACTGGCCGCAGGTCCGGCCCGGGCTGGTCGGCGATGTGGTGTCCGCCGGCCTCGGCGCCGCCGATCACCCGCTGCTGGGCGCGTCGCTGGCGCTCGCGGACGCGGAGGGCCATCTGTTCACCGGGCGGCTCGCGCTGGACGTCCACCCGTGGCTCGCGGACCACGCCGTGGCGGGCAGCGTGCTGCTGCCCGGAACGGCCTTCGTGGAGCTGGCCGTCCGGGCCGGTGACCAGGTGGGCTGTGCGGTGCTGGAGGAGCTGACGTTGGAGGCTCCGCTGATCGTCCCCGAGAGGGGAGCGGTGCAGATCCAGGTGTCGGTCGGCGGCGCCGACGAGTCGGGCCGGCGGAGCGTCGCCCTGCACTCACGGGCCGAGGACGCGGCACCCGACGCCCACTGGACCCGGCACGCGGTCGGCCTGCTGGCGGAGGCTGCGGCCGGCGACGGTGAGGCGTTGACGCAGTGGCCGCCGACGGGCGCGGAGCCCGTCGCCGTGGACGGCGTGTACGACACCTTCGCGGCCGCCGGCTTCGCCTACGGCCCGGTGTTCCGGGGCCTGCGGGCGGCCTGGCGCCGGGACGGCGAGGTGTTCGCCGAGGTGGCGTTGCCGGACGAGGTACGGGCCCAGGCGGGGCTGTTCGGTCTGCACCCCGCGCTGCTGGACGCCGCGCTGCACGCGGTGGCCCTCGGCGGGCTGCTGGAGGACACCGGTCAGGGCCGGCTGCCGTTCGCCTGGTCGGACGTCACCCTGCACGCGGCCGGGACGGGGTACCTGCGTATCCGGATGAGCGCCACGGGAGCCGACACGGTCTCGCTGGCGGTGGCCGACGCGGCGGGTGCGCCCGTCGCGACGGTCGGTTCGCTGGTGCTGCGGGCCTTCTCGGCGGAGCAGCTGGCGGTCACCGGCGGACCGGAGTCGCTGTTCCGCCCCGAGTGGACCCCGGTCCCGCTGCCGTCGACCCCGCCGGCCGGAACGATCGGCGTGCTGGGCGACGACGACCTCGGCCTGGCCGGTGCGATCGGGTTCGCGGACCTCGCGGCCGCGGCCGAGGGGGGCACGGCACCCGACCTGCTGGTGCTGCCGATCGCCGCCTCCGACGGGCCGGACCTGGCGGCGGCCACCCGTGCCGCCGTCCGGGACACCCTGGCGCTGGTCCAGGAGTGGTTGGCCCAGGACGCCTTCGCGGACTCCCGACTCGTCGTGGTGACCCGGAGCGCCGCAGCCGGGGACCTCCCCGCAGCGGCCGTCCGGGGCCTGCTGCGGTCGGCCCAGTCGGAGAACCCGGGCCGGATCACCCTGATCGACCTGGACGACGACCCGGCCTCGCTGCGGGCGCTGTCCTACGCGCTCGGCACCGAGGAACCGCAGGTCGCCCTGGTCGCCGGGCACGCCGGCGCGCTGCGCCTGGTCCGGCCGGGCGTCCCGGCGTCCGACGGGACCCGCGCTCCGGTGACCGGTCTGCGGGTGTTGGATCCGGCGGGGACGGTGTTGCTGACGGGTGCGTCGGGTGCGTTGGGTGGTGTGGTCGCGCGTCATCTGGTGACGGAGTACGG
>NZ_JBIURH010000170.1:0-1718 GCF_044740765.1 Kitasatospora sp. NPDC088346
CTAGAAGGCTCGTGAAGATCTTGCTGAGGGGCTGTCTGGCTGCGGGCCGGGCGGCCCCTTCTGGTTATGCGCTGGCGGGGGTGAGGTGCCAGGTGCTGCTGGTGCGGGTGAGTCCGAGGTTGATCAGGCGGCGGAGGTTGAGGGCGGCGGCTCGGGTGTGGAGCCAGGCGTTGTTTTTGATGGTGCCGCGGTAGCGGAGTCTGCGGTTGCCTCGGTGGACGATCCAGGCGACGGCGCGTTCGACGAGAGGTCGCCAACGGCGGTAAGCGGCTTGCCAGTCGGGGTCGTTGGCGGCCTGGTGGCGGGCGGCGGCGAGCAGGTCGTGGTGCGGGCGGATGGTCAGGATGCGGCCCGCCTTGGCCTTGGTGCAGCGCTCGCGCAGGGGGCAGCCGGTGCACAGGCTCGTGAAGGCGGCTTTGCGCTGGTGGTGCTGCCCGCTGGGGTCCGAGAGGGCAACGGTGTGTCCGGCCGGGCAGGTCACGGTGGCCGCGGTCGTGTCGATGGCGAAGTCGTCCAGGGTGAAGCCGCCCGGGACGGCGGGCCGTAGCGGGGCGGGTTTGAGGAACAGCCGGTGACCTGCCTCTTCGAGGGTCTGGCGGGCGTCGCCGGTGGAGTAGGCGGTGTCGCCGAAGGCGTCCACCGGCGTCTCCTCGTCGGCGAGCAGGTCGACGCCGACGGCGGCCTCGTGGTGTTCGGCTCCGGCGCCGGGCAGCAGGGCGACGGCGGTGTATAACCCGGTCTCGGGCTCGACGGCGAGGTGGGCCTTGAAGCCGTCCTGCTGGTGGGAGCGGGTCTTGTGCACGTGCCGGGCTTCGGGGTCGACGGTGGAGACCATCCGGTCGTGGGCGGTGCCCTGGGTGATGCGCCAGCGTCCGTCGCGGCCGTCGGAGCCGTCGGCTGGCTCGACATCCTGTCCGGCGACCAGGGCCAGGATGCCGACCGCGTTCGCGGCCTTCTCGCCGAGTTGCTGCTCGGGCAGGTGGCCCAGCAGCCGCACCGCGTCACCGACCAGGGCATCCACGAGGTCGGCTCGGGCCTGCTGGTCGTTCCAGGCGATGCGGGGCTTGCACGGGTCGGTGTAGTCGTGGGCGGTGCACTGCGCGGCGGCCACCCCGGTGGCCCCGGGGACCTCGCGGATCACCGCCCGCACGGCGGCGATGATCTGGGTGACGGTGTCCTGGGTGGCGACCGCGTCGTCCAGCACTGTGGAATCCAGCGCCCGGCGGTGCTTTCCCTTGAGCACGCCGGTCGCCTGCACAACCTCCCGTACGGCCTCGAAGACGCGGTGAGGCCGGGCGGAGCGGGCCAGCCGGCGGCGGAAGTAGGCCAGCAGCGACGGGTCGAACGCGGTGTCGTTCAGACCCAGCCCGCAGGCGGCCTTCCACCGCAGGTCGCACCGCAGTTCCTGGACGGTCTCGAAGTCCGACAGGCCGTGCAGGGCCTGCAGCGTGATCGCGGCGGCCAGGATCTGCGGCGGCATGCTCGGGCGCCCGTTCGCCGAGGGGTACATGTCCTCGAACATCCGAACCGGGAACAGCTCGCCACGGTGCTCGGCCAGGAACGCGAACACGCTGCCTGCCGGGATCAACTCCCGGCACGTCGCCCAGACATCGGGCCCGACCGTCTCCCCGGCCCATTCCCCCATTGCCACAAGAAGCAGTCTGGCCCCGCCGCTCACGCGGCGGGGCCAGAACCCAAGATCTTCACGAGCCTTCTAG
>NZ_JBIURH010000171.1:0-1714 GCF_044740765.1 Kitasatospora sp. NPDC088346
TGAAAGAGCGGGCTCCTCGGTAGAGACGTGGTTGTCGAGACCCGGCTCGTTCAAGGAGACCCGCTGCGCACTCAGTTGACCACTTCCAATGCCGCGTGGTCCATTCCGGTCCCTCGTCCGTGTGACTGCTACGTGCACCTGTACGGAGCGATCGCTGCCGGGCGGCGTGCCGAGCGTTATCCCACCGACATGACCGACGTGGAGTGGACCCGGATCCGCGCGTCGATGCCGGTCCCGGCCTGGCTGGAGGGCCGGGGCGGGCGCCCGGAGTCGTTCTGTCACCGGGAAATGGTCGACGCGGTGCGCTACGTCGTCGACAACGGGGTGAAGTGGCGTGCTGTCCCCGCCGATTTTCCCTGGTGGCGGGCGGTATACGACTTCTTCCGGCGGTGGTGCCGGCACGGCTACGTGCGCGAGCTGTACGAGCGCCTGCGGCGCATCGAGCGACGGCAGCAGGGACGGCCCTCCGAGCCGAGCGCCGCGATCGTCGACGCGCAGTCGGTGGACGGCGCGGACACCGTCACCGGCGACACCCGCGGCTACGACGGCGCGAAATCGCGCGACGGCAGGAAGCGCCACATTCTGACCGACACCCTGGGCCTGTTGCTGGAAGTCAGCGTCACTGCGGCCAACGTGCACGACTCGATGGCCGCCCCGGAGTTGCTGGAGCGGTTCATGGCCGCGCCGGGCCGGCTGTTGAAGCTGGTCTGGGCCGACAGCGCCTACCAGGGCCAGGCCCTGGCGCAGGCGTTCGCCCGGCACGGGGTGAAGGTCGAGGTGGTGCGGCGAAGCGACGGGCAGACGGGGTTCGTGGTGCTGGCGCGCCGATGGATCGTGGAGCGCACCCTGGGGTGGCTGTCACGGGCCCGCAGACTCAACCGCGACCACGAGCGCCGCCCCGATCACCACGAGCAGATGGTGTGGTGGGCGGGCCTGCTCACGCTGACCCGGCGGATGGCGCGGCAGCGGCTGCACTGGCCGGAGCGGCGGGCCCACCGGCTGGAGGCGCCACAGCCCTGAACACCCCGCCGCGCTCACGCAGCAGCCAGCCCCGCGCCTCCAGCGCATAGGCCCGGTGGCGCACTTTCTCCACCTCGTTCATCCGTGTCGCGTCCCGGCCCAGCGCCCGCGTCAGCTCCTGCACGGTCACCGGCCCCGACGCTGCCGCGGCCACCGCGAAGACCTGCCGGTAGACCCCCGACAGCACCTCCTCACCCAGACCGGCCCGCCAGGCCGGCGGCCGCGGATCACGGCCAGTACCCCCACCCGTTCCGGCGGGCACCGCCTGCTGCACGGTCACCGGCATCGCCGCCACCGTCCCGGCCGGTCCTGTTACGGGTCCTGACGGCAAGTCATCCTCCGTGCTCTGCGCGGATACCGTTCCCGGCCCGTTCTCCGCGCGTCGGGTGGTGCCTTCGCCTTCCTCGGCCAGTGCGCGCAGCACCTCCTCACGGGCGATGCGCGCGTGGTCCACACGCTGCCGGGCCGCGACAGCCTGCTCCTCGGCCTCCCGCACCGCCTCCAGCCAGGACTCGAGCTCTTCACGCGCCCGCGCTTCACGGCACTCCAGCAAAGCGATCACCGACGGCACCAGACACCTCCCGGACAGACAGAACCAACCGTCCGCTGGCTGCCCCGTCCCAGCCGCAACCACACCCGCCCAACCGCAAAACCGCAGCTCATCGAGCTACAGCGCAGTTCACCACCACGCTCT
>NZ_JBIURH010000172.1:0-1685 GCF_044740765.1 Kitasatospora sp. NPDC088346
GCGTCCACCTGGTCCGACGCCAGACCGGCGTTCGCCAGCGCCTGCCGGATCACCCGCTGCTGCGAAGGACCGTTCGGAGCCGTCAGACCGTTCGAGGCACCGTCCTGGTTGATCGCCGAACCCCGGACCACGGCGAGCACCGGGTGCCCGTTGCGCTGCGCGTCCGACAGCCGCTCGACGAGCAGCATGCCGACGCCCTCGCCCCAGCCCGTGCCGTCGGCGTCCGCCGAGAAGGCCCGGCAGCGGCCGTCCACGGACAGCGCTCGCTGGCGGCTGAAGTCGACGAACACCTCGGGGGTGGACATGATCGCCACACCACCCGCGAGCGCCATGGTGCACTCGCCGCTGCGCAGCGCCTGGATCGCCCAGTGCAGGGCCACCAGCGAGGAGGAGCAGGCGGTGTCGACGGTGACGGCGGGGCCTTCGAGACCGAAGGTGTAGGCGACTCGGCCGGACGCGATGCTGCCCGAGTTGCCCGTACCGAGGTAACCCTCGACACCGTCGGGGAGCTCGCCGACGCCCGTCGCGTAGTCGTGGTACATCACACCGGCGAACACGCCGGTCCGGCTGCCGCGCAGCGAGGCCGGGTCGATGCCGGCCCGCTCGAAGGCCTCCCAGGAGGTCTCCAGCAGCAGGCGCTGCTGCGGGTCCATCGCGATCGCCTCGCGCGGCGAGATGCCGAAGAACGCCGGGTCGAACAGGCCCGCCTCGTGCAGGAAGCCGCCCTCGCGGGCGTACGAGGTCCCCTGGTGGTCGGGGTCCGGGTGGTAGAGGCCGTCCAGGTCCCAGCCGCGGCCCGCCGGGAAGCCGGACACCGCGTCGCGGCCCTCCGACACCAGCCGCCACAGGTCCTCCGGCGACTCCACGCCGCCCGGGAAGCGGCAGGCCATGCCGACGATGGCGATCGGCTCGTCCGTGGCACCCGCGGCCCGCACGGCCACTCCGGCCTCCGGCGCCTCGCCGACCAGTTCGGTCAGCAGGAAGGCGGCCAGGGCGCCGGGGGTCGGGTAGTCGAAGACGAGGGTCGCGGGCAGGCGCAGGCCGGTCGCGCCGTTGAGTTCGTTGCGCAGTTCGACGGCGGTGAGCGAGTCGAAGCCCAGCTCCTTGAACGCCCGTCCCGCGTCGACGGCTTCCGCGTCCGCGTAGCCGAGCACAGCGGCGACGCGGGCACGGACCAGGTCCAGTACGGTCTGCTCGCGCTCGTCCGTCGCCAGCGCGGTGAGGCGCCGGGCGAGGGTCGAGCCGGCGATGTGGCCGGGCACGCCGTTCTCGACGGCCCGGCGGGCCGGGGTCCGCACCAGGCCGCGCAGGAGCGGCGGCAGAGTGCCGGCCGTCGCCTCGGCGCGCAGAGCGGCCAGGTCGAGCCGGATCGGGACCACCAGCGCGTCGCCGGTCGTCACGGCCGCGTCGAAGAGCGCGAGGCCCTCGCCGGCGCTCAGGCCATGGACCCCGCTGCGGCTCATCCGCTGAACGTCGACGTCGGCGAGGCTGCCGACCATGCCGCCGTCCGCCCAGGCACCCCAGGCGAGGGAGGTGGCGGGCAGGCCGTCGGCGCGGCGGCGGGTGGCCAGGGCGTCCAGGAAGACGTTGGCGGCCGCGTAGTTGGCCTGACCGAGACCGCCGAAGGTACCGGCGGCGGAGGAGAACAGCACGAACGCCGTGAGCGGGTGCCCGGCGGTCAGCTC
>NZ_JBIURH010000173.1:0-1653 GCF_044740765.1 Kitasatospora sp. NPDC088346
GAGCTGCTGGACGGAGCGGTCGGCGGGGTAGGGCGCGGTGGTGTCGTTCCAGCCGTCGAGGACCTGGTGCCGCTCCTCCACCGACATCACCTCGACGGTGTCGATGCGCAGCTCGGTGCCGGTCGAGACGGTGTCCAGCAGCCGGCGGTACGCGGCGGCGATCCGCTCGACGGTGGCCCGGTCGAAGACGTCCAGCGCGTAGTCGAGGATCACCTCGACCCCGGCGGGCTCACCGTCGCCGGTGGTCTCCTCGGTGGCCTCCACCAGCAGGTCGAGCTTGGCCTGACCGGTGCGCACCGCCTCGACGTCGACCTCGGCGCCGGTCAGCTCCAGCCGGCCCCGGTCGTTGCTCTGCAGGACGAACATCACCTGGAACAGCGGGTGCCGGGCCAGCGAGCGCACCGGGTTGAGCACCTCGACCAGCCGCTCGAACGGGAGGTCCTGGTGCGCGTACGCGGCGAGGTCGGTCTCCCGCGTGCGGGCCAGCAGCTCGGCGAAGGTCGGGTTGCCGGAGGTGTCCAGCCGCAGGGTCAGGGTGTTGAGGAACAGGCCCACCAGGTCGTCCAGCGACTCGTCGGTGCGGCCCGCGGTGACCGCGCCGATCGGCAGGTCGGTGCCGGCCCCGAGGCGGGTGAGCAGCGCGGCGAGGCCGGACTGCAGCACCATGAACAGCGTCGCATGGTTGGCCCGCGCCACCTCCCGCAGCCGGGCGTGCAGTTCGGCGTCGAGGCGGAGCGGGACGACGTCTCCGCGCCCGCTCGGCGCGGCCGGGTGCGGCCGGTCGTACGGCAGCCGGAGCTCCTCGGGGCTCCCGGCCAGGCGCTCTGCCCAGTAGGCGAGCTGGCGTCCGGCACGGCTGTCGGGGTCGTCCTCGGCGCCGAGAAGTTCGCGCTGCCAGAGGGTGTAGTCGGCGTACTGGACCGGGAGTTCGTCCCACTCCGGTGCTGCCCCGCCCTGCGAGCGGGCGGCGAAGGCGGTGCCGAGGTCCTCCATCAGCGGGGCCATCGACCAGCCGTCGGTGGCGATGTGGTGCAGCACCAGCAGCACCGTGTGCTCGGTCTCGGACTGGTGGAACACCCAGGCGCGCAGCGGCAGTTCGGCCGCGATGTCGAAGGTGTGCGCGGTTGCGGCGGCGATCCGGGCCGGCAGGTCCCCGGCCGGGCAGTCGGCGTGCTCGACGACCGGCCTGGCCGCCTCGGCGGGCACCACCCACTGGATCGGGCGGCCGTCGACGGACTGGTAGACGGTGCGCAGCGCCTCGTGGCGGCCGACGACGTCGGCCAGGGCGTCGGCGAGGACCTCGCCGTCGAGGGGGCCGCGGACCGTGATCGCCCGGACCACGTTGTAGGTGGAGGTGCCGTTGTCCATCTGGTCGATGAACCAGAGGCGTTGCTGCGCCGGGGAGAGCGGCAGGTGCTCGGGGCGCGGCTCGACACGGGTCGGCACCGGCCGGGTGTCGTCCGTGACGGCGGTGTCCAGGTGCTCGGCCAGCTCGGCGACGGCGGGGGCGTCGAACAGCGCGTTCATGGTGAGCTCGGCCCCGAGCAGCTTGCGCACCCGGCTGATGAGGCGGGCGGCGAGGAGGGAGTGGCCGCCGAGGTCGAAGAAGCTGTCGTCGATCGTGACCGCCGGCAGGCCCAGGATCTCGGCGTA
>NZ_JBIURH010000174.1:0-1651 GCF_044740765.1 Kitasatospora sp. NPDC088346
GCGGGCTCGGTGCCGCTTGCGGACCCGCCGCCGCTCGATGCGCGACTCGTCCCCAGCGTGTCCGTCCTGCGGCTTTTGTCCCTCCGCTTCGCCCCGTTACCGTTTTCGCGGCCCCGCAATGGGGCTCCCGGCCTCCGGGCCCGGCATGACTCGTCGCCCCAGTCGATCATGATCGAAAAGGTGCTGTCACCGGGTCCGGAAGCATTGGCAGACCGCTGATTAGGGGCACGAGCGCCGATCCCGTCCCGGGTGAGGCAGGCTCTTCGTAACGTGGATGCCGGCACGCTGATGCCGCAGGTGAGGCCGGGAAGGGCACGACCACGGTGGAGAGTGCGCGTGATCGACACGGGTGACATCGACGTCTACCTGGGCTTGGACGTGGGCAAGGGCGAGCACCACGCCACCGCTCTGACCCCGGCCGGCAAACGGGTCTACGACAAGCGATTGCCCAACACCGAGCCGAAACTGCGCGAGGTGTTCAGCAAGCTCCAGGCCAAGCACGGCACCGTGCTGATGGTGGTCGACCAGCCCGCCTCGATCGGCGCCCTGCCTCTCGCGGTGGCCCGCGACACAGGCTGCCGAGTCGCCTACCTGCCCGGCCTGACGATGCGACGGATTGCCGACCTCTACGCCGGCGAGGCCAAAACCGACGCCCGAGACGCGGCGATCATCGCGGACGCCGCGCGAACGATGCCACACACCCTGCGCGAGCTGGCACCGTCCGACGAGACCGTCGCCGAGCTGGAGATGATCGTCGGCTTCGACGACGACCTGGCCACCGAGTCGACCAGGATCAAGAACCGCCTGCGCGGCCTGCTCACCCAGATCCACCCCTCGCTGGAGCGGATCCTGGGCCCAAGACTGGACCACCCCGCTGTCCTGATGCTGCTCGAACGCCACGGCTCACCGGCCCAGTTGAGGAAGGCCGGGCGGCGCCGGCTGGTGACACTGCTTCGGCCCAAGGCCCCACGCCTGGCCGAGCGCCTCGTCGACGAAATCATCGACGCCCTCGACGAGCAGAGCGTCGTCGTGCCAGGCACCGAGGCTGCCTCGCTGATCATCCCCAGCCTGGCCGGCTCGCTCACCTCCGTGCTCGACCAACGCAAGCTCCTCGCCGTCCGTATCGAGGAACTGCTGGAGGCCCACCCTCTTTCCCCGGTCCTGACGTCCATGCCCGGCATCGGGGTCAGGACCGGAGCCCGCATCCTGATCGACGTCGGCGACGCCAGCAGCTTCCCTACCGCCGGCCACCTGGCCGCCTACGCCGGACTGGCCCCGGTGACCAGAAGCTCCGGCTCGTCCATACGCGGCGAACACCCCTCCCGACGCGGCAACAAGCAGCTCAAACGGGCCTTCTACCTCGCCGCGTTCGCATCCCTGTCCCAACCGGACTCACGCGCCTACTACGACAAGAAGCGACGGCAGGGCAAGCATCACGTCGCCGCCCTCGTCTGCCTCGCCCGACGCCGCATCGACGTGCTCTTCGCCATGCTCAGAGACGGCACCTTCTACGAGCCCCCGGCTGCCATCGCCGCTTGACGAAAACCATAGGGGCACCTTTTCGGACGCGACGGCCGCCTCCAGGGCCGCCAACTGCTCGGGGTCCAGGGCCATCCCGGCGGCGTGGTGGTGGGCCCGTGCGGTTGCCGAG
>NZ_JBIURH010000175.1:0-1597 GCF_044740765.1 Kitasatospora sp. NPDC088346
ATCGCCTCGCGCCATGACCGATGGCCTATCAAAACCGAGCCGCCACACGCAGGCGATCCACCGAACTCGTGATCCTCACTCCAGACAGGACCTAGCACACCTTCGCCCGCATGAAGAACTACAAGATCCTCCGCGGCTGCCGACAGAAAAGCGCGGCCTGCACCACGCCGTGCAGGCCGCCGCCCACATGCACAACCTCGCCCTCAGCGGATGAAACAGCAGGCCAGGGCACACGCCGACATGCCCACCCACAGCCTTCTACAACAGGCTTTAGGCTGTGATCAGCGTCCATGGTCGCGGATGCCGCTGGCCGGTAGGGCTTTTCGCCATTGTTGCATCGCCGGCGACGCAAGCTAGAGCAGATCGGTAGATAAATGAGTAGTTCTGAGGGGCCAGGAACAGGAGCGGATCCGGTTGCGGAAGCTTGGGAGGAAGTACGCCGGCAGGCTGAAATAGGAGAGGTCGACAAGGAATTGGTGGAGGCGGCTCATGCCGATCCGGTGATCGGGGTACTATTTCCAATGGTGGGTCATGGTTCCCTGCAACTCAGCAGGTGCACCAAGTTTCCCTGGTCAAAGGACTTGCCATCTGTCTTCCCAACCCTCGATGGAGGCTTCAGGATTCATCGGCTCTACATGCGAGATAAATCCTGGGTCGCCGACGTGAGCACCCCCCAGGAGGCAGTGAGGTTCGTCAGGGACAACATACCGGAAGGTTGCGGCCCTGCTATTGACGGAACCCCGGACCAAATCGCTCCCTTGTAGGGGATATTGTAGTCCAGACAAGGGCCCCCAGGTTATTCTTGGGGGCCCTTGCCGCATTTTCTCACGGCTAGCTATGGAAACTGCGGAGATTCACCTGAATTTAGTCGAGCGGGACGGCCCAATCTGGTTTCGCCATCTCCTTGGTGACGTCCTTGCCGCCGTAGTACCACGTGATCGACTCCCAAGTGCGATTGCCCATCATAACTGCCATGCGGAGCCTCGCCATCTCCCACGCTGTACCGTTCCCACGCTCGGCCCCTTCCTCCCAAGTATTGATGGGCCTGCCGCGCTTGACCAGATCCGCCAGGGCTTGGTCCGCATTCTGTGCGTCGTCGACGCCGTCGAGATCGACGGTAAGCTTCATTTTTGGATTGTTTACGTATGCTTCGACGCCGACCATCCAAATTGGCTTACCCCTAAGGGCATTGTTCGGATCAGGGAACGCTGCCCAAAAATTTGGCCCACCGGGCTTGTTGTTGAAAGTTCATCCGTTCACGCTTTTTGCGACGTTATCGGAGTATGGGGCGATGCCGAGAACGAGATGGCTGCCGATATTGCACAGCTCAGGCACTTTTCCACTATTGTGGACAAGTAGGGGGGTGACGCCCGCAAGAACGTAGTATGTATGCGCATTTGCGATGGTCAGGTTATATGTCGACTGGAGTCCTGCCCAGTCCCGCTTGTTGATGATCCTGACAGGCTGGTCGTCAGGAGTGCGCAGTGTGTCACCGACTGCCAGGCAGGGCGGCGTCGTGCAGGCGAAATGCCCGCTTTGATGCCGGTTCAGGTGTCCGATGTGGCTGTGGTGTTCAAGGCAACAGGCCGGAACGGAG
>NZ_JBIURH010000176.1:0-1567 GCF_044740765.1 Kitasatospora sp. NPDC088346
GGTGCAGCGTGCCACGCTCTGGCCGCGGCGGTTGAGCTCGTGCCAGATCTTCCGGGCGCCGTAGACACGGAAGTTGGTCTGGTGGACGGCGGTTACTGACTTCGGCGTATCAAGGTGACGGTGGTGGGAGATCGAGGGAGAGTCCAGTTCCGGCGAGGAAGCCGTTGAGGACATCGGGGCGATACTGCAGCCGCTTGAGGCGGTTGCGTACAAGGGTCTCGAGCCGGTCGAGGGCGACACCGGTGAGGTTGGCCAGGCTGCGCTTCACGTGGGCCCACAGGTACTCGACGGCGTTCAGCTCGGGTGCGTATGCGGGCAGGATGAACACGGTCAGCCATTCCCGCGCGGTGATCAGGCCGCGCATGGCATGGGAGACGTGGGTGTTCAGCCGGTCCCACACCAGCACGATCGGCGCCCTGACCAGCTGGTGCAGACCGTCGACCAGGTTGATGTAGTCGCGTTCGGACAGGCTGCGGCGTTCGCCCTTGCGGCCGGTATGGCGCCGCAGTCGGTGGCACAGCCGGGTCCGCGATCCCGGGCGCATCGCGAGCAGCCCGGCGACCGAGACCCGTCCGGAGCCCCGTCCGGAAACCTTCACAACCGGGGTGATACCGCGCCGTCCCCACGTGCGGCCCCTGGGCGGCCTGCGGGTGAACCCGGCTTCGTCCTCGAAGCAGATCCATCCGTCGCAGGCCGCCCGGGTGCTTTTACCTCCGCCCAGGTCACCTCCTGCCACGCGGCCACGGCCCGCTCGTCGCGCTCGGCCGCCCGCCGCGCCGGGACCTGCGGGGTGAAGCCGAGCCGGCGCATCAGGCGAGTGGCCCCCGAGACGCTGTAAGTGACGTGGAACTTCCGGCCGATCAGCGTCGCCACACGCGCACCGGTCCAGATCTGGTCCTCGTCCCAGCCGTGCGAGGCCGGCCCCTGGTCCAGGTAGCCGGCGAGCTTCTCGAGACACCGTGCCGACAGCTTGCACCGCTGCCCGCCCGGCCCCCGCGAAGCCAGGGCCGCGGCCCCGCCCTCCCGCCAGGCCTGCTGCCACTGGTACACCGACTTCACGCTCACCCGCAGTCTGCGGGCGACCTCCCGCGGCGGGACACCTCGGGCGAGCAACCCGGCCGCCTCCACCCGCACCACCTCGCGGCGCCGACGGCCTTTCGCTGTCAGCCCGCCCCCATCCGAATACCGCATACCAACGGCATAGCGCGCAGATGACCGACAGTCAGCTACACGAACAGGCCAATCACCTCGAAGCGCCGAAGTCAGTATCTGCTCCTTCAGTTCTGCGTCGCGCACCGAACGTGCGGATGCGGCCCGGGTGCGGAAGGCGTAGTAGGTGGAGGGGGCGATGCTGCAGCCGTGCTCGGTGAGCACGCGGCAGATCGGCTCGACACCGCCGAAGCGGTCCCGGTGCTCGTCGATGAACGCTACGAGCGCAGGTGTGGCCGGTCGAGCTCGGCCGCGAAGAAACTCGCCGCGGCCTTGAGGATCTCGTTCGCCCGCTTCAGTTCGGCGATCTCCTTCTTCATCGCCTTGATCTGCGCGGACTCCTCCGAGGTCGTGCCTG
>NZ_JBIURH010000177.1:0-1554 GCF_044740765.1 Kitasatospora sp. NPDC088346
GTGAGCTGCTCCGGCTTTCGTGGAGTCCCTGATGTCAGGGTTTGTTACGATCCAGGCGTAAGGAGAACCACGAGCAATGCCCGCACCACGCAAGTACCCCGATGAACTCCGCGAGCGCGCCGTCCGCGAGGTCCGCTCGACCGGCCGCCCGTCGCTCACGTGGCCCGTGACCTCGGCATCCACAAGGAGGCCTTGCGGTCCTGGGTCCGTCAGGCCGAGGCCGACGCCGGCGAGCGCGACGACCGCCTCACCACCGTCGAGCGCGACGAGCTGAAGGAACTCCGCAAGGAAGTCGCCGAGTTGAGGCGGGCCAACGAGATCCTCAAAGCCGCCAGGGTGAAGTCAACCGGTCAGCGCAACAGGGCCTCCAGCCTACCGGCTGGTGTGTCGAAGTCGAGGGTCTGCCGGGGACGGGTGTTCAACCGCAGGGCGATGACATCCAGGTCGGCCTGGGTGAGGTGACCCATCCCAGTGCCCTTGGGCAGGTACTGGCGCAGGAGGCGGTTGGTGTTCTCGTTGGTGCCGCGCTGCCATGGGCTCTGGGGGTCGGCGAAGTAGACGGCCAGGCCGGTCGTGGCGGTGACGTTCTTGTGGGCGGCCAGCTCCATTCCGCGGTCCCAGGTCAGGGACTTCCTCAACTTGGCTGGCAGGTTCAGCATTTGGGCCGAGATCCGCGCGGTGACGGTGGCGGTGTCACGACCGTCGAGCTGGACCAGCATGGTGAACCGGGTGGTGCGCTCGACGAGGGTCGCGACCTGGGTGACGCCACTGCCCATGACGAGGTCGCCCTCCCAGTGTCCGGCCACTTTGCGATCACGCGCCTCGACGGGGCGTTCGTGGATGGAGATCGCGTCCTTGATCTGCGAACGCCACTGCCCGGCAACGGTGTTGTGGATATTGCGCCTGGTCGGACGCCCGGAGCGAAGGTGCTTCTGAAGCTCCTTCGCCAGCACCTTGCGAGCCTGCATGAACAGCGACTTGTAGATCGTCTCGTGGCTGATCCGCATCCCGGATTCAGCCGTCTGGGTCTTGGCCAGGTGACCGGCTATCTGCTGCGGCGACCAGTCCTCGGCCAGCTTCTCGGCAACCAGTGCGCGCAGGGGCTCATTCGCGGCCAGCAGACAGGGCTTGGGGCGCCGGGCCCTGTCCCAAGCACGGTCCTCGGCGTCCACGGCCCGGTAGTGCCCGGTCCCCTTGTTGCGGGCGATCTCCCTGCTGACGGTCGAGACTGCCCGTCCCAGTGCTCGGGCGATTGTGCGCATGGAGTCGCCTTGGGCCGGCCCGCGGGATATCGATTCCCGCTCCGCGCTCGTCAGGCCACCATCCCGGCGCCGCCGAACAGGCGGGACGTAGCCGCCGTTCGACTTCAGGATCGTGAAAATCGATCCCGGTGGTCTGCCCAGGGCACGGGAGATCTCGCTGATCGACTCGCCGGCCTTCCAGCGGTCCCACAACTCTCGCTTCTGCATGTCCGACATCCCCGGACGACCCAACCTCGCCATGCGCACATCCTCCGCCACCTGGGACGTTGCGCTGACCGGTTGACTTCACCGC
>NZ_JBIURH010000178.1:0-1531 GCF_044740765.1 Kitasatospora sp. NPDC088346
ACGCTTCCTACGCGCCCTTCACCCGCCCGCTCGACCTCCTCGGCATCGCTTGACCAGCACAGTCACAAGATCACAGGACTTTGCAACGGCCCTGGGTGCGCCAGCGTTTCGAACCCGCTGTTCCGGTGCTTCCGAGTTCCGGCTCCGCCCGGTACGACGGGGCGATTATGATGCCCGGCCAACGGAAGGTCGCGCATTGCCGGGATTGACGCGTACCTGGATATCCGCGCGCAAATTCCCACGGGCGGACATCCGTAGCGGGTTCATCACGCTCGGCATTCATGCCACCCGCAATTGCAGGCGCGGCGCCCGGCCGGAGACATTGTCCTGGCCGGGGCCGCAGGACCGGGCACCGCTAGACCTCGAGCGCGGCCACGATGCCCTTGAGGCCGTGCCGGGCGAGCGCCAGGTTGGCGCGCGAGCGGTCCAGCGCCAGGTAGAGGAACAGCGACCCGCGGCTGCGGGCCAGCGGGCGGATCAGGTGGTACTGGGTGCCGAGGGTGATCAGGATGTCCTCGATGGCATCGTTGATCGACAGCGCGGCCAGGGCGCGCACCTTCGCCCGGACGACCTCGGTGTTGGCGGCCGCCGCGACCTCCAGGTCGAGTTGCTTCCCCCCGCCGAGGAAACCGAGTGACAAACCGCTCTCGTAGTCGGCCACAGCCACACCGATGGCACCCTCGATGGCCATCGCGTCCTTGAATGCGCTGTCAATGTTCATACGCTGTTCGTCCTTTACGTGACTTCCGGGAAGAACTCCCGTGTGCGGGACCAAAGTGGCAAGAACTAACCGCGGGTGGTCACCCCGCGGAAATGGTGGAATAAAGTAGGCTGACAAGCGCTCAGAACAAGAAGGGGTACCGATGCGCGCACTCGAAACCTCCCTCGCCGACGTGCTCGAATCGCCCGGAGTGGTCGGTACCGCTCTCCTCGACGGCGTCACGGGCCTCACCTACCAGCTCGCCGGGGACCACCGACTGCTCGGGACCGGGACCGGGACCGGGGCCGAACTCGCCGAACTCGTCAACCTGATCGGCGAGCGGCTGTGCGAGGCCGGAGCGGAGGGCGAGCTGGCGAGCGTCGTGGTCACCAGCACCCGTCATCACGAAGTGCTACAGGTACTGTCCCGCCAGGGTGACCCCCTGCTCCCGGCCACCGTGCTGGACCGGGCGCGGACCAACCTGGCACTGGCGACCTGCCAGAGCGCCGACCGCGCGAGGGACTTGCCGGCATGAGCGACCCGTCCCACGACCCGACCGCGCCTGCGCCAGTCCTGCCGCCCTCACCACCCGCAGCCCGCAACGTGCCCGCGCTGCTACTCGGGCTGCGCCGCGAGGGTTTCACCGGCTCGATCACCGTCTCCAGCGCACCGGGCGGCACGATCCACCTGGAACAGGGACTGGTCACCGCCATCGAGACCCCTGCAGCCCCGACCACCGAGACCCTGCTGCTGAAGTCGCAACGCGTCGGCGAGTCGGACTGGACGGCCGCCGAGACGGCCGCGTCCGCCGCACGCGCGAGCGGTGCTCCC
>NZ_JBIURH010000179.1:0-1526 GCF_044740765.1 Kitasatospora sp. NPDC088346
GCCGTGAAGATCCACCTTTGCCGGCCCCGCGACCCGGAGGCCAAGGGCCTGGTCGAGCGGGCGAACGGCTACCTGGAGACAAGCTTCCTGCCCGGCCGCACCTTCACCGGCCCCGACGACTTCAACACCCAGCTGACCGCCTGGCTGCAGATCGCCAACCGCAGGCAGCACCGCTCCATCGACGCCCGGCCCACCGACCGCTGGGAGGCGGACCGGGCGGCGATGCTCGCCATCCCGCCCGTCGACCCGCCCGCCTGGTGGCGATTCCACACCCGCATCGGCCGCGACCACTACATCCGCGTCGACACCAACGACTACTCCGTCCACCCCCGCGCGATCGGACACACCGTCATGATCCGCGCCGACAACGAAGAGGTCACCGCCGTCACCGGCGAGGACGTCGTCGCGCGGCACGCCCGCTGCTGGGCCAAACACCAGTCCATCACCGACCCCGACCACGCCGCCGCGGCCGCCGTCCTGCGCGGCGAGGTCTGGCACCAGAAGGCCGCCCGCGCCGCCACCGCCCGCGCCGCGGCCCTGGCCCCCGACAGCCTCGGCATCGAAGTCGAACAACGCGAGCTGGGCACCTACGACCGGATGTTCACCCTCATCGAGGGCGGCGCCGGAAAGGAGGACACCTGATGGCACGCACGAGCGCTCCCACTACCTCCACCCAACCGCATCGGACCGATGGCCAGACTGCCCGAACGGGCCGCCAGACCGCCGCTGACCTGGCTTTCCTCGCCCGCGCCATGAAGGCGCCCGCTCTGCTGGACGCCGCCGAACGCCTGGCCGAGCGAGCCCAGGCGGAGTCATGGACCCACACCGAGTATTTGGTCGCCTGCCTGCAGCGCGAGGTCTCCGCCCGGGACAGCCACGGCGGAGAAGGCCGCATCCGCGCCGCCCGCCTTCCCGCGATCAAGACCATCGAGGAACTGGACGTCACCCATCTGCGCGGTCTGACGCGCCAACAACTCTCTCACCTGGGAACACTGGACTTCATCACGGGCAAGGAGAACGTCGTGTTCCTCGGCCCGCCCGGCACCGGCAAGACCCACCTCGCCACCGGTCTCGCGGTCCGGGCCTGCCAGGCCGGCCACCGCGTCGCGTTCGCCACCGCCGCCCAGTGGGTCGACCGCCTCGCCGCCGCCCACCACAGCGGCCGGCTCCAGGACGAGCTGGTCAAACTCGGCCGCTACCCGTTGATCGTGATCGACGAGGTCGGCTACATCCCGTTCGAGGCCGAGGCGGCGAACCTGTTCTTTCAGCTCATATCGAACAGATACGAACGGGCGAGCGTGATCGTCACCTCGAACAAGCCCTTCGGCCGGTGGGGAGAGGTCTTCGGCGACGAGACCGTCGCAGCCGCCATGATCGATCGACTCGTCCACCACGCCGAGGTCCACTCCCTCAAAGGCGAGTCCTACCGCATGAAGGGCCGCGAACTCGGCCGCATCCCCACCTCGACCACTGACAACGACTAACCAAGATCAACCAGCGACGCGAGGGTCAGAACTCAACCGGCC
>NZ_JBIURH010000180.1:0-1511 GCF_044740765.1 Kitasatospora sp. NPDC088346
GAGCTGCTGGACGGAGCGGTCGGCGGGGTAGGGCGCGGTGGTGTCGTTCCAGCCGTCGAGGACCTGGTGCCGCTCCTCCACCGACATCACCTCGAAGGCGGACAGGCGGGCGTCGGCCCCGGCCACCGCGGATTCCAGCACCCGCAGCAGCCCGTCCGTCAGACGCTCGGCGGTCGACGCGTCGAACAGGTCCGTGGCGTACTCGACGGCGAGGGTCAGGCCCAGCGGCCGGCCGGCGGTGTCCTGGTTCTCGGCCGTGGCGACCATCAGGTCGAACTTGGCGCTGCCGGTCGCCACCGGCGCGGACTCCACCTCGACACCGGGCAGCGAGAACTCCGCCTGCTGGACGTTCTGCAGGGCCAGCATCACCTGGAACAGCGGGTGCCGGGCCAGTGACCTGGCCGGCTGCACCACCTCCACCAACCGGTCGAACGGGATGTCCTGGTGGGCGTACGCGGCGAGGTCGGTCTCCCGGACCCGGTCGAGGAGTTCGGCGAAGGTCGGGTCGCCGGAGGTGTCGGTGCGCAGCACCAGGGTGTTGACGAAGAACCCGACCACCTCGTCCAGCGCCTCGTCGGTGCGGCCGGCGACCGGGGAGCCGATCGGCAGGTCGGTGCCGGCACCGAAGCGCGTCAGCGTGGTCGCCAGGGCGGCCTGGAGGACCATGAACAGGGTGACCCGCCGGCTCCGCGCCAGCTCCAGCAGGCCCGCGTGCAGTTCGGGGCCCGTCCGGACGGAGAGCAGCCCGCCCCGGTGGCTCGCGACGGCCGGGCGCGGCCGGTCGGACGGAAGCGCCGGCTCCTCCGGTACATCGGCCAGCTGCTTCGTCCAGTAGTCCACCTGACGCCGGAAGGCGGAGTCCGGATCGGACTCGTCGCCGAGCAGCTCGCGCTGCCAGAGGGTGTAGTCGGCGTACTGGACCGGGAGCTCGTCCCACGCCGGGGCGCAGCCCCGCTCGACCCGGCTGCGGTAGGCCTGCGCCAGGTCGCGCAGCAGCGGTCCCATCGACCAGCCGTCCCCGGCGATGTGGTGCAGCACCAGGACCAGGGTGTGCTCGGTCGCCGAGACGGAGAGCAGGTCGGCGCGGAGCAGCAGGTCCGAGGCGAGGTCGAAGCGGTACCCGGCGGCGGCCGCCACCAGGGCAGCCGTCCTGTCCGCCGTTCCGTCCGCCGCTCCGTCCGCCGTCCCGCCAGCGGAGCAGTCCGTCCGGCGCAGGACGAACGCCGCCCGGGCCTCGTCCGCCGGAGTGATCACCTGGGCGGGCTGCCCGTCGTGGGCGGGGAAACGGGTGCGCAGGGCCTCGTGGCGTCCGATCAGGTCACCGAGCGCCTCGGCGAGGGCCGTCCCGTTCACCTCGCCGCGCAGGGTGAGGGTGATCGGGACGTTGTAGACCGCGCCCTGCTCCATCCCGTCCAGGAACCAGAGGCGTTGTTGGGCGGGGGAGAGGGGGAGGGTGGTGGGTCGGTCGGTGCGGCGGAGGGTGGGGCGGGGGTCTTCGGTGCCGGTGGTGT
>NZ_JBIURH010000181.1:0-1497 GCF_044740765.1 Kitasatospora sp. NPDC088346
TCGGGCAGGTCGGTGGCGTGGGCCTGGTCGAGCCACTCGGTGAGGTGGTGGCCGGCGCGGTCGCGCATCATCTCGGCGAAGGAGCGGACGTGTTCGGCGGTGGTGCTGAGCTGGGGACACCGGGCGAGGATACTCTTGATCTTGAGGGTGTCCTCGCAGGTCAGGCTGTCGGGGTGCCTGGTGATCCAGCCGGTCACGTCCCGCACCGAGGGCGGCTTGGACGCGCGGCCTGCCGGGTCCAGCGCGGATCGAAGCGGGCGCAGGTACTCGCGGACGATCGTGCACCGGCCTGGAAACCCGGCGGATTTGATCTCCTCGAACAGCGTCCGGGCGTTGGTGCAGCCCTCCTGCCAGCGTTGGTGCAGGTGGGGCTTGTAGGGGTCGAGGATGCTGGGGAGGTTCTGCCACTTGCCCGTGCTGAGTTCTTCGGGGGTGGTGGCGTTGGCGAATCTGCGCACGGTGCCGCGGGCCAGGCCCAGTTCCTGGGCGACCGCGCGCTGGCTGCGTCCCTTGCCGAGCAGCTCGTGGACTGCTCGGTGGCGCTCGCGGGTGCGGTCCGCATAGCGGTGGGCGGACCCCACCACTTTGCCGGCCCGGGCGGCACTCTCCAGTTCGGCGACCGCGGCCGCCGTGGCCGCCGCGGTGGGGACCTGGGCGGGTTCGCGCAGGTGGGAGGAGTGGCGAGTGACGCACTTGTCGACGGCTTCGCAGAGGTTGTGCCACAGGTGCCACCTGTCCGCGACCTGGACCGCGGCGGGTGCGCCGAGGCGGGAGCCCTCGGCGTAGGCGCTGGCGCGGTCGCGGCAGATGACCTCCACGCCGGGGTGGTCGACCAGCCACCGGGTCAAGGTGGCCGCTTCCCGGTCGGGGAGCACGTCGACGGGTCGGCGGGTCTCGACGTCGATCAGGATGGTTCCGTAGACATGCCCCTTGCGCAGGGCGAAGTCGTCGACTCCCAGCACCCGGGGTGTGGGTATGTGCGGGTCGGGCAGTGCCCGGACCAGTCGCAGCAGGGTGGAGCGGCTGACGGAGGTATCGAGTGCTTCGGCCAGCCGGGCCCCGGCTCTGCCCGCGAGCATCAGGGCTATGGCCTGCAAGGTTGTGTGCAGGCGGGTGCTTCGGCGGCCGTGGCGGAAGGTCAGGCCGGTGACCTGCTCGGCGAAGGTCGTGCGCGGGCACCAGGCGGTGGCGCAGCGGAACCGCCGGACCCGCAGCCGCACGACGACCCGGCGGCCACCCACCGCCGAGTCCGTGAGCTGACGTTCGTAGCCGCTGTGGACCCGCAGCGACAGCGCGCCGCAGGCCGGACATTTCGCCCCGGTCGTGCAGGCCCGTGCCACCACCCGCACTTCGCCCCCCACGAGATCGACGTCCTGCACCAGCAGGCCGGCCAGGTCCGGGAACAGCACGTCTTCTACGATCACGTCGCTCATGGCGGTTGATCGTCACAGCAGCGGGGCCACCCCGTCAGCCGGGGACCGCAAATGATCACAAGAG
>NZ_JBIURH010000182.1:0-1477 GCF_044740765.1 Kitasatospora sp. NPDC088346
GGGCCGGCCGATGTTGCCGCTGGCACCGAACAGGACGATCTTCATGTGTTGCTCCTTGTTTCTGATGGTCACAGGACGGGCTGGCCGTCGGCGATGATGGCCGCGGTGATGCCGCGCTCGTCGGCGGCGTGCTGGAAGCGCTGCTCGATGTCGGGTTGTTCGGTGTAGAACGGCGGGTTGTGGAACAGGCCGTAGTGCATGGCGCAGACGGTGTCGGCGCCGAGTGCGACGGCGGCCTCGACGCCCTGCTCGGGGGTCATGGTCGCCGGGACGTTGGCCGCGTAGCCCTCGAAGTGGGCGATGACGCCGTTGACCGGGACGAACGCGACGTCGAACGGGCCGTGGTCGCGGGCGATCTGCCACCAGCTGCCGTGCCACTGGGTGTCGCCGCAGTGGATGACCTGCCGGCCGGCGCCTTCGACGACCCAGGCGACCTGGTCACAGTCGTTGCCGCGCCAGTCCAGCGAGGTCACCGGGGTGACGGTCAGCTCTCCGATGCGGCGTGACTGGCCCAGGTCCTGGGCAACGGGGGTGATGCCCGCCTCGCGCAGCCCGGCCGCGCTCGGGGTGTGGCAGCCGATCGTGCCGGTGGCCGCGATCCGGGCGATCAGGTCGTGGTCGTAGTGGTCGGGGTGCAGGTGGGTGATGAGGGCGTGGGTGCCGGGCGGGGTGTCGACCGGGTCGACCGGCCGGTGCGGCGGCCCCATCACCGGCGCCAGCGGAGCGACGTTCTCGAGCGGGTCGATCAGCAGGCGGGTGTCGCCGAGACGGATCTCGACGCCGGCCCAGGCCAGCCGACGCACGGAAAGGGTGGTGGTCATGGGCAGCGACGCTAGACCGACGGTGTTGAGAAAGTCAACAAGAGAGTTTTGAATCTCAACACCACGATGTAGAGTGGTGGCATGCGCACCTACGGGCAGTACTGCGGCATCGCGAAAGCACTGGACACCATCGGCGACCGATGGACCCTGCTGATCGTCCGTGAACTGCTCGCCCTGGGTCCTTGCCGGCACACCGACCTGCGCAACGGGCTGCCCGGGATCGCCAGCAACCTGCTGGTCGACCGGCTCCGGGAACTCGAGGAAGCCGGCCTGATCCACCGCGAGGCCGCCCCGCCGCCGGTGGCCACCACCCTGTTCTCCCTCACCGAGCGTGGCCGCGCGCTGGAGCCGGTGCTGCAGGAACTGAGCCGATGGGGAATTCCGCTGTTGCGTGAGCCGGCCGGCAGCGACACCTTCCGCACCCACTGGCTGGACATGCCCGCCCGGGCACTGACCGACCACCGCCCCGACCAGCCGGCAATCGCCCTGCAACTGCACGCCGACGGCAACGAAGACCTGGTCATCGAAGTCAAGGACGGCTCGGTGCACACACACGCCGGCCGGGTCGACCACCCCACCGCGTCACTGACCGGACCGCCGCACCTGCTGGCCGCGACCCTGCTCGGCGACCTCGATCTGAGCGCCGCAGTACAGCA
>NZ_JBIURH010000183.1:0-1431 GCF_044740765.1 Kitasatospora sp. NPDC088346
ATGTGTTGACGGTGGGTGAGCGGGGTCTGGTGTTGGGGGAGTGGGCGGCGACGTCGCGGGTGTTGCCGGATGCGACGGTGGCGGATCTGTTGGCGGAGCGTGCGGTGTCGGTGCCGGACGAGGTGGCGTTGGTGTTCGGGGCTTCGCGGTGGACGTATGCGGAGTTGGATGCGCGGGTGAATCGTCTGGCGCGGTTGTTCGTGGCGCGGGGGGCGGGGCCGGAGCGGGTTGTGGCGTTGGGGTTGCCGCGGTCGTTGGAGATGGTGGCGTCGTTGTTCGCGGTGTTGCGGACGGGTGCGGCGTATCTGCCGTTGGAGTTGGACTATCCGCGGGAGCGGTTGGCGTTGATGGTGGAGGACGTCGGGCCGGTGTGTCTGGTGACGGATTCGTCTGCGGTGTCGTTGATGCCGGAGGCGGGGGGTGTGGTGTTGCTGGATTCGCCGGAGGTGGTGGCGGAGTTGGCGGGGTTGTCGGACGGTCCGTTGGGTGTTCGGGTGGATCCCGAGTGGCCGGCGTACGTGATTTTCACGTCGGGTTCGACGGGTCGGCCGAAGGGTGTGGTGACGCCGTATCGGGGTCTGACGAACATGCAGTTGAACCATCGGGAGGCGATCTTCGATCCGGTGGTGGAGTCGGCGGGTGGTCGTCGGCTGCGGATCGCGCACACGGTGTCGTTCTCGTTCGACATGTCGTGGGAGGAGCTGCTGTGGTTGGTGGAGGGCCACGAGGTGCACGTCCTGGACGAGGCCCTGCGCCGGGACGCCCAGGGTCTGGCGGACTTCTGCGCCGAGCACGAGATCGACGTGATCAACGTGACGCCCTCGTACGCCCAGGCGCTGATCGAGTCCGGTCTGCTGGAGGAGGACCGGCACCGTCCGGTGCTGGTGCTGCTCGGTGGTGAGGCGGTGGCGGAGACCCTGTGGTCGAAGCTGCGCGACACCCCGGGGGTGATGGGCTACAACCTGTACGGGCCGACCGAGTACACCATCAACACGCTCGGTGGCGGCACCCTCGACTCCGCGACCGCGACCGTCGGACGCCCGATCTGGAACACCCGAGCCCACGTGCTCGACGGGTTCCTGCGGCAGGTGCCGATCGGGGTCCCGGGTGAGCTGTACGTCTCCGGCGTCGGTCTGGCGCGCGGCTACCTGAACCGTCCGGGTCTGACGGCGGAGCGGTTCGTCGCCGATCCGTTCGGTGAGCCGGGTGAGCGGATGTACCGGACCGGCGATGTGGTGCGGTGGCGTCAGGACGGGCTGCTGGACTTCCTGGGCCGGGTCGACGACCAGGTGAAGATCCGCGGTTACCGGGTCGAGCCTGGTGAGATCGAGGACGCGCTGACCGCGCACCCCGCGGTCGCGCAGGCCGCCGTGGTGGTCCGCGAGGACACCCCCGGCGTCAAGCGCCTGGCCGCCTACCTCGTCCCGGCCG
>NZ_JBIURH010000184.1:0-1385 GCF_044740765.1 Kitasatospora sp. NPDC088346
CTAGTACTGCAATCACAGTTATGGGTGGGCTTGTTGTGGTTGGGTTGGCTCGTGTCTGTGGATCTCGGGGTGGGTCAGGTCAAGGCCTGGCGTGAAGTGTTGGGTGCTCTGCATGCGCGGTTCGGGTCGCGTTTTTCGAGGTCGGAGCCACGTGCACGTGCTCTGACGTATATGGCGGGGCTGATCGCGCCGCTGGAGCGGAAGAACGGGTGGACGCTCGCGGAGCGGGCGGGTGAGGGGCATCCGATCGGGATGCAGCGTCTGCTGGGCGAGGCGGACTGGGACGCGGACGGTGTCCGTGACGATGTGCGGGACTTCGTCGTGGAGACCATCGGCGCCAAGGACGGGGTCCTGATCGGCGACGACACCGGCTTCCTGAAGAAGGGCTCGCGGTCGGCCGGGGTCCAGCGCCAGTACACGGGGACTGCGGGCAGGACGGAGAACTCCCAGATCGGCACGTTCCTGGCCTACGCCTCCTCGAAGGGCCGCGCGTTGATCGACCGGGAGCTGTACCTGCCCGCCTCCTGGACGGAGGACCGCGAGCGCTGTCGGGCCGTCGGCGTGCCCGACGAAGTGCCGTTCGCGACGAAGAACGAGCACTTCCGGTGGATGTTGCAACGTGCGATCGACGCCGGGGTGCCGTTCGCATGGGTGACCGCGGACGAGGCCTACGGGCAGGTCAAGCACCTGCGGGTCTGGCTGGAGCAACGCGGCATCGGGTATGTGCTGGCCACCAAGGTCAACGACACCGTGATCACGACCGGGTGGCGTGAGGTCCGGGTCGACGAGTTGGTCGCGGCGCTGCCGCGGCAGGCCTGGAAACGCCTGTCCGGCGGCAAGGGCTCCCACGGTGAGCGGGTCTACGACTGGGCCAGGGCCGCGATCCGCCCCGTGTGGGAGGACGGCGTCGGCCACTGGGTCCTGGCCCGCCGCTCGGTCAAAGATCCCACCGAGATCGCCTACTACGTCTGCTACGGACCCGCCGCCACCCGCCTGAAGGACCTGGTCAAGGTCGCCGCGGCGAGGTGGGCGATCGAGGAGTCGTTCCAGGTCGCGAAGAACGAGTGCGGCCTGGACCACTACCAGGTCCGCCGCTACGACGCCTGGTACCGGCACATCACCCTGTCCATGGCCGCTCTCGCCGCGCTGACCGCGATCCGCGCCCACGAGCTGGAAAGGGGGGCCGTCGATTAGGACAAAACGACCTGATTCCGCTGTCCGTCGCGGAGATCCGTCGCCTCATCGGCTTGGTCCTCCGGCCCCGCCACCTCACTCCGATGCATCATCTGCGCTGGTCATGGTGGCGACGCCTCAGCCAGACCCGGGCCCGCATCAGTCACTACAAGCGCCGAGGCCATACCCCATAACTGTGATTGCAGTACTAG
>NZ_JBIURH010000185.1:0-1381 GCF_044740765.1 Kitasatospora sp. NPDC088346
GGACCGGCCGCCGGGCCGATCTCCTGCGAGAGTGCGGCGTCGGCGGACACCACCACCGGGCGGTCACCCTCCAGTGCGGTGCCGATCGTGACGGCCCCCGCGATGAGGCCGGCTGTCACGGCGGCTGCGACCAGCAGCCGACCGCGGCGATTTCGGCGGCGTGATACCGCTCCCCTGCGTCCCATGTGTGTCTCTCCCTCAACGGCAGGTGTCGGTGTGGATGCCGACACCTAAGAGACGGGTGAGGCGGACGGGGATAACACAGAAAGTCGTCGCACAGACTCTTTCGGACGGATTGGCGAGCGGTGACCCCGGGCGTCCGTTAAAGGCACCGCCTCCGCCCTCACCATGGGGCGTAGTTCCGACGGCGTCGTCCGGGGCGTCGCCGTCGATACGGGCCAGCAGTCGGCCGAGCGTGGAGGCGTTGGGTGTGGCGCGGACCGACAGCCGGGCCGCCCGCCTACGCAGAGGATTGCGAGGCGGACAGCCACCAGGCTTCGGCGAGAGCCGTACAAGAAGCGCAACACCGTCGAACGGACCGTGAACAGGCTCAAGAACCTCCGGGCGGTGGCCACCGGTATGACAAGCGCGGCTACGTGTTCCTCGGCACTGTCTCGGCTACAGCTGTCATCATGTGGCTCCGCTCATGACCGGCTACCCACGTTCAGGTCGAGTGCGGAGGCCCGGCCGACCGCGGCAAACAGTACGAGTGGCAGCTCCTTGTCGGCCTGGCCGATCGCCAGTGCGAGCCAGCGACCACAATCGGGGCGGCCACACCTGCATGCTTACGGCCTGTTGACTGAGGAAGTCGAGCGGCTCGGGCACCAGCTCGCCCTCGCAGCCGGCGCTGAGAGACAGCCCGAGGTCCACGACGAACGCATTGCCCCACCGAGTCGTCAGACGTGCGACCAGGTCGTCGAGGCAGGCCTGCAGTTCGGCCTCGGCCTCAGCCCAGGCCTGTCCGTCCGTCGTCATCCCAGAACTCCCGACCGACCCGCAGTACGCGCACATGATGCTCTGGTCCGCCGCTCCCGGCGACGTCGACAAAAGTCGCTTCCGGGAACGGCTGCGCGGCCAAAGTGTCAATCGTCGGGAGGCACTCCTGATGGTCACGGGCGCAGGCTATGGGACCGTGCAGACAACCACCGCCAACCGTGCGCACCGGCCGATGATCGGCCGGGCAGTTCCTGGCCGTATCGGCTGGCCGAGGCGCGGTTCATCCGGTGCGTTCGGGATACGGCAGACGGGTCGGCGGAGAGCTCCCGCCAGCCGGGATGCGCCAGATTTTGGGCTCTTGTGCTGGACCTGTGGGTCGGGTCATGCGAGTTGGCGTCGGGGCAGGGTGGGGCGGTTGCCGCCGAGGCAGAGCATGACGAGGGCG
>NZ_JBIURH010000186.1:0-1323 GCF_044740765.1 Kitasatospora sp. NPDC088346
CGACGGCGCCACGCGTCACCAGGACGAGCCGCGAGTCGGCGAACCGGTCGTCGGCCAGCCACTCCTGCACCACACCCAGCACCCCGTGCAGCGCGCCCCGAACGGCCGACGCCAGGTCGTCCGCGCCGGCGACCGGCTCCAGCGCCAGGAACACCGCGTCCGGGACGGCCGCGCCGCCCTCGACCGCCACACCCAACGCCGCCAGGTCCGGATACGGCTGAGCACCGAAGCCCTCGCCACCGAGCACGGCCCAGCGGCCCGCCGAGGCGGCGGACGGCACCGGCAGCGACGTCCACTCCACCCGGAACAGCGAATCGGCGTGACCGCCGCTCGCCGCCCGGACCTGCTCGGCGGACACCTCGCGCATCGCGAGGGAGGCCACCGACGCCACCGGGCGCCCGGACTCGTCGGCGAGCACCAGGGACACGGTGTCCCGTCCCGCCGGGGACATCCGGACGCGCAGCGCCGAGGCACCGGCCGCGTGCAGGGTCACCCCGTTCCAGGAGAAGGGGAGCCGGCCGCCGCCGCTCTCCTCCAGCAGGTCGCCGATGCCGACCGCGTGCAGCGCGGCGTCGAGCAGCGCCGGGTGCAGACCGAACAGCGCGGCCTCGCTCCCGGTGCCCTCGGGCAGACCGACCTCGGCGTAGACGTCCTCGCCGAGGCGCCACGCGGCGCGCAGCCCCTGGAAGACCGGACCGTAGCCGAACCCGGCGTCCAGGAAGTCGTTGTAGAGGTTGTCCACCTCGACCGTGGTGGCGCCCTGCGGCGGCCACTCGGCGAGGTCGAAGGACGGGAGGGCGGCACCGTGGTCCGGGGCCAGCACGCCGGTGGCGTGCCGGGTCCAGAGCTCGCCGTCCGCCGAGTCCTCCAGGCGGGAGTGCAGGCTCACCGCGCGGCGGCCCGACTCGTCGGCCTCCTCGACCGCGAGCTGGACGTGCACGCCGCCCTGCTCGGGCAGCACCAGCGGTGCGGCGAGGGTGAGTTCCTCCAGCAGCCCGCAGCCGACCTGGTCACCGGCCCGGATCGCCAGCTCCACGAACGCCGTACCCGGCAACAGGACCGAACCCATCACGGCGTGGTCGGCGAGCCACGGGTGCGACTGCACCGAGAGCCGCCCGGTGAAGAGGAAACCGTCCACCGCGGGCAGCGACACCGCCGCACCCAGCAGCGGGTGCCCGGCCGCCCCCAGACCGACGGACGTCACGTCCCCGGCGGGCCGGCTGACCCACTCCGGCCAGTAGCGCTGACGCTGGAAGGCGTACGTCGGCAGGTCGACACGGCGGGCACCGGTACCGGCGAACACCGCCTGCCAGTCGACCGTCA
>NZ_JBIURH010000187.1:0-1321 GCF_044740765.1 Kitasatospora sp. NPDC088346
TGCGTGGCCCCTGCGGGTGACGCCCCGGATGACGGCTTCGGCGCGTAGAACCGGTTCGTCAGCGGGTGCAGATCAACGGCTCAAGCTGCGATCGGAAGCGGTGTGCTGAAAGCGGCCCGTTCGTCGAAGAGCTGTCGGGTCTGCAGGCAGTGGTAAAGCTGTCCGATCATGCGGTTGAAGAGGTTGCGCTGCGCGGAGGCGTGCCAGTCGCCTTGTTCGCGTCGGCGTCGGTAGTGGCCGCCTGCTCCGGGTGAGGCGGTGATAGCGGAGAAGGCCCAGAGGAAGCCGACGTTGCAGAGCCGGTTGTTCTTGACGAACCTTCGGCCGACGTAGTGCTTCTTGCCGGAGGCGCGGGTGACGGGTGCGGACCCGGCGTAGGCCTTGAGCGCGCGGGCGTCGGCGAAGCGGGATCTGTCGTCGCCGATCTCGGCGAAAGCGCGGGCCGCCAGGAGGGGACCCATGCCGGGGAAGCTGCGGATGATCGCGGAGTCCGGGTGGCTGGCGAAGGCTTCCTCGGTCGCGGCGGCGAGCTCGTCGGCGCTCTCGCAGGCGGCGTCCAACTGGCGGAGGATCGCGAACATCTGCTTGCCCATGGCTTCCTCGGGTCGTGTCCCTTGTCGTGGTGTAGCCGATCAACCGGCGGTCGTGTTCGTGGTGTTGGGTAGCGCGGGGGCGCTTTCGGGGAGCTCGGGGTAGAGCTGGTCCATGCTGCCCTCGGGTAGGTAGCGGCGGGGGAAAGCGATCCACTCGTCGTGCAGTTCGAAGAGCACCGCCGTGACCAGCCGAAGCAACGCGTCGTCGTTGGGGAAGACCTGGACGACGTCGGTGCGGCGCTTGACCTCGCGGTTGATCCGCTCAAGCGGGTTGGTCGACTGGATCTTCTTCCAATGTCGTTCCGGGAAGGCGGCGAACGCGGTCAGGTCGTCCTTTGCTTCCAGCAGCATCTCCTTGACCTTCGGGAACTGCTTGCCGAGCATGTCGGCGACCGTGTCGAGCTGGGCTCGCACCGTTTCCCCGGAGGGCTGGGCGAAGATCGTGCGGATCGTTGCCGCGACCATCTCGCCCGCTTCCTTGTTGATCACGGAGAAGGTGTTGCGCAGGAAGTGAAGCCGTAGAGAATCAAGATGTTGCTTCCGTCTGCTGGTGTCGTTGATCTGGTATGGCGCTTTCAGAGGGGGTGCGCGGCCAACTTGCCGTGCGGTTCAAGGTGTTGCTGCCGCATCTGAATGTGTGCTTCCCCTCGTAGCGTGGAGTCGTGACCCGATAAGGAGTTGAGGGTGGGGAAGCGACGTACGTACGACGCCGAGTTCCGGGAGGGGGC
>NZ_JBIURH010000188.1:0-1249 GCF_044740765.1 Kitasatospora sp. NPDC088346
CCAGGTAGTGAGTGGCAAGAGCAACATGAGCAAGCGGTACACGGCGGAGTTCAAGCGGGATGCGATCGCGCTCGTCCGGTCGTCGCCGCATCGGAACGTCACCGAGATCGCCCGGGAACTCGGGGTGAGTCCCGAGGGGCTGCGGGGCTGGGTCAAGCAGGACCGTACCGACCGGGGCCAGGGGGCGCCCGGTGCGCTGACCACGGCGGAGAAGGACGAGCTCCAGCGCCTGCGCAGGGAGAACCGGGAACAGCAGCAGACGATCGAGATCTTGAAAAAAGCCGCGGCCTTCTTCGCGAAGGAGACGATGAAGTAGGCACGTTGTGCCGCTTCATCGACGCGGAGAGGGCCGCCGAGGACAGGCCCGACGGCTTCAGCGTCGCGCTGTTGTGCCGGGTTCTGAAGCTCCCGCGCGCCAGTTACTACGCCTGGCTCGCCGGTCGGCCGGCCGCCGCCGAGCGGCAGCGGGCCGAGGACGAACTCGCCCAGGAGATAAGGGAGATCCACGCCTCCTCACGCGGAGCCTACGGCGCCCCGCGCGTGCACGCCGCACTGCGGCGGGGCGGCCGTGCGATCAACCGGAAGAAGGTCGAGCGGATCATGCGCGAGCGCGACATCCGCGGCGTGACCCGCCGCAGACGTCGCCACCTGACGAAGCAGGACACCGCGGCCGCCCCGGCCCCGGACCTGGTCGGCCGCGACTTCACCGCCGCTCGGGCCGGCACGAAGCTGGTCGGCGACATCACCTATCTGCCGACCATCGAGGGCTGGTGGTACTTGGCGACGGTCATCGACCTGGCGACCCGCGAGGTGATCGGGTACGCGATGGCCGACCACCACCGGGCTGAGCTGGTCACCGATGCCCTGCGCATGGCCGCCGGCCGCGGCGGTCTGCAGCCCGGCTGCATCATGCACACCGACCGCGGGAGCGAGTACACGAGTGGCGAATTCCGCAGCGAGATAAGGAAGTTGAACCTGAGGCAGAGCATGGGAAGAACCGGCATATGCTACGATAACGCCGCAGCCGAGAGCTTCTTCGGACTGCTCAAAGCGGAGATCGGCACCACCGTCTGGGACAGCCGCGAAGCGGCCCGCGCCGACGTCTTCCGCTTCATCGAGGTCGAGTACAACCGCACCAGGCTCCGCAGACACCCCGAGTTCGGGTACCTCACCCCACTCGAAACCCGAGCCAGACTGCAGCACGACTTCACCCCCGCAGCGTAAGCACCCGCTGTCCAGTTCCAAGGGG
>NZ_JBIURH010000189.1:0-1189 GCF_044740765.1 Kitasatospora sp. NPDC088346
TCGCGTCCGGAGGATGCGGCGGCGGACGAGCCGTGGACGCGGCACGCCACCGGTTCGCTGGCGCCCAGCAGCTCGGCTGCCGTGCCCTCGTTCGATCTGGTGGAGTGGCCGCCGAGCGGTGCCGTCCCGGTGGCGGTCGACGATCTGTACGAGCGGCTGGCCGCGGCCGGGTTCGGCTACGGGCCGGTGTTCCGGGGCCTGCGCGCCGCGTGGCGCCACGACGGTGACACCTACGCCGAGATCCGACTGCCCGAGGACGCCCACGAGGACGCCGAGCAGTACGGCCTGCACCCCGCGCTGCTCGATGCCGCGCTGCACGCCCTCGGCCTCGACATCGCCGACGGCGCGACGGCCGACGGCCCCCGCCAGGCCCGGATCCCGTTCTCCTGGAACGGCGTGACCCTCTACGCCGCCGGAGCGAACGCCCTGCGCCTGCGCCTCTCCGAGACCAGCCAGGACGCGGCCTCGCTGCTCCTGGCGGACGAGACCGGTCGCCCGGTGGCCGCCGTCGAGACCCTGGTGTCCCGCGAGGTCTCCGAGGACCAGGTGCGCAGCGCGCGCGGCGGCTTCGTCGACTCGCTGCACCGTGTGGAGTGGACGCCGCTGCCGGTGTCGGCCGCCGCCTCGGCGGGCCGCTGGGCCGTGCTCGGTGGCGAGGGCTTCGGTGCTCAGCCGTACCCGGACCTGGCGGCGCTGGGCGTGGCGGTCGAGGGCGGCGCGGCCGTCCCGGACGCGGTGTTCCTGACGTTGGAGCCGGTCGCCGGCGCGGACGACCTGGCGTCGGCCGTCCGGGTCGCGCTGCACGTGGTGCTGGGTGTGGTGCAGGAGTGGCTGGCCGACGACCGGTTCGCCGACTCGCGGCTCGTCCTGGTGACCCGTGGCGCCGTCGGTGCCGACGTCGAGGACCTGGTGCACGCGCCGGTCTGGGGCCTGGTGCGCTCCGCCCAGGGGGAGAACCCCGAGCGGCTGGTCCTGCTGGACGTCGACGGCGGTGACTTCTCCCGTGAGGCCCTCTCCGCCGCCCTCGCGGCCGGCGAGCCGGAGCTCGCGGTCCGTGCGGGTGCCGTGCAGGTGCCGCGTCTGACCCGGGCGTCGGCGGCCGTCGACGCGGCGCCGGTGTTCGGTGCTGCGGGCACGGTGCTGGTCACCGGCGCCTCGGGCATGCTGGGCGGTCTGGTCGCCCGTCACC
>NZ_JBIURH010000190.1:0-1176 GCF_044740765.1 Kitasatospora sp. NPDC088346
CGTGGGCGCGCTGCGGCTGGCGCTGCGGGATCTGGTCGAGCGGCACGAGAGCCTGCGGACGGTGTTCCCGGAGGCCGACGGCGTCCCGTTCCAGCAGGTGCTGGCGCCGGCGGAGGTCGGCGAGGTGCTGGAGGTGGTGGTCGGCGCCGACGAGGCCGCGGTCGCCGCGGCGGCCGGCCACGCCTTCGACGTGACGTCCGAACTCCCGCTGCGTGCCTGGCTGTTCGAGGCGGACGCCGACGAGTACGTGCTGATGCTGGTGCTGCACCACATCGTCGCCGACGGCTGGTCGCTGGTGCCGCTCTCCCACGATCTGCGCACCGCGTACGCCGCCCGCACGGAGGGCCGGGCACCCGAGTGGGACGGCCTGCCGGTGCAGTACGCGGACTACACGCTGTGGCAGCGGGAGCTGTTGGGTGAGGAGTCCGACCCGGACAGCCTGATCACCGCCCAGCTGGACTTTTGGCGCTCCGCTCTCGCGGACCTTCCCGCCGAGCTGGCGCTGCCGACCGACCGGCCGAGGCCGGCGGAGTCCGGACACCAGGGGGAGACCGTGGAGTTCCGGCTGGGCCAGGAGGCCCGGCGTGCGACGAGCGCTCTGGCCCGGGAGTGCGGGGCGACGGTGTTCATGGTGGTGCAGGCGGCGGTGGCGGCGCTGCTGTCCCGGTTGGGCGCGGGTTCGGACATCCCGTTCGGGACGCCGATCGCGGGCCGTACGGACGAGGCGCTGGACGACCTGGTCGGCTTCTTCGTGAACACGTTGGTGCTGCGGACGGACGTGTCGGGTGATCCGACGTTCCGGGAGCTGGTCGGGCGTGCCCGGGATGCGGACCTGGCGGCGTTCGCGCACCAGGACGTGCCGTTCGAGCGGCTGGTGGAGGTGCTCAACCCGGTCCGCACGATGAACCGGCACCCGCTGTTCCAGGTGATGCTGAACTTCGCCGAGAGCGCCGTCGCGGTCGGGACGCTCGACCTGCCGGGCCTCGACGCCGAACCGGTCGCCGAGATCGGCGAGGGAGCCAAGTTCGACCTGTCGTTCACCTTCTCGGACGAGGGCGGCGCCGGCCTCTCGGGCAGTGTCGAGTACGCCTCGGAGCTGTTCGACCGTTCGACGGTCGAGGTGTTGGTGGCGCGGTTGGTGCGGTTCCTGGAGGTGGTGTCGGCTGATCCGGAGGT
>NZ_JBIURH010000191.1:0-1128 GCF_044740765.1 Kitasatospora sp. NPDC088346
GGCACCGCGAAGGCAACGTCGTGGGACCGCCTCCATCCCCGGCTCACCACTCGCTCCGCCTGGATCGACCACGACGGCGAACTCCCCATCATCGAAGGGACGTTGATTCGTCTTGAGGTGGACCGCCTGCCCGGCGGCGGAGACCCGCTGCCGCTGTGGCTGTGGTCCTCCGCCACCGGACTGACCGATGCCGGCGTCGATCTGCGCTGGCAGGCGTTCCTGCGGCGCTTCGACCTGGAGCACACGTTCCGCATGATCAAGCAGACCCTCGGCTGGACCCGACCGAAGCTCCGCACCCCGGCAGCGGCCGACCGGTGGACGTGGCTGGTCATCGTCGCGCACACCCAGCTCCGCCTCACCCGGCCGCTCGCCGAGGACGTCCGCCGGCCCTGGGAGCGACCGATGGAACCGAACAGGCTCACCCCGGCCCGGGTCCGCCGCGGGTTCAGAAACCTCCGCCCGGTGTTGCCCTGCCCGGCCCGTGCGCCGAAACCCTCACGGCCGGGCCCCGGCAGACCGCTCGGATCGAAGAACCAGCGACCGGCCACCCGCTACGACGTCGGCAAGACCGTCCGGCGCCCGGAGACCGTGGTTGAACGCGATCACGCCAGACTGCAAGGTAACGGGTCCCGGGTTGTCGGCCCCGCCGGGCAGAATGCGCTCCCGTGAGCCTCCACTTCGAAGTCGTCTTCACCTGTTTCCTCCGGGACGACACCCCCGACGCGGTTCTGAACGCCCTGCGATGGCACCTCGGCCTGACCACCGTGCGTCCCACCACGCTCGACCCGGAGGAGCACTCATACCCGGTCCTCGCTCCGGACCCGGACGGCGGCCTGCCCGGGGGAGACTTCGCTTCCCTGCGGCGTCAGTCCCGCGGCTTCGCGGCCGGACGAGAGCTCTTCGCGTGGGGGCTGTTCAGCCGCAACTGCTGGCTCGACGACGAGATGGGCGAGCTCGTCACCATCCTTGACCTGCTGGCACCCCATATCGAGGAACCCGGCTACGGCGGATACTTCCGCGAGGAGTACGACAGCGAGCCGACCGTCTTCACCTTCGCGAACGGCACCTACGGGCCTCTGAAGCTCTGATCAGGTCTGCCACCTGAGCGTCGAGACGTTAAAGCACAAG
>NZ_JBIURH010000192.1:0-1119 GCF_044740765.1 Kitasatospora sp. NPDC088346
ATGCGCTGCACCTGGTTGGTGCCCTCGTAGATCTGCGTGATCTTCGCGTCCCGCATCATCCGCTCCACCGGATAGTCCCGGGTGTACCCGTACCCACCCAGCAACTGCACCGCGTCCGTGGTCACCTCCATCGCCACGTCCGACGCGAAACACTTCGCCGCCGCCCCGAAGAACGTCAGATCGGCATCCGTACGCTGCGACTTCGCCGCCGCCGCATACGTCAACTGCCGCGCCGCCTCCAGCTTCATCGCCATGTCCGCCAGCATGAACTGCACACCCTGGAACTCCGCGATCGCCTTCCCGAACTGCTTGCGCTCCTTCACGTACCCCTTCGCGTAGTCCAGCGCACCCTGCGCCACACCGATCGCCTGCGCCGCGATCGTCACCCGGGTGTGGTCCAGCGTCCGCATCGCCGTCGCGAACCCCGTCCCCTCCGCACCGATCATCCGATCCGCCGGAATCCGCACATTGTCGAAGTACACCTCACGCGTCGGCGACCCCTTGATCCCCAACTTCTTCTCCGGCGCACCGAACGACACCCCCGCGTCGCCCTTCTCCACCACGAACGCCGAAATCCCCTTCGACCGCAACGACGGATCCGTCACCGCCATCACCGTGTAGAACTCCGACACCCCGGCATTGGTGATCCACCGCTTCACACCGTTCAGCACCCAGAAATCACCGTCCCGCACCGCCCGGGTCCGCATCCCCGCCGCGTCCGAACCCGCCTCCGGCTCCGACAGGCAGTACGAGAACATCCCCTCACCCCGCGCCAACGCCCCCAGGTACTTCGCCTTCAACTCCTCCGAACCCGACAACTGCACCGGCAGCGAACCCAGCTTGTTGACCGCCGGAATCAACGACGACGACGCACACACCCGCGCCACCTCCTCGATCACCAGCACCGTCGCCAGCGCGTCCGCCCCCGCACCCCCGTACTCCTCCGGCACGTGCACCGCATGCAGATCGTTGCCCTGCAACGCCTCCAGCGCCTCCTGCGGGAACCGCCCCTGCTCGTCCACCTCCGCCGCGAACGGAGCGATCTTCGCCTCCGCCAACGAACGCACCGCCTCACGGAGCATCTCGTGCTCCTCGCTGAGCCGGAAGAGGTCGAAGTCC
>NZ_JBIURH010000193.1:0-1103 GCF_044740765.1 Kitasatospora sp. NPDC088346
TAGGGGGCGTATTTGGTCGCGATCAAGGATGGGCTTTGGTGAGGTCCTTGATCCAGATCATCGAGGCGCGGAGGTGGAGGCCGGCGAGGTAGCTCTCGGGCTTCTTGTCGTACCGGGTGGCGATGCCTCGCCAGGCCTTCAGCTTGTTGATCAGTCGCTCGACGGTGTTCCGAGCCTTGTAGAGCTCGGCGTCGTAGCCGACGGGCCGACCGCCGTTGCTGCCCTTCTTCTTACGGTTGGCGGCCTGGTCCCGCTTTTCCGGGATGACGGCCTTGATGTGCCGTTTGCGCAGGTGGGCGCGGTTGCCGCGGGAGGAGTAGGCCTTGTCGCCGGCGACGGCGTCCGGCCGGGTGCGGGGACGGCCGACCGGCCCACGGACCCGTAATTTCTTGAGCACGGGGATGAACTGCGGGCTGTCGGCGGCCTGCCCCTCGGTCAGCACGAACGCCAGCGGTCGGCACTTGCGCTCACCGGCAACGTGGATCTTGCTGGTCTGTCCACCCCTGGAGCGTCCGAGCAGTGCGGCCTTCAGGCGGAGCTTGCGCCGCCGCCGGGCGCGTCGTCGCTCTTCGCGTTCTGGATCATTTGCGGCGTCCTGTCCGTCTTGTTCTTCCTGGCCGCCCCTTTTTGTCGGGCCTTCTCCGCCTCGCCGGCGGCCTTCTCCAGGGCCTCCAGGGCGTCGGGGCCCAGGTGCATCCCGGCGGCGTCGTGGTGAGCCCGAACGGTGGTGGAATCCACGCTGACCAGCGACAGGTCCACCTCGCCCCGCTTTGCGGCCTCCGCGATCGCGCCTTCCAGCAGGGCTTCGAAGACACCGGCGTCACGCCACTGTCGGAAGCGGTTGGAGACGGTCGACCACGCTCCGAACTCCGCCGGCATCTCCCGCCACTGCCCGCCCGTCTTGAACCGCCAGATCACGCCCTCGAACTGCTGCCGCAGCCGCTCCGGGTACGGGCCGTACTCGCCGATAGGCAAGTACGGCTCGATGAACTCCCACTCTGCATCGGTCAGTTGCACACGTGTCACGAAGTACGGTCTACCGGATCGGCCTTCATTGTGAGGACGAATCCCGCGGATTGATCACGACCCGATACCCGGCCTAG
>NZ_JBIURH010000194.1:0-1093 GCF_044740765.1 Kitasatospora sp. NPDC088346
GAGATGGAGCGCGGCTTCCTCTTCCTGATGGCCATCAGCGACGGCTCCTCGCTCGCCGTCCTCGCCTCCCCCGACTCCGACATCGGTCTCGTGGGCTACGAAATGGCCCTCCTCGTCGACCGTGCCGGAGCCGTCCTCACCCCCGCACTCCGCGCGGAACTCCAGGGCAGTCTCCTGCACTGACGGTTCGTCGGATACCGTCCTGGTATTCGAAAGACCTCATTGCCCGTCCCGGGTCCCTCCCGGACACCGTCGGCCACCGCCTACGGTGTTCAGTGAAGGACCCGGGTTCGGGCGTTGTACGGCCTTCGCACCACCGGCTCGGGGCGCAGCTGTCCCGGGCCAGCACCGCACCGCCGCACCCTGTGAGGAGAGGAACCGTGACACCGCCCGACGACCGCAGCGGCCAGTACGGCGTCCCGTACCCCGGCACCGGCCATGACGCCTTCGGCGCGCCCGGCGTCGGCCACGGCCACCAGTACCCGCCGCAGCAGCAGCAGTACTTCGCGCCGCCCCAGCAGGCCGCCCAGCAGCAGTACGGCCAGCAGCCCTACCAGGATCCCCGGCCGCCGTACCGGGAACCCGGGCAGTACGCCCGGCCCGAGGACGGCTACCAGGACTACCCGGGGCCCGAGGCCTTCCCCGAACGGGACGAGGCCCGGTACCAGGAGGACTTCGGGCAGCACGACGACGACGGCCAGGACTCCGGCCCGCTGATCCGCCCGTTCGCGATGACCGGCGGCCGCACCCGGCCCCGGTACGAGCTCGCGCTGGAGGCCCTGGTCTCCGCCAGCGTGGAGCCGGCCCGGCTGGCCGGACTGCTGCCGGAGCACCAGCGGATCTGCTCCCTGTGCACCGAGGTCAAGTCCATCGCCGAGGTCTCCGCCCTGCTCACCATCCCCCTGGGGGTGGCGCGGATCCTCGTCGCCGACCTGGCCGAGGCCGGTCTCGTGACCATCCACCAGCCCGCTGCCGGCGGCGAATCCGGCAACCAGCCCGACGTCACGCTGCTCGAAAGGGTCCTCAGTGGACTTCGCAAGCTCTAACGCGGCCGCCCCCAGCCGCGCCACCACCTCGGCGAAGATCGTCGTCG
>NZ_JBIURH010000195.1:0-1067 GCF_044740765.1 Kitasatospora sp. NPDC088346
TACTACGGCGGCTGCGAGCACGTCGACGTGGTCGAGCAGATCGCGATCGACCGCATCAAGGAGCTGTTCGGCGCCGAGCACGCCAACGTCCAGCCGCACTCCGGCGCGCAGGCCAACGCGGCCGCGATGTTCGCCCTGATCCAGCCGGGCGACACCATCCTGGGCCTGAGCCTGGCCCACGGCGGCCACCTGACCCACGGCATGAAGATCAACTTCTCCGGCAAGCTCTACAACGTCGCCGCCTACCACGTCGACGAGACCGGCGTCGTCGACATGGCCGAGGTCGAGCGCCTCGCCAAGGAACACCAGCCCAAGCTCATCATCGCCGGCTGGTCCGCCTACCCCCGCCAGCTGGACTTCGCCGAGTTCCGCCGCATCGCCGACGCCGTCGGCGCCCTGCTCATGGTCGACATGGCCCACTTCGCCGGCCTGGTCGCCGCCGGCCTGCACCCCTCCCCGGTGCCCTACGCCGACGTCGTCACCACCACCACCCACAAGACCCTCGGCGGCCCCCGCGGCGGCGTCATCCTCTCCAAGGCCGAATACGCCAAGAAGATCAACTCCGCGGTCTTCCCCGGCCAGCAGGGCGGCCCCCTGGAACACGTGATCGCCGGCAAGGCCGTCGCCTTCAAGATCGCCGCCTCCGAGGAGTTCAAGGAGCGCCAGCAGCGCACCCTGGACGGCGCCAAGATCCTCGCCGAACGCCTGCTCCAGACCGACGCCACCGAGGCCGGCGTCTCCGTGCTCTCCGGCGGCACCGACGTCCACCTGGTCCTGGTCGACCTGCGCCACAGCGAACTCGACGGCCAGCAGGCCGAGGACCGCCTCCACGAGGTCGGCATCACCGTCAACCGCAACGCCGTCCCCAACGACCCCCGCCCCCCGATGGTCACCTCCGGCCTGCGGATCGGCACCCCCGCCCTCGCCACCCGCGGCTTCCAGGCCGAGGACTTCCGCGAGGTCGCCGACGTCATCGCCCAGGCCCTCCTCCCCGCCTTCGACGACGCCAAGGCCACCGCACTCAAGGCCCGCGTCACCGCCCTGGCCGAGAAGTACCCGCTCTACCC
>NZ_JBIURH010000196.1:0-1042 GCF_044740765.1 Kitasatospora sp. NPDC088346
CCTGCTGCCGCTCTCCCAGAGCCCGGACATCCCAGGACGCGAGACGCTCGGCACCCTGGTGCCACTGCTGTGCGCCGAGCTCAGGCTCGCGGCCGAGTGCTACCTCGTCCTGCTGGCGTTCGCCGTACGCCCCGGTCGCCGTACCCGTTCATGGGCGCGGTGGCAGGCCGCCGGCTCGGCGCTGGTGATGGCGGCCAGCGCCGCCCTGTATCGGGCAGCCGGGGTGGTGGCGGAGGGCGCGATGCTGGCCGTCGAGGAGGACGGCAGGGCTGAACTGACGTGCTACAACATGCTCTTCACCGCCCACAGCCTCTGGTGCGTCGGGCTGTTCACCGTGGTGATGCACCGTTCGGCGCGCTCGCTCGGGCCGGGGCTCCTGCGGACGGGACTGCGGCTGGTCGCCGCCTCCGGCGCCTGCGGCCTGCTCTGGTCCGCCCTGAGCGTCATCCCCCTCGTCTCGGGATTCCGTACGGGCCGTCAGGACCGCGGCCTGTGCTCGGCATCCGCCGCGCTGGCCACCCTCGTGCTGATCATCGGCGGGATGACCCTCACCGCATGGGGGGACCGGATGGCGGATCCGGTCCGCCGTCTGCGCGCCCGGCGTGACCACCGCCGGATCGGCCCGCTCTGGTCGGCCCTGTACGCGGTCCGCCCCGAGATCGCCCTGGATCCGCCCGGCACCCGTGACCGCCACGACGGCCTCTCGGCCGACCCCGAGTTCGCGCTCTACCGGCGGGTCATCGAGATCCGTGACGGACAGCTGGCCCTCCGCGTGCACCTCCACCCCGCGGTACCCGAGTGGGCCGCCGCAGCCTGTCGCGCGGCCCGCCTCGACCCGCGGCGCACCGCCGCGACGGTCGAGGCCGCCGTGCTCGCGGCCGCACTCGAGGCCGCGGCCGCAGGACTGCGCTACCCGTACCCCACCACCGGTGGCCACACGCCGCCCGCCAGCCCGCCCGACCTCCGCGCCGAGACCACCCGCCTCGCCCTCGTCGCCGAAGCGTTCACCGACTCGCCTCTCGTCGCCGACATCCGACGCCGC